>JBHPCZ010000016.1:0-44797 GCA_042573625.1 Thermodesulfobacteriota bacterium
ACTTGCTTTGTTATCAAAGGGCATCGATGCGCTTTCTAAAGCGTTTTGAAAGTCTAAATTCCGGGATTTGAATTCTGTTTTAATTCCCAGGGAGACTTCAGCAAGATGCCGGGTACTGTCCATCATATTTTGCAGGGTACGGCCGGCTTCTGTCTGGGTCTCCAGAAATTTTTTATGGGCTTCAGCAGTCTGCATCTGGAGTGCCTGCATCGACTTGAGACCTTCCTGGACAGTCTTTAATGCATTCAGAATCGATTCCGATTGTTGAGGTTTGTTTTTACTTTCCATTTTTTTATTAAAATCTCTTTCTTTCGTCTCAGAGGTTCGTATAGTTTCCTTATTTCTCTGTCCTATTCCTTCTGTCTTCTGTCCTCTGACTTCTGGTTTCGGGTTTCTATAGTTCGCGCCTTGGATCGGGATGCTCATTATTTGTCTTCTCGGTTCCGAGGCGGGTTGTTCCCATTGGGTCAGATTTACGGGATAACCCCTGGATGCAAGGTGACAGAGGGTCTTGGCCAGATCAAACATCCCGGAGTCTTTTCCCGAGGAGCTGTCTATTGCGACCGCCTGAACATCACGGTCCTTTAGTATCGATTTGACAAGACCGGTTAAGACCGTTTTGGGACCGATCTCAACAAATGTTCGAATCCCCGAGTCAAACATATTTTCAATTTCACCGACAAAATTGACGGGACGCAATATCTGGTCACACAACAACTGTTTTGACCGGGCAGCATCAGCAGGATAGGGCATGCCTGTTGTATTGGAAAAAACCGGGATGTCGGAAGGAAAAATATTGATATTTCCCATGGCTTTCATAAAAGGTTTTTGGGCGTCCTTTACCAGGTTGCTGTGAAAAGCTGCGGATACCGGCAGTCTTATGGATCGGAATCCATTTTCTTTGCATCTTTTTTCAGCCAGAGTGATGGCCTTAAGGGATCCGGACAGTACACCCTGATTCGGGGCGTTTCTGTTGGCGAGAACAATCCCTGAACCGATATCTTTAACCAAAGCGTCCAGCGCCTCAAGCGGCGCTTTGACCGCCAGCATGGTCCCGGTTTGCTGCTTATTCCGGCCGGTTGATGCCATGGCTGAGCCCCTGGAGACGGCGAGGTCTAAGAGGGTATCGGTGTCCATCCAGCCCGCAGCGCAAAGCGCTGTCAGTTCACCGAAACTGTGTCCACAGGTCGCATCAGGTCTGATACCGAATCCCTGAAGGATTTTCAGCATGGACAGGCTGACGGCACCGAGAGCCGGTTGAGCGATATTTGTATGCTTTAAATCTTCTTCCTGATTTTTTTTAGCTTTTTGCGTTCGGGCAGGGTAGGGGTAGATAAAATCACTCAGGCTTTTAGGGCCTTTCAATTTTTCATTTGCTTGTTCCAGAATTTCAAAAGCATCCGGAAAGCTGCAGACCAGGTCACGTCCCATTCCGACATATTGACTCCCCTGTCCCGGAAAAATAAATGCAATTTTTCCCGGTTGTTCAGGACCGCCGCAGTAGATATTTTTGGTTTGCCAGGCGGTTTTTCCCGGATTTGATTCAAGGGTTTCCAGTGCTTTGACAAAAAGGTCAATTGGGCTGCCGGATGAATCTAAGGGCGGTTCCAGCGGTTGTTCTATAGCGAACAGGATGCGGTGCGGATCTGATGAAGAAAAATCGTGACGTGTTTTTGCAGCCATAAATGACATCTCCTCATCGGATAGACCTTTGTCGATAACGTTGATGAGGCTGCGTAGACGTTCGGTTAATTCGTTTTGGGTTGGCGCTGAAAGTGCGATGATTTCTATTGATCCATCCCAGGAAACTTCTTGCTTGTTTCGCTGGTGCTCTTCCAGAACAACATGAAAATTGCTGCCGCCAAACCCGAAGGCGCTCACACCGGATCGACGCGGATGCCTGTTTTTTGAGAACCATGGGCGGGTTTCCGTGCTCAAATAGAAAGGGCTTTCATCGATATCCATATTTGGGCTGGGTTCATCAGTTTTCAACGTGGGCGGCAGGACCTTGTTGTAAAGGGCAAGTGCGGACTTTATCAGGCCGGCGGCTCCGGCAGCCGCTTTGGTATGTCCGATCATCGATTTTACGGAGCCCAGAGCGCACCGGTCAGCGTTTTCGGGCCGATCGTTAAAGAATTGGGTGAGTGCCTGGAATTCGACAATATCTCCGACCCGGGTGCCGGTGCCGTGGGCTTCAATGAGTCCGACGGTTGTCGGGTCGACGCCGGCGTATTCGTAGGCGGTGCGAAGCGCCTTGATCTGTCCTTCTTTTCTGGGCGCATAGATGCTCTGAGATTTTCCATCGCTGGAAGATCCGATGGCCTTTAAGACCGCATAAATCCTGTTACCGTCTTTTTCAGCGTCCGTGAGCCTTTTAAGGACAAGCATTCCGATACCTTCACCCAGAACCGTGCCGTCGGCATCCTTTGAAAAGGGTCTGACATCTCCGGTGGGTGAAAGGGTTTGCGTTTCGGAAAAGCACATGTGCATGAAAATATCGTTGAGTGCATCCACACCGCCCGTGACAACCATGTCACTTCGGTTCGAGTAGAGTTCCATGGCGGCAAGGTAAATGGCGCTCATGGAGCTGGCGCATGCGGCGTCAACAACACAGTTTGTGCCGCCCAGATCAAGGCGATTACATATTCTTCCTGCGATGACATTTCCCAAAAGGCCGGGGAAGGAATTTTCCTGCCATGAAACGTATGAATCGGAAATTCTTTCGATGACTTCTGCTGCTTTGTCAGCAGGAACGCCGGCATCTTTGAGAGCGCTCAGCCACTTTGGATGCCCGAGTCTGGCACCCAGCGGGATAACGAGTTCCTGGGTCCCGGTTGCGCCGAGAATTACGCTGACTCTGTCCCGGTTAAAGGACGTTTCTTCTCCATAACCGGCATCTTCAATCGCTTTTTTTGCTGCGACCAGCCCCAGGATCTGAGCGGTGTCTATAGCCTCGAGTGATGAAGGAGGAATGGCGAATTCGGTTGGATCAAACGAGATTGGAGAAAGAAATCCGCCTCTTTTGCAGTACACGTGGTCCGGTTTTCCGGGGTCTGCGTCATAATAATCTTCAGGAGACCAGTGGGAATCCGGAATGTCGGTTATGGCGTCTTCACCGTGAAAGAGCAATCTCCAGTATTGTTTCAATCCTGAAGATTTCGGAAAGAAGCACCCCATTCCAATAATGGCAATCGGTATATTCTGTTTCATTTTTCAAAAAGGTTAAAAATGAATGTATGGCAAAATGGCTTTTTACGCGTTTATTAATATTACATAGACTATAATATATCATTTTGCAAGCTATTGACAACTGATAATATGGTTGATATATTGACATAACAACCAATCAAGAAAAACACAGAGAATTAATTCCTTATTTAGAGATCTATTTTCGGATTTTCGACCCTGAGGTTTTTGGGGCCGGAGCGTTGTATTTTCCCCATTACGCTTTGTTTTTTCAAGAAATAGTCATTTTATCGCGGGCAAGTTAAAGTTGATATAATGGTATAACAACTAAGCAAGGTTTGAAATGATAAAATTTTA
Source organism: Thermodesulfobacteriota bacterium (assembly GCA_042573625.1). Taxonomy (GTDB): domain Bacteria; phylum Desulfobacterota; class Desulfobacteria; order Desulfobacterales; family UBA11574; genus JBHPCZ01. The sequence goes on from JBHPCZ010000016.1 coordinate 3,544, forward strand.
TACAAACAGGGAATTATCCCAAAAATTGGAGATTAACCTTGCCAAATGGAAACGATGGTCAAGGGAATTTCTTCCACCAGATCCTCTGGGTGGATTGCAATCCGGTTATGCCAGGCAATTTAACCCGAATGAGGCGTTTGCCGTATATCTTGGCGGCCATCTGGTGGCAGATCTGAAATTTACCATACCTGAAGCAAAAACAATTCTTCAAGATCTCAAGGGATGGCTTGTGGCCAGGGGGTTTCAGTTTGACACCAAAGGTAATTCAGAACCAAAAGAGGGCGTAGAAAGTCTGGTCAAAAGATACAGAATTTTTATCATTCGATATCAGGGTGCACCTGAAAATGAAAAAGATCTCTGTTACAACATCAGAGGCCTCATTTCAAACAGATCTGTTGAGCACATGGGTTTTCAGGTCATGGAAGAACGGTATTTTGAAACTTCCATTGGAAGGCAAACCGTCGATATTGAAAGCATGAGTACGGATAGCGTAAAGGTATTGAATATTAACGGTGTCCTTGAACGCTTTATAGATAAGTTGCAACAGGGGAGAGAGAATTATCAAGCCCTTTCATGTTGATCCTCATCCAGCAGCTTTCGTATTTCTGCAAGATCCATAGGAGCGAATTTAGCAATACCACTTGGCAGTTCAACACCCTGGTTTCGAAGCCAGTTTACACGTGTTGCCACAGAAGCGCCGCAAAGCAGATTCATCGCTACGGTAACGGTTTTTCGATTTTCCGGTTTTTCAAGAAAGGATCCCTTAATCCATTCGTTAAACGCACCGATGGCAGGACCGCACCATATCTGGTAATCTATTTTTCTTGAAGGATCGCCTGTTTTCGCCCAGGTTGAAGAGCGGCCAAGGTAGGATCGAAAAACGAGCGCCATCTTGTGCTTGGGGTCTTTGTCCGCCAGAACGATCTGCCGTGGATCACGATGGGTAAAAAAAGATCGGGTTCCTTTCCAGACCTCTTCGAAGCTGCATCGAAAAAAATCTCGCTCAAGGATTTTTCTTTCTTTTTCTGGGATATCTTCATAACGGTTGTACTTGGAATAAAGATCATACAGTTTTGCTGCACGAAGCGGAAACATGGTCCCCCGTTTCAGCACCTGAACTTTTACTCCCATTTCGAACATGTCCGCAGCGGGTGCCATGGCCACATCGGCCTGACTGGCCTCTGCAAGCATTTGACGGACAGTGTCTGAAGTGCCCGCTTCCACACAGGACTGGTTGATTGAGCCGGTCAGAACAAAGGCAGCGCCCATCGCAAATGCTGCGGCTGCAGAATCGGGCGTAGCGATCCCTCCGGCAAGGCCGACACAAAGCGGTTTTTGATATTGGTATTTTTCAGCCAGATCATCCCGCAATGCAAGCATGGTGGGCAACAGCGAAATGGCTGGGCGGTTGTCGGTATGACCTCCGGAATCGGCTTCCGCGGTCATATCTTCCGCTACGGGTATGGACTGTGCAAGGGTTGCTTCATGCCGGCTGATCATTTTGTTGCCAACCAGTTGTGCAAGCAGCTTTTCCGGGGGCGGTGAGAAGAATTTCCTGGCAATTTCAACACGGGATACTTTTGCGATGATCTTGTTGGGACAGACAATGTTGCCTTCAGGATCTTGGTGGATTCCCTTTACACGGTAATATACCAGTGGAAGGGTCATGTCGAGATATGCCGATGCGCTGATCAGTTTTATTCCATGTTTTAAATAGAGCTCAACCGTCGCAGCTTCAAGGTCAGGATCATTGGGGCTGTTAATCAGGTTAAAACCAAATGGAAGGTTGTGTAAACCTTTCTGTAGTCTGTTGACGGCGGCTTCTATTTCATCGAGGGAGAGACCGGCGGCTCCGAAAAAACCGATCATCCCGGCCCGACCCGCTTTTTCAACCATTTCAGCGGATGTAATACCATCAGCCATGGCGCCCGCGATATAGGCATAACGAAGATTGTGTTTTTTCTTGAAAAAAGGATCGCCCAGGTTTTCGGGATGAAGCGGCGGAGCATAAGCGCACAGCGGGTAACTCGATTCCACATCAGGTATTCTGTCTCCGATGATCACATTACCTCCCTGACCGACACCCATTTTCCCGTCCACGTTCACCAGGATAACCGCCTTCATTACCTTTAGAACTGAAGCTTTGAGCGCATGAGCTCCAAATTCAGGGGGCGCATCGCCAGGCGCCCACCAGCCCGTTGTCATTTTATCCGTTAATATTGACTGTTTCATAATATTTTTCAACATTGATGATTTCAAAAAGAGTAGAAGCGGTTTTAAATTATTTCAGTTTGCTGGTTTAATAGAACTGGAATGGTGTGTCAAGGCACATCACCGACTTTATCAATGAAACAGGCCAATGCAATGATGGTTCTGAGATGTATAAAGTCATGATAGAATTCTAATTGATTGTGCATAGGTTCTTCATCAGCCTATTTTACTACTACGATACCGTAAAGACGGAACCGATGGTAAGGAAAGAGAATTTTCGAGCTATGTCCTTTCTTGCCCCATTCTGCACAGAATTCCCGGCCCCGGGTAACCCTTACAAATCCAAGGTCTCACAGGATAAATCCGACAAACCGCATTTTCCCTGTCATATTTCAGGAACGGGCAAGGTGTCACGCCCAATTCTGAGGGTTCGATTTCACCGGAATATTCGTTTACAAAAAAACCATATAAGTTAAGAAATTCGTGGGGGACCATGTTCAGATGGGCTGCAACAAGGAGAGGATCCAATTCCGACCATGCGATGCCGATTTCTTTACAGCACTTCCCACATCTTTGACAGTTAAAACTCATTATTCAACTCGCTCTATTTAATATTCTGAAAAAAGATCGATACATAATTACAATCAACAGATCAAGCGATTTGTGAATGTTGAGTTTTTGACTGTGAATACTCAATATTGTAAGAATATTTTAGATACTCAACAATTATCTTTTCTTGGACAGGAAATCGCCTGGGAGCAATAGTATGCTGTACTGACAAAAGGTTCTTCGTTAAGAGATGACCGTATAATCCGCTTGATTTTGTTTTATAAAGATGCTATTATTAAAACAATCAATAAAGGCCCGTTCTTAATTGACGGGCCGGTTTCGTTCTGAAGGTAAGATTCATTTGTCAAATTGACAACCTGAAGTTTGGAACTATGAGAATTTTTTGAAAGGAGGTTGTCACTATGGCGAAGGGAATTGTAAAATGGTTTAATGGCAGCAAAGGCTATGGCTTCATTGAACAGGAAGATGGTCCGGATGTATTTGTTCATCATTCAGGAATTAATGCAACCGGGTTCAAAACGCTTGATGAAGGCGATCAGGTTACCTTTGACATCGAACAGGGTGAAAAGGGTCCCGCTGCTGTAAATGTCACTGTCGTTTAGATTGTTATTTCCAAGTTAACAAAAGGGCATCCCATTACATTATAAAGGAATGCCCTTTTTATTGATTCGAGACCTTTAAAAAACGCCCCCTTTTGCCCAATCCCGGTGCCTGCCCCGTGCAATGCGAAGCCTATTTCACTGGGGTCAGGCTCAAATTTTAACCCGCCACCGAACTTCGGCAGGTTAATCCTCGAAATACTCAATGTATTCATATGGTTAAAATTTTCGCGTTCAGTGGCATTGAACCCCGGTTAAATGTTAAATACGGATTTAACTGGGCAGGCAAAATTGAACATTTTTCAAAGGTCTCTGCTTCATCCTCGTGGGTGATATTTATCGTGTATCGTTTTTAAATGATCTCTGGCCACGTGAGTGTAAATCTGGGTTGTGGAAATATCAACGTGACCCAGCATGACCTGTACAGCCCTTAAATCCGCCCCGCCTTCCAGGAGATGGCTGGCAAATGAGTGCCTCAAACTATGCGGCGTAATCTTTTTTTTGATACCCGCCTTCAGGGCATAGTTCCGAAGCAGCTTCCAAAACCCCTGGCGTGTCATCGGTTTTCCTGCCCGAGCAACGAACAGGTAGGAACTGATGATGTTTTTAAGAAGGAGCGGACGGGCAGTGGTGACGTAACCAACGATTTTTTCTTTTGCATACTGGCCGATCGGAACGATCCTTTCTTTTGATCCCTTGCCCAGGACCCTGACAAACCCAGCTTCCATGTTTACATCCTGAAGCTTCAAATTCACCAGCTCGGATACTCTCAAACCTGCAGCATAAAGGAGTTCAATCATCGCAGCGTCCCTATAACCGATCGGTTTTTTTGTATCCGGAGTTTTCAGAAGATGATTTACTTCCTGAACGGAGAGTACATCCGGAAGTTTCAGGCCGCTTTTTGGGAGATCCACCAGCCTCGCCGGGTCGTGCTTGAGCACTTTTTCCTGTACAAGAAACCTGTAGAATCCTCTCAACGTAACCAGGTGCCTCGCCCTTGAGCTTGACCCCAGACCCGTATTCCTCAATGCGATTAGGTGTTTTAAGATAAAAGGTGTGTCTGCATCGGTTATATTCCTTATTCCCTGTTGCTGAAGGAATCTGAGATACCTGGAAAGATCTCTGCTGTATGATTCGATGGTATTCTCCGAAAGCCCTTTCTCGACAAGGAGGTAGTTTACATATTGATCCGCCAGTATATCCAAAGAGGAGGTTGATTTCGGCATTTAGCGTTCTGTGTTTTGAGTTGAAGGTTTCTGCAAGTTTTTTCTTTTAACTAAATTCTGCAATCCCGAAGGGTCAATTGTTGTCGAAAAATATGATAGAATTTCTCATATTATTTGCCTGCGTATTGGTGGATCTGTTTTCATTGTAAAGAAGTTTCAGCTATACGAAATAATAAAATATATAGCCATTTTCGATATCATTTGATGCAGGTTTTAGGTTTTACAGTTCTGCAATTGAACAGGACGTGTTGAGGCTGTTGAGAATCTCAGCTTCGTTGTCTCTGACCACTACCTGATTTTCGATCCGGATACCGCCCCATCCGGGAAGGTATATTCCCGGTTCAACGGTGATGATCATCCCGGCGTCGAGCCGTGTATCCTTGAAAGGGCTGAGTCGTGGCGCTTCATGAATGGCAAGCCCGGTTCCGTGACCCAGACCGTGGCCGAATTTTCCTTCGAATCCCATGGAATTAATATGGTTTCTTGAAATTTCATCGATCGCTTTTGAACTGGCGCCGGGTTTTATGGCATCTATAGCCATCTGCTGGGCATCCAGAACAGTTTTGTAAACCCTCTTGAACGTTTCATCCGGATTTCCGATGACAAGGGTTCGGGATGAATCCGAACAGTAACCATTCAATCTAGCGCCCCAGTCAAATAGAATCGGTTCGCCTTTTTTAATTTTTCTATCTCCGGGAATTGCATGGGGCAGGGCGCTGTTGGGGCCGGACGCAACAATGGTCGGAAAGGATAATGCGTCAGCACCCGCTTCACGCATCTCCTTTTCCATGGCCCATGCCGCCTCTTTCTCTGTCATCCCCGGTGCAAGCATCCCCGCGACTTTTCTGAAAGCGTTTTCCGCTATGGAGAGTGCTTTTTTTGTGGCTTCAATTTCAGCTTCTTCTTTTATGATGCGCAGATCTTCCACAATATTTTCGGTTTCTACGAGTTCCACAGACAGATTGTCGGAGGTTATGTTTTCAACAATTTTGTTATACTGAAAGCAGGACATGCGGATACCCTCAAATCCGAGCCTTCCAATGTTCAGTTCCTTTAATATATCGGGTAGCGCCTTGGCCAACCCCTCTTTATAACACGTTATTTCGTAAAGGGGTGCTTCGGTTTCGGCCTGCAGTTCGTAGCGCGAATCCGTGGCAAGAATAAGCCTTGCGTCGGATATGAGGAGGGCTCCGGCAGATTCGTCGAACTGGGAATCCTCACCTGTAAAACCGCTCAGATAACGACGATTTTCCGCCACAAGAACCAACACTGCGTCAAGATCCTGTTCGGAAAGGGATTTTCTAAGCCTTTTCAGTCTGTTTTTAATTGTTTTTGTCAAGGTTTCCTCCTCAATATGCCCCAATCATGACGGTATCGTAAAAAGTCTGATTTCGCTCTCTCCGCGAGCAATTTTGGGATTCATAACTCGCCTGGCTAAATTTAAATAACTCGGGCTAACACCCTCAAACAGTTTGAAATATTTAACGCCAGGCTCATTCCGAATCTTTCTCAAAAATTGCTCAATGTCGTTCGAAAAATGACTTTTTACGAGTTTATCAATCTTGATGATGTATCAAAATAATAGGAATTTATCACGAAATTTCGCATTTCATTCTTTTGTGTTTTTTGGTTATCACTAAACATTTGCCAGAAGCAATACGAATATCGTATCCTGTCCGGCAATATAACGGGAGGAGCAGGGGAAAGGGTCGCTTATAGATACAAAACCCTTGAAACTAATCTGTATTCATGTTGAACTGGTTCAGCAAAAAGAACGCGTTAAGTTATCATTGAGACCGTTTCAGTTGATGGACGGAGAGTGAGGGAGATAGATTAAAGAAATGAGGATTCTGATCACCGGTGGAAAAGGTCAACTGGGCAGCGACTGTGCAGAGGTCTTCGGCAGATCTCACGAGGTGATGAGCATGGGGTCGGCGGAACTGGATATTACTGATCCTTTGGATGTGAAAACCGTTATTTCGCGTTTTTCACCGGATGTTATTCTGAATTGTGCCGCATACACCCAGGTGGACGCCTGTGAAACCGAAAAGGATCTGGCCTGGAAAGTCAATGCCAAAGGGCCGGAAAATCTTGCCTTAAGTGTAGAAAAGCACGGCGGTCGATTGGTCCACATTTCCACCGACTACGTCTTTGACGGCAGCAAAAAGCTGCCGGAACCTTATCAGGAAGAGGATAGACCCAATCCGATGTCGCATTACGGAAAGAGTAAGCTCGAAGGTGAAAAAGCCGTAAAGGAAACAACCGAACGCCATATCATCCTCAGGACAGCATGGTTATACGGCGTAAAAGGACACAATTTTCTTAAAACCATTCTAAAACTGGCCTTGAGAGATTCTTCTGAACCGATCAAGGTGGTAAACGACCAGTTCGGCTCGCCAACATGGTCCTACCGGCTGGCGATTCAATTGTCTGAGATGATCGAAGGAGACGCACAGGGGACCTTTCATGCAACGGCGGAGAGATGCTGCAGCTGGTATGAATTGGCGCTTTATTTTCTTGAGAAGATGGAAGTTGCTCACTCGGTCGTTCCATGCACCAGCGATGACTACCCTACGCCCGCCGTCAGACCGAAAAATTCCATTCTGGAAAACCGCCGTCTCAAACAAAAAGGTATCCATCTCATGACAGACTGGCAAACCGATGTGGAACAATTTGTCCGTCGTTTTCGCGAACGGTTAATCGAAGAACATACAGATAGCAAGGAAAAGGTGTTATGAGCACAACAAAAGAAAAAACTTCCCGGCAAAGACTGCATCAGTTGATCGAGGAAAAAAAGGCCGTTGTGGGCATCATCGGACTAGGTTATGTCGGCCTGCCTCTTGGCCTTCATTTTGCACAAAACGGCATTACCGTGTTGGGATTTGATGTGGATGAGACGAAAATCGATCAGCTTCGCCGAGGTGAATCCTATATCAAACACGTTCCGGCAAACACGATAAAGGATAGTATCAAGAGGAAACTGCTCGATGTAACCTTTGATTTTACCCGCCTGAACGAGCCGGATTGCATACTTATTTGCGTACCCACTCCGCTTACTGATAAGATGGAGCCCGATTTGAGCTACCTTGTGGAAACCACGAATACCATATCAGAAAATCTTCGCGAAGGACAACTCGTGGTGTTGGAGAGTACAACCTATCCCGGGACGACCGAGGAGATTCTTCTTCCGCGTCTGGAGTCCAAAAAGATGAAGGCCGGCGAAAACTTCTTTCTTGCTTTTTCCCCGGAGAGAGAAGACCCGGGAAACAAGCAATTCAACGCCACCAATATCCCTAAGATCGTCGGCGGTGTCACCGATTCCTGCCTGGAGGTCGCCACCGCCCTATATAAGTGCATTACCCGACCGGTACCTGTATCATCCACCCGAACGGCCGAGCTGACCAAGCTTTTGGAAAACACCTTCCGATCGGTTAACATTGCCCTGGTTAACGAACTGAAGATTCTGGCGCACAAGATGGACATCGATCTGTTTGAGGTCATCGACGCCGCCGCCACCAAGCCTTTCGGGTATACGCCTTTCTACCCGGGCCCCGGGTTGGGTGGCCACTGTATTCCCGTTGATCCGTTTTATCTCTCATGGAAGGCCAGAGAGTACGATTTTTCGACCCGTTTTATTCAATTGGCCGGAGAAATTAACGTGTCCATGCCATACTATGTCGTTGAAAGGACTATTGAGGCCCTGAATAATCATAAAAAAAGCCTCAACGGTAGCCGCATCCTTGTTCTCGGCATCGCTTACAAGAAAGATGTCGATGACGACAGAGAATCTCCGGGATACGCTATTATGAAAATGCTGTTGGAAAAGGGTGCGATGGTAAGCTATAACGATCCCTTGATACCGAAGCTGAAGGCGACCAGGAAATACGAATTCCAGATGGAATCGAGCCTCCTGTCGCCCGCTGTGATCAGCCAGATGGATGCAGTCATTATCGTAACGGATCACAGCGCTTATGATTATGAACAGATAGTCAATCATGCCAAACTGGTTATTGACACCCGAAATGCAACCAAGGGCATTATGACGCAGAAAGAGAAAATCGTAATGGCTTGATTGCATTTTACCACACCAGGGATACTCCTGTTAGAATGAGAAATAGCAGAGGTTTCGTGAAATGAAAGAAAAGAAAATACTGGTTGTTGGGGGTGCAGGATATATCGGCAGCCATATGGTAAAAGAATTGCTGAGGTCCGGGTATAGTGTAGTAACGTTGGACAATCTCTCCAATGGCCATCGAGACCTCCTCCCGGGCGGAACCTTTATTCAGGGTAACTGTGGGGATGCTGCTTTGCTGGACAAAATGTTTTCGGAACATCAAATAGACGCTGTCATGCACTTTGCGGCCTATGCGCTGGTGGGGGAGTCCATGGAAAATCCACTGGCCTATTATCGGAACAACCTGGCTGAAACAATGGAGTTGATCAACGCCATGGTGCGGCATAATGTCATGCGTTTTATATTCTCCTCCACCGCTGCGGTTTACGGCGAGCCGGATGAGGTGCCGATCACCGAAAACCATCCATGCAATCCTACCAATCCATACGGTGCGACCAAGATAGCTGCGGAACGAATGCTTCGGGATTGCGATGTCGCCTACGGGCTGAAATATATAAACCTCCGCTATTTTAACGCTGCAGGCGCTGACGAATCCGGTGAGATCGGTGAACGACACGACCCCGAGACGCACCTGATCCCTTTGACGCTTAGGGTGGCCACCGGGGAACTTGAAAGTATCAAGATTTTCGGTACCAATTACTCCACTGAGGACGGAACCTGTATCAGGGACTATATCCATGTCATTGATTTGGCGCAGGCGCATCTGCTTGCACTCAAAACGCTGCTTTCCGGCGGAAAGAGCGCTGTTTACAACCTCGGAAACAGCAGAGGGTATTCGGTTCGCGAGGTTATCGAATTGGCCAGGGAAGTGACAGGACGACCCATCCGTGCTGTTGAGGTGGACATGAGACCGGGTGACCCGGCGGTGCTGATAGCAAGTTCTGACAAAATTCTTAAAGAACTGGGATGGAAGCCCAAATATGAGGACCTGGAGACGATTATCAGGACCGCGTGGGTGTGGCATCAAAAAGAAGCAAAGGTTTCCCAATAAAGGAATATATGAAAAAGAGTCTGACACAAAAATATCTGTTGCTTGCATTGTTCGCCGCGGGTCGGGCCGGAGAGGCGATACTCGATGTTTATCAAAAAGAAACCCGTGTCGAATACAAGGATGACAAATCACCCTTAACCGAGGCCGACAGACGGTCCCATGAAATAATTGAGCATTACCTGTCCAATCAAACAGAATCCGGATTACCCTTGCTGAGTGAAGAGGGAAGGGATATCGATTACAAAACAAGAAAGAAATGGGAATATTTCTGGATGATCGATCCCCTTGACGGGACCAAGGAGTTTATCAACAGAAACGGAGAATTCACTGTAAATATTGCCATCATCCACGGGGGCAGGCCGATCCTCGGCGTTATTTATGTACCTGTGAACGGTACTTTCTATTTTGCAGCTAACGGGATCGGTTCGTACAAGCTGGACAATGCGGAAGGCCTTTCCCTGATCCACAAGACGCCGGAAACTGTTGAAGGCACTGGGTTGTTGAATAGAATCATTAATCATTCCGAAAAATTACCGCTTTCAGAACAATCAACGGGCAGCGCATCAAAAGTGCCGTTTACCATCATCGGCAGCCGGTCTCACGCCACAACAGAACTTGAAGACTTTGTGGAAAACATGAAAGACAGATACGAATCGGTAGAGTTTATCTCTGCCGGGAGTTCGTTAAAGTTTTGTCTGGTGGCGGAAGGCCGGGCCGATATTTATCCCCGTTTGGGCCCTACAATGGAGTGGGACACCGCCGCCGGGCAGGCGGTGGTTGAACAGGCCAACGGAACGGTGTTGAACGCAGGTTCCAGCGAGCCGTTGAAATATAACAAGGAAAATCTTCTGAATCCCTGGTTTGTCGTGAACAGGGGGAGAAAAACTGTTTCAGCCCTTTGACTGATTTCACTTTATACTATTTCCGTAAACCTTACTCCAACTGGAATCGGACAGGGATGACGACCCACATGTCCGCTGTTTCATTGCCTCTTTTTCCCGGCACAAACAACCAGTCTTTGACCGACTTCATGGCGGCTTTGTCTAAAATTGCGTAACCGCTGGATGTCGATACCCGCAGGTCATCAACGCTTCCGTTTCGGTTGACCAGAACATTAAGAAGGACGGTCCCCTGATACCCTCTTTTGGTTGCGATTCGGGGGTATTTGGGCTTTGGGTTTTGTTGATACAGCGGTCTTGCTTCCTGAATAACCGGGGGAGGTGTCACAGCGGCATCTTTTTCAACGGCGCTCGTTACCGGTTTTTTAATAACCTCTTCTTGTATTTGTGGGACAGGGGCAAGCGGCGTTTCAATTGTCTTTGGATGCTCCATCGGAGATGAAGGTTCAGGAGAAACAGGGGCCGGGTTTTTAACGACTTCCTTAGGCGGTTCTTTCTTTTTCGGTGGAACAATTGGCTTGAAGATTTTTTTAGGAGGGATGTCCTGTTTTTTCCGTGATTTCACCTTGGGCGGCGGCTTTTGTATCTTCGTTACCACTTTTTTCTCTGGAAGAGCAGGCTTTTTTATTATGGGTTTCGGGTCGAGACGTTTCAGGGGCATGTTGACCAGGGTCATCGAGATAACACGAGATATCGGCTTGGTAATGGTTTTTTTCTTAAACCATCTAAAATCCATTCCCAGAAGCAGTCCATGTATTCCCAAGGCCAATATGAAAGAAAAGAGGATTCGTTTCACTGCTGAGGCTCCACCTCTGCCTGGAGGGAAATTCGATGAATGCCGGCCAGCCTGATTTGATCCAGGACTTGAAAAAGTTTCTGATAGGACAGGGTTTTCTCTGCAAAAAGAAAGACACCGGGATCTTTGTCTCCAGCGGTCTTTTCTTGAAGCATCGCTTTCAGCTGATTCATGGGAACCCGTGTTTTGTCCACGTAAATGGATCCGTCGATTTTAACTGTTACGGACAAGGCCGGTTTTTGGGTGATCGCTGCTGTAGCGGAGGAGGGCAGGACAACCGGTAGACCGCGATGTACGGCCATGGAGAGCATGGCGTAGATGAAAAAGACCAGAAGGAGAAAGACAATATCAATCAAAGGAAGCATTTCAATGCGGGCCTTTTTATTTGTGTGCAGGACGAGCTTCATTATGAACACCTCAGGGTCTTACTGAATTTTATGCTTAAAGGCGCTAAGTGGAGATCCCGGCAGATGCCGGGGGCGAATGTGACTGGCTGAGTTTTTCATAGACGATTTCCAGACTGGTTGCATATTTTTCAATGTTAAGGGCGGCATTTTCAACCCGTGCATTAAAGTAGTTGTAAGGGAAGACCGAGAGGATCGCTATGCCGAGACCTGCTGCCGTAGTGATCAGGGCCTGGGCGATTCCTGCGGTAACGGCCTGGGGGTTTTCGATGCCCGCAGTGCCCAGCATTTCAAAAGAGATAATAATCCCGAGAACCGTACCGAAAATTCCCAGAAGCGGCGCAACGGTAATCATGGTATCCAGCACACCGTTGTACCGGCGCATCCCTTTAATCTCTTCTGCTGCTGCCGACTCCATGGCTTTGGTCATGGAAAAGTCACGGTGGAGTATTCCGTTGATCAAAATTTTTACGATATAGTCTTTAGAACCGGCTGTCTTTGCTCTGACGGCTTCCCAATCTCCGGTGCGACAGATCTCCAGGACTTCATCCACAAGGGGTTGATTGCGGCGCATATCCATAACAATCCAGAAGAAAAGCCTTTCGATAACCACGGTCAGCATGATAACAGAACATGCCAACAGCGGATACATGACTGGTCCGCCTTTTACAAAAAAATCAAACATTGCTCGACCTCGTCGCTAAAATTTCAATTCAATCCCGGCAAAATAGTTTCGCTCGGGCGCCGGATAATAATAAACACCAGGCGTTGTAGACCCAATGATCGCAGTTTCGGAATATTTTTGATCCGTTAGATTTTTAATGCCGGCAAAGGCTTTTAATAATTTATAAGTGTAAGACAATTTAAGGTCAATGGTGTAATAGGCATCGAGTTTTGGATATTGATTCGCCATATCACTGATGGCATAACTGGAACCGACATAACTGTAGTCCGCCACGAATATAAGTCCGGGTAGAATGTCATCGATGCTGAGCCCCAGATTGCCCTTGTTTTTGGGAACCGCAGGAATGTCATTTCCGTCAAAAGGTCCCTGTTCGAATGTCGCACTCTCATAGGTGTAGTTTCCGAAAATGGCCACATTTTTTACGGGATTGATCTTGCAGCCAAACTCTATCCCCAGGCGAAGAGTTTCAGGATAATTTACATTTTGACCAAAAGGGGGGAAGGTAATTTTATTCAACAATATTTCATCTTTGGTATCGACACGATAAAAGATCAAATTGGTTGCAACATGTTTTGAAAAACGATGTTTTGCGCCCACTTCATAGTGCATACCGGTTTGGGGTTTGAGGTCAGAATTCAATTGTAACTGATATGTCCAGGGAGCTACTTCAACTGTTTCAACCATTTCATCGGCCAGTGGAAAACGAAAACTTCGATTGATTCGCATAAATAACGAAGAGTTTTCATAATATAGATAAGCAAGGCCGATATTGTATGCATTCTCATCTTCTCTAACGGTTTCCTCAAGTGATCCGGAGTAAATATCATCTTGATTTAATTCGTATTTAACATTTTCGTGACGAGCACCTAAAGAGAAAATCAGCCTGTCAAAAAGATAGAACTCATCATTGAAATATACGCCGATAGTGCTTCTATCACTATTGGCAATACCTGTTTGCGCCAAAGGGGGACCGGAATAATTTTTTACATCGTAATCAGAGCTATATAAATCGACACCGGCAATAAATGTGTTTTTATGGTTAAATATATTTCCATCCCAAAGATATCTAGGGGTAAAGGCCCATGTTTTTTTATCATTTTTTTGGACAAATGCACCCCAAGCACTGTTATCTTGAAGTTCAGAATCTGATATTCGATACGACAGATCCATGACAATAGCGCCGTAATCCATCAGATCAAAATCGACCCCCAGTTTGAGATACTGATCCGTACTCTCACCTTCATCATAGTACAGATCCTGTTTCTGTCTCCGGTCAGATTCCATTTGAGCTGTTGAAAGTGGGCCTGGCAATCCATAGTTATCATTATGGTAGGAACCGCTCAAACTGAGACCGACAAAGTCAGAAATATCGTAGACGATCTTACCGTCGACATCACCGGCTCTGTAGTGGTTGTTTTCCCGGTAGCCGTCGGTATCCTGAAACGTTGCAAAAAGAGATCCTTTCAGCCCTCCTTTGCCGCCGCTGATCGATGCCGATCCTTTTGTAAAATCATAGCTACCATAAGTAAAAGACGCGGTTGCTTTAATTTTTTCAGGAGGGATTTTGGTAATAATGTTGATAACTCCGCCCGATGCATTGTCACCATAAAGAACAGAACCTGTTCCGCGGACGACTTCGATCCGCTCGATGTGTTCCAGAGGGATCTGAGTCCAATCAACCCCTCTGAGATCTATGTCATTGACCCGGCGACCGTCCACCAGAACCAGTGTATTATACGAACCGGTCTCTCCGTATCCGCGTATATCCACATTAACAAATTTTCCATTTCCCAATGTGTCACTAACCGTGATTCCTTCTTCGTAGCGTAGCAGATCAGGCACTGTTTTTGCGCTCGAGTTTTCGATATCTTTACTGGTGATTATTGAAACATTGGCAGGAATTTTCTGAACTTCTTGTTCGGTTCGGGTTGCGGTGACCACCACTTCCGGCATTGTCGTTACCTGATCTTCCTCCGCATTGCCCCCTTCACCCAGACAGATTCCCGGCATGATCAGAAAAATAAAAAAGAATGCTAAACAGAAACGCCTCGTCATCACATTTTCTCCTTTCAAAAAATAGAGTTATGGTATGTCCAGGCATAAAAAAACCCGGACCAAAATGAATCGATCCGGGGATTTCCCTTTTTTTATCCTCTGACCATATGGCCGACCCCGGTCCACGAAGGGTTTACCATGGCTTCAGGCAGGTCTTCTGACTTTCGGATCACTCTACTGACCGCACCTTCCCATCCTGACGAACAGAACAGTGGCATCTGCGGCGTTTGTCCCCGATTACAGCGGCGGGTCCGTCCCCGATTTTAACGGGGTTCCCTGTTAAGCTCAATATGAGCACCTGAATGCTTGTTCTGGTTCAATAGATGATAAAAGGAATTGAAGTCAAGGAAAAATATCCGTGTATCCTAAAAACCGAGCCAGAATACCCCCGCTGCTTGCCGCGGAGAGTTTCACAATTGGAAAGTCTCGACGCCGGTGAAAATAAGGGCTTCAACAGGTGGATATTTTCTACCCATCCGGACATGGGTGTAACCACTTGAACTGGATAGTTTATACACACTGTGCATTTTTACCCGTATTCGAAACCTGATTTGCTTGTCTGAATATGTAATTGTTTCAATATATTGTCAAATAAACGCTTGCAACATAATTCATTTGGCACATAGTTTGCGACAGTCCTAAAAGCGAGCTTTGCGAAAACTTTAGACAGGGGCGAACACCCTCGAGCAGTTGCAAAATTTTAATACTTCACTTGGCTAAAAGCTTTTTTGCAAAATTGTCAAAAGGCTTCATTACGAGGTTTTGAAACCAGTTATAGGAGAATGACCATGAATATGAGCAAAACACGAAAAAAAAGAGCCTTTTTTATTGTATTAAGCCTTTTCATCGGATTTATGGCCGCCGTTTATATTTACCCGGATGCACAGGTGTATGCCGGACCAGCGGGTGCGATTTCAGTGCCGGGCAGTTTTAATAAATTGGCCGAGAAAGTCAGCCCTTCCGTGGTCAATATCAGGGCAGTGAAGATCATCAAAGGCGGTGGCCGTGTTTTTAGAAACTTTCACAGGAGGCCCCAGGGAAAAGATGATCCGTTTCAGGATTTTTTTGACCGGTTCTTTGGAAACGGTCCTCAGCATGAATTCAAACAGCGAAGCCTCGGTTCGGGATTCATTATCGATCAGGACGGCCATATTGTAACCAATAACCATGTGGTCGAGAATGCAAATGAGATAGAGATCAAGCTCAACGACGGCAAATCGTATACAGCGGACATCGTCGGGCGAGATCCCAGTACGGATATTGCTTTGCTCAAAATAGAAGCAAAACGCAATCTTCCCTTTGCCAAGCTCGGGAATTCCGATGACCTGAAAGTCGGTGAGTGGGTGGTGGCCATCGGCAGTCCTTTTGGATTGGAGCACACGATCACTGCAGGTATTGTCAGTGCCAAAGGTCGTGTTATCGGCTCCGGGCCCTATGATGATTTCATACAAACTGATGCATCCATCAACCCCGGGAACAGCGGCGGCCCGTTAATCAATATGGAAGGGGAAGTCATCGGGATCAATACGGCCATTGTTGCCGGAGGTACCGGGATCGGGTTTGCCGTCCCGGTGAATGATGCCAAAGGGGTCATCGAACAGCTTAAAACAAAAGGGGAGGTGACCCGCGGCTGGCTCGGTGTGTCCATCCAGGATGTCAGCGAAGAAGTGTCAGAATATTACCATTTGAAAAGCAAAAAAGGTGCCCTGGTCGCAGAGGTTTTTGAAGGCGATCCCGCGGACCTGGCAGGTATCAAACCCGGAGATATTATCATCGGAGTAAACAATGAAGAGATAGAATCGAGCCGTGATTTGACCAGTCGGATCGCAGCTGTTTCTGTTGGCGAAATCGCCAGAATAAAGGTGTTGCGACAAGGCAAAACAAAGACATTTAAGGTGAAAATTGCAAAGAGAGAAGATAAAAATGTTGCATCACGCAGGCATTCAACAGAAACGGCAGGGGAGCTCGGGATCCGGGTATCAAATATCACCGCGGATATGGCCCGGCGATATAAACTTTCCGACAAACAGGGGATTGCCGTTGTCGGCGTTGAACCCGGAAGTGCGGGTGCGCAAGCCGGTGTCCGGGCCGGTGATGTGATCAAAGAAGTCAACCATCACGCTGTCAATACCGTGAAGGCGTATCAATCGGTTTTAGGAAAGATTAAAAAAGGAAAGGACATTCAACTGTTTATACACCGAAGAAGTGTGGGATTTTTAGTTATCAGGCTGGAAAAATAGGATAAAAGGTGTTTTTCATCTCCAGTAATGTTCTAAGATGTATAATGATCAGAAGGTGCGCACATAAATGACTTCCTCTGTGATTATTTTTATGCGCCGTGCTCAAGCCTTATGTATCCGTAATTGCGAATTTCTCAGGAACCAGTGTAATGCGTGGAAATTTTCCTATGGGGCTTTCGTCCACCAAAAGCGTGCATCCATACGCTTCCTCCAGAGTCCGGTATGTGAGGACCTCTGCCGGAAGGCCGGCGCTGACGATCTGTCCATCTTTGAGCAGAATCAGACGATCGCCGTACATGGCGGCAAGGTTTACGTCATGGGACACCATAACAATGGTGACGCCTTTTTCTTTTTTCAGCTTCTCCATTAAATCCATCACCCGGCTCTGGTGGGCAAGGTCTAGCGATGCCGTGGGTTCGTCCAGGAGCATGATCTGAGGTTCCTGGCAAATGGCTCTGGCGATAAAGACCCGTTGTTGTTCGCCCCCGCTCAACTGATCCATTTTTCGACCGGCCAGATGATCCACACCGGTAAAGACCAATGCCTGTTCCGCCGTTTCCAGGTCCTCTTCCTTCTCCAATCCCAGCATCCCCAGATGGGGTGAACGTCCCATCAGGACCACTTCCATTACCGTAAAAGGGAAGTCCACCGAAGTCGTTTGAGGGACGAAAGCGATGGTTTTTGCCAGTGCCTTTCGTTTATAACTCTCGATAGGGCGATTCAGAATCTTTAAATGACCTTTTTGATGCTTTAAAAGTCCGGCAATGACCTTCATCAATGTGGTTTTTCCGGAACCGTTCGGACCGATAACGATAAAAAAATCTCCCTTGGGGACTGAAAAAGACAGATTTTCCAGAACCGGCAGGTTCCCGTATGAATAGTTTATCATCGTTGCGTCGATTGCCGAATTCATTGCCTGGACCTCTTTAATAAAAAGATAAACAGCGGCGCGCCGATCATCGCGGTGATCACGCCGGCCGGCATTTCGCCCTGTCTTGGAAGAACCCTTGCCAGCAGATCACATAAAACCATATACGCCCCGCCGCCCAACAAAGATGCGGGGACAAGGACCCGATGGTCCGAACCCAGGACAAGCCGCAGCATATGCGGCATGACCAGTCCGACAAATCCCACCAGACCGCAGTGGCTGACCGTTGCACTGACCATAAAAGACGTAACGACCAGTAAGGTTACGGTTACGGCCTTTATATTGACGCCCATGGTTTGAGCCATTTCTTTCCCCATTAAGAGCAGATTCATGGTGTTTGAAAGCCAGAAGATCAGGGCAAAGCATGGAATCAGCATTGCGGCCAGTATGCCTACCTGTCTAAGGTCCGTAATGGACAGATTCCCCATGAGCCAGAAGATGATATTGTGCAAGCGGGCGTCCTGGGTCAGGGAAATCAGAAACATGATGACCGCTGAACAGAAGGCGTTGACCATTACCCCGGACAGTAGCAGCGAATCCTTTTTTAAAATCGTTTGACCGGAAGACATGACCAGTATCAAACCGAGTGTCGCTATACTTCCTGAAAAGGCCATCATGCTTACACCTGGAAAAGGAGAAAAGCCTATCAGGATGCCGATAATGGCGCCGATCGCCGATCCTCCGGATATTCCCAGGATGTACGGCTCGGCCAGAGGGTTTCTAAGGAGTGCCTGGAAAACGAGGCCGCCCAATGAAAGCGTCGCGCCGACCATTGCTGCCAAAAGCACACGGGGAAACCGGATGCGCCAGATAATGGTACCCAGTGTGGTGTCGGGTTCATTGATGTTCGCCAGAGTTTTAAAAACCGCTTTTATACCGCTTTGGGTGGGCCCCATAGAGAGTCCGAGAAGCATCGCAGCGAAAAGCAGTAAAAGCAGAAGGAATGAAGCGACCAGAACACGTTTTAAAATATTCGGCGGGTTGTACGTCACTGTGCGACCTCAAAAAGTTCGGGATGAATCAACGGGACCAGCAGTTCAAGCGCATCCACCAGGCGGGGAGAAGGGCGGTCAAAAAGATTTGAATCCACGAGAAAGATACGTTGATTTCGGACAGCGGGCAGGTCGGTCCACTGGCTCCATTCCGCTTTTATTTGATTAAAATTCCCTTGCCGGGTCATTGAGCTGACGATGAAAACTTCCGGTGAAAGGGCCACCACCTGCTCTTGACTGTAACGTGGATATACTGTGGGACCCTCGGCAAGGTTTTTTCCTCCCGCAAGCCCAATGAGTTCGTGGATAAAGGTGCGGGTACCTGCAGACACGATGGGGGTGATTCCAATCTGAAAAAAAACACGTGGCCTTTGATTCGTTTTGGCAATCATGGACTTAACCTTTTGGATTCGTAAACGCATGTCCCGGGCCAGTTCCTTTGCTTTTTCATCGGCATTGAGCAGGTGTCCGATTTCGATGACCGTATCGATGACGGCCTCGGTGTTCCTGGGGTCCACCGCGTAAACGGGTATATTGAGTGATTCCAAACGCTTAACAACCGCTATGGGATTTCCATCTTTGATAGCGATGCAAAGATCCGGCTTCAACGCCACGATTTTTTCAAGATCGAGATGGACGTATGATCCCACCCTGGGGAGGTTTAGGGCCTCTGGAGGATAATCGCTATATCGGGTCGCTCCGATTAAGCGATGCTCCTGAGCAAGGGCATAAATGATTTCCGTGCTATTCGGTGCCAGGGAAATCACCCGCTTCGGGTCCTCTGTTAGTGTGATGTTTCGTCCCAACTGGTCGGTTACGTTTCTGGTATCCGATTGTGCTCGGTTGGGGAAAAAGATCCCTGTTAAAATCAGCAAAACGATGATTATACATCTGCGGATAATTATTTTCATCATGGTTATTATTAACTTAACTGTGTCGATATCAGAAAAAACCCCGGACCGAAAAAATCGATCCGGGGATGTCCCTTTTTATCCTCTGATCTTTTTACATTCCTCAGTCCGCGGAGGTGATGCTGGCTTTTCAGGCAGGTCTTCTGACTCTCGGATCATTCTACTTACCGCGCCTTCCCGGACCGGATGTGTTAAGAAGCTCCGGTGTCGTTTGACATGTACCAGTGGCTCTATAATCGTTAACGGTATTTAGGCGCAGCTAATTACCATAAACAATTCAGCGGTGTTCGTCCCCGATTACAGCGGCGGGCCCATCCCCGAATCTCACGGGGTTCCCTGTTATACTCAATCTGAGTACCTGATGTTGACTATGTTCAAGTAATGAAAAAACAGTTGAAATGTCAAGGAAATTATCCATTGATAGGGGCGAAAAGCAGTTTTTTTGAATGACGAATACCGGTGTCGTTTTTCATTCGTTCATCTAAATGATCCTCCTTTACAATC
Organism: Thermodesulfobacteriota bacterium; assembly: GCA_042573625.1. Lineage (GTDB taxonomy): Bacteria > Desulfobacterota > Desulfobacteria > Desulfobacterales > UBA11574 > JBHPCZ01. The sequence continues at coordinate 23,690 of JBHPCZ010000016.1, forward strand.
CATATAGAAATTGGTAGCCATAGATTATTGGGTATATTATTTTTCTCATTGCCATGGATGAGTTTGTGGGACGCCGGAAACAAGGATTTTAACCTTGAGTCCAGAATTGAATGTATATAGCAGCAACCGCCTGGAAATCCTTGCCGAACGTCTGGCACGGATTGTCAAAACACCCCTGGCATCTCCTCTGGAACCTGAGGTTATCGTGGTCCAGAGCCGGGGGATGGAACGCTGGGTATCTATGGAGATTGCCCGGCACAACGGTATTTGCGCCAACTCCATCTTCCCATTTCCCAACACTTTCCTTCAGGAAATATTTAAAAAAATGAACCCGGAACTGGCGGTTTCCTCTCTATTTGAACCGGGTATACTGACATTCAAAGTCATGGACCTTCTGCCGGTCTGTATAGATAGGCCGGGGTTTGAAAGCCTCAAGAAATATCTTTCAGACGACACCAATGATCTAAAACTGTATCAGGTTTCAGAGAAAATTGCAGAAATTTACGATCAGTATCTTGTCTTTCGACCCGAGTTAATATTTGCTTGGGAAAAGGGAAGGGAAGAACACTGGCAGGCACACCTTTGGCGAGAGCTCTCACGCAATAATGAAAAAAACCACCGGGCCTGGCTGCAAAAATCCCTTCTCGAAGAGATTAAAAGGAAGCCGAACGAAATTGGAAATTTCTTTCAACGGGTATCCGTATTCGGGATTTCCTACCTGCCACTTTTTCATCTTCAGACAATTGCTGCAATCTCAACGCTGGTTCAGGTGAATCTTTTCCTGATGAATCCCTGCAAAGAGTTCTGGGCGGATATTGTTTCCGACACGGAGATAAAACGAATTCGAAAACAATATGCTCATGTCGTCGATATTCCGGGTGAACTTCATTTGGAAAAGGGCAACCGGCTTCTGGCTTCAATGGGCGTTCTGGGAAGATATTTTTATTCGCAGATTATTGGTTTTGACTGTGAATTGCACGAGCAGTTCGAGGAATCTGAGGGCAAAAACCTGCTTTACTGCATTCAGTCGGACATTTTGGGCTTGAGTGATCGGATTGGGGGCGCTGTTTCTGATTTTGACACGTCTATCCAGATTCACTCCTGCCACAACCCCATACGTGAAGCCGAAGTACTACACGACAACCTTCTCGCCATGTTTGAAGAGGATCCTGATCTTTTACCCAAGGATATTCTTGTCATGATGCCCGATATTGAGTCGTATGCCCCGTTTATTTCTGCGGTGTTTGACGCACAAACAGATGTGGCGCTGCGAATTCCTTTTAGCATTGCCGATCAGAGCATTAGAAAAGAGAGCCGGGTCATTGACGGGCTCATGTCGATATTTGAACTTAAAGAGAGCCGCATGGGTGTGAACCGGGTAATGGGATTGCTGGAATCGCCGGGTATTAAAGAGAAATTTGGCCTCACTGAGTCGGATATCGAGACGGTTTCGCGATGGATCAAAGCGTCGGATATCCGGTGGGGAATCGATGCGGAAAGCCGCACAAGTATGGGGCTTCCCGGTTTTAAAGAAAACACATGGCAGGCTGGAATCGAAAGGCTTCTCTTGGGTTATGCAATGCCAGGTCGGAATGAAGAGTTGTTTTCTGGGATACTCCCTTATGATGACATTGAAGGGGGTGACGTGAAAATTCTGGGACGGTTTCTGGAGTTTTTTGAACGTCTCGTAAAATGCCTGAAAAAACTAGAATATACAGAAACATTAAATGGTTGGACTATAATACTTAATGGGATACTTGATAGCTTATTTCATTTGGATGACGATATGGAGCGAGAAATACAGGTGCTCCGGCGATTTCTTGATGATCTGTCTGAGAAGCAGGTAATAACCGGCTTTAATAAAAAAATCGACTTTGCGGTGATCAAGTCCCATCTCGGGCATTACCTGGAGCGCCAAAACCTTGGCAGTGGTTTTATTTCCGGAAAAGTGACATTTTGCGCGATGCTCCCCATGCGGAGTATTCCGGCTCAGGTCATCTGCCTCATCGGCATGGACAATGATGCATTTCCCCGCAATACGCAACCATTGGGCTTTGATATAATGGCAAAAAAGCCAAAGATGGGAGACAGATCTCGACGAAATGATGACAAGTATCTCTTCCTTGAAGCCATTGTTTCAGCCAGGAAAAAACTTTATATCAGCTATGTTGGACAAAGTATCCAGGATAATACACAGATCCAGCCATCTGTTCTGGTGAGCGAATTGATTGAATACATAAGGGATGGATATGCTCTTTCAGAGGATGAGCTGATCACACAGCACAGACTTCAGGCCTTTTCTCCGGCATATTTTAAAGCGAACGGCAAACTGTTCAGTTATTCCATGGAAAATTTTCTTGCCGGATCCAGTATCGATGACCCCAAAACCCTCACGCCTTTTATCTCCTCGGCACTGTCAACACCGCCGGATGAATGGCGGAATCTGGATATCGATCAGTTGTGCGCTTTTTTGTCAAATCCGGCAAAGTTTATGCTTGAAAAACGCCTGGGCATATACCTGCATGAAACGGAAGCGGTCTCAGAAGAAAGGGAGAATTTCAATTTAAACGCTCTGGAAAAGTACCTGATTGGACAAAATCTTGTAACAAAAGCGCTTTCCGGAGATGCTTTTAAAGATGTATTTCTCTCGGAACGGGCCAGGGGCCAGCTACCCCACGGCAATGTCGGTGCCTTTCTCTGTCAGGAGATGGCTGTTGATGCTGAAATGTTCGCAGATAAAACCAAGTCCCAGGGGAAAGGAGGTCGTTTAGACAGCCTTGATGTTGAACTGAAAATCGCTGCCTTTAATCTTTTTGGAAGGCTTTCGGATATCTACGATCATGGATTTTTACGATTTCGATATGCAAACACAAAATCAAAAGACCTTTTAAGCACTTGGATTTATCATCTCGCATTGTGTACTTTCAAAGATAGAAAATATCCGAAACGCAGCCTTTTTATAGGAAAAGACGCTGTTTTTGAGTTTGCTTCAGTCAATAACCCGATTGAATTATTGGATAATATTATCAATATTTACTGGAAGGGCCTGTCGGAGCCCATCCACTTTTTCCCCGAAACTTCCTATGTGTATGCGCAAAAGGCACTAAAAAAGAAACAGTCACATCCGACTGCTTTAATTGCTGCACAACGTCGTTGGCAAGGAAACGAATTTTCAGATGGAGAATCTCAAAATCCGTATTTTGACCTGCTCTTCAGCAAATTAGATCCTCTTGGCGAAGAATTTAAACAATTATCTGTGGCGGTTTTTCACCCGCTATTTTTACATTGTGCGGAAAAGAAAATATAAAAATTTACGGATTATTTTGTTATCTTAGACAGTGAACTCTCCTCCCACATAGGAGAGGCATCAGGAAGCCCCCTTGATGGAGGCATCGCCCCCCGGCTTTGAAAAAAGTCGCTATTTTTACAGTTATCGAATATCCAATATCCAACAAGGAATGTCGAATGATGAAGTCTTTTCCGTCTTTGTAAAATGACAGCACTAAATTTCACGGAAAATTCAACCCGAAGGTAAACACCCTGTTTTCCTTCTATATTCTATATTGGATATTCAATATTCGATATTTAAAACACCGGTTGAATGATGCCTCACATATCGTGGCATCCCGGATCGGTTGAACCTCTCCGGTTCCTTCGCCAGAGCCGGAGGGTTTAAGGCACAACTAATGATCCCTATAAAGCAGCATAGATTCCGTTCGTTGATGATGAGGGCCTAATTCGATTTCTTTATGCCTGCACCTTTTTCTTCCTATTTTTTGATGCATCCCGCTGCTTGACATAGGTCTTTCATTATCCTACATTTCCCGAGCGATTAGGATGTTTTCCAAACTAAAATCTTGTTGAACTCGTAAAAAGTCATTTTATGAATCCCAAAATTGCTCACGGAGAGAGCAAAATCAAACTTTTTACGAAACCGTCAATCTTATTAACCGGGGAAAATATCATGGAACTATCATACTTAAATGCCATTTCACCTATTGACGGCCGCTATAGAGCTGTAACGGATCAGCTCGCAGACTACTTTTCGGAGGGTGCTTTGATAAAATACCGTGTGATGGTCGAGGTGGAATATTTTATTGCACTGTGCAATCTGCCCCTGCCGCAATTGACCGATGTTGACAAAAAACTTTTTGAATCATTACGTCGTATCTACACGGATTTTTCGATAGAAGACGCTCGGAAAATAAAAGATATTGAAAAGATAACCAATCATGATGTGAAGGCTGTCGAATATTTTCTCAAGGAACAATTAAATGCGATGGGGCTCCAAGCGTTCACGGAATTTGTCCACTTTGGTTTAACATCTCAGGATATCAATAATACCGCCATACCTTGTTCGCTGAGGGATGCTTGGGTTGATGTTTTGGAACCGGTTTTGGATGAGACGATCAATTCACTCAACCAGAAGGCGAACGCATGGAAAGATGTTCCCATGCTCGCCCGCACCCATGGTCAGCCGGCCTCGCCGACCAGCCTGGGCAAGGAGATCTATGTCTTTGTCGATCGGCTGAAAAATCAGACAGAGCTGATAAAAACCGTCCCCTATTCAGCAAAATTCGGCGGTGCAACCGGCAATTTCAATGCGCATTATCTCGCCTATCCCGAAACCGACTGGGTTGCGTTTGGCGATCATTTGATAAATGAAATATTCGGCCTTGAGCGATCAAGGGTCACCACCCAGATCGAGCATTATGATAACCTGGCGGCCTTTTTCGATAATCTGAAACGGATCAACACAATCCTCATCGACCTGAATCGAGACGTTTGGTCGTACATCTCGATGGATTATTTCAAACAAAGGATAAAGGACGGCGAAGTCGGATCTTCTGTCATGCCGCATAAGGTCAACCCCATCGACTTTGAGAATTCTGAAGGCAACCTGGGACTCGCGAATGCCGTTTTCGAACATCTTTCAGCCAAATTGCCGGTTTCGAGACTGCAAAGAGACCTGACCGATTCAACGGTTACGCGAAATATCGGGGTGCCGGTTGCGCATATGCTGATTGCACTAAAATCTCTGTTAAAAGGGCTGGATAAACTGATTTTAAACCAAGACGCGATTCAGCGGGATTTGAAGGATAACTGGGCGGTGGTTACAGAAGGGATTCAGACCATTTTACGCAGAGAAGGGTACCCGGAACCATTTGAAGCCCTGAAGCGGTTAACCCGGACCCACTCGCACATCGACCAGCAGACGATTGCCGACTTTATCGAAACACTGGAGATATCACAGGCCGTTAAAGCAGAATTGAAAAAGATAACGCCTGAGAATTACATTGGCATTTACGATTTTTAATAGAAGTGATTTCAAAAATCCCCTCTAATGCCGATGGCCCCGTCGTTGCCGGGATTGCGAGTCGGCTTATTATTATTTCGACGCCTCGGGACCGCGTTTTTTCGTCTGCCGCGCGTTTTGCCCGCATCTGGCGGGCTTGCCCTCGAACATGATTTGAGGTTTTAAAACCAAATCTATAATTAAACCGGGTTATGTCTGAAAAGAAATCTCCCTTCAAGGATACACCTTGAAGAGAGACGAGTTGTGTTACTTTTAACGACAAACGCTGGTGGGAATTTTCATGAACTGTTTCGGGCAGTTTAATTAGAGCTCATAATTACCTTCCATATCGAGGATGAATTCGTTCGGCCCTTCGCCAGTCGTGACTTTGAACTTACCTTCCCCTTTGATTTCAGTCAGCTTGCCTGTTCCCTTGTAAGTATTCCAGGTTCCTGTGGTGACCCTGGTTTTCCCGTCACGATGACCATCAAACCGGCTATACACCGAACCATACTGGAAGTTGGTAACCGCATAGCCCTGCATGGATCCGCTGCCCTTTATACGATCATGAAAATTGACACTGCGGCGGGAAACGAATTCCCCGGCCACGCCCACTTCATATTGAATCGGTTCACCCTCCATCTCTACGACCATCAGAGAGTGATCGGGTTCATCGTGAACGTAGAGGGCTTCTCTTCGTGTTACGCGAAGTTTGTAAGTTGCTTTTCGTATCATCTCTTTCTCCTTTCATCAGTGATTTTGGGTTTATTTCCATTTTTTGGTTGCATTAAGATTTTCATATAAATGTCACCTTTTCATCTTGACTATAAAGACAGACTAACGGCACTTATTTTTATTGTCAATATTGAAATATTTCGAGATGAAGTATCGGTTCAAGGATATGGATTTCATCCCAAAATTGTAAAAAAGGGATACAAACGGTTTCGAACACCTTTTCACGTGCCGGTTTTGAGACAATCCGGTGGAAATTTTGAAGAAAAGTTCGGCATATAGCGATTGTCAAAACAACGTTCGGTTTCAACCGGCAGCGTAATAAAATATGAACAAAAGCGAATCAATAGGAACATATTTATGGAAACCGCTATATTGAAAAAGCTTGCAAATAAATGAACAAATTAATTACCATAAAATGTGGCTGTAGAAAAATGGAGTGCCGGGTAAATTAACATTAGAATCGAGGAGGAAATCGTGGACCTGAGAATCTTTGAGAAGATGGACGCTCCGGAGCTTCGTAAGTATATTGAATTTCTTCTGTGGCACTACCGGGTAATGGATGCGTTTTGGTTTATCTATGTGGCTGAACATTTTGACCAGCCCACGGCAGAGCGCATTAATGAAGATGTATGGGGACGGGTGGCCGGCATGGCTGCAAAAGATCTGTTATCACGCTTCCAGATCCAGGATAAGGGCCTGAAGGGATTTGTAAGCGCTCTCAGGTACTTTCCCTGGTGCATCCTGGTGGGATACAAGATCCAGGAAGACCCCGATGAAGTGTTGATTTCCGTTCCATCCTGTCCGACACAAGAGGCTCGGCTCAGGCGGGGCCTGGATGAATACGTGTGCAAGGAGATGCACCGGGGAGAATTTGAAAGTTTTGCTCAACAGGTGGATGACCGTATACGGGTGCAATGTCTATTTGCCCCGCCGGATCCACACCCGGATGATATGTTTTGCCAATGGCGTTTTTACCTCGAAGATGAGAAATGAAGAGATTCGACCTTATCCATACCCCTCTTGAGGGAACCAATCTTATTGAAGCAAGCGCAGGCACCGGAAAGACATACACGCTTGCGAGTCTATATGTTCGGCTAGTCCTGGAAAAAGGTTTTTCCACGGATCAAATTCTGGTGGTAACCTTTACAAAAGCCGCAACCGAAGAGCTTCAAAACAGAGTTCGAAGGAAACTTATTCATGCGAAAAAAGCATTAACATCAGGGTACAGCGACGATACCCTGCTCAAGAATCTCATAGAAAAGCAGACAAATCCGGAAGCGGCGATTCAATTGATACAGGATGCCCTTGTTGATTTTGACAAGGCCGCCATCTTTACCATACACAGTTTTTGCCAGCGGGTGATGCATGAGAATGCTTTTGAAACCGGAAGTCTGTTCGATACAGAACTGGTTGCAGATCAAGTCGGTTTGACACAGGAGGTTGCGGATGATTTTTGGAGAACGCATTTATACGAATCGCCACCGGAATTCATAAGTTATATTACCCGCAGGATTTCCGGGCCTGAATATTTTTTAAAACTGCTGACAAGGATAAAAGCACCGGCAATGAAGATCGTTCCCGACATCGGGCGGCCTTCGATTGAAAACCTTAAACCATTCCGTAAGTGTTTGAATAAGCTAAAGAAAGCATGGCCCGATTCACGGGATCGGGTGAAGGAACTGCTCCTTGATCCATCTCTCAGCGGCGTTGCTTACGGAAGTCTAAAGACCGAGGAAATGCAAACCGGTTTGTCTAAAAGAGAGGTTAAGGTATTATCCATGCTTGAATCCATGGATCGTTTCGCAGATGCCAAAAGTACGGGTTTCCCGTTGTTCAAAGGTTTTGAAAAATTCACTTTAACAAAGCTGAACCAATCCGTAAAAAAAGGAAACGTTTTTTCCCCTCATGACATTTTTGAAATCTGTGAACAGCTCCAAACGCTGGGTTCCGCCCTCGAGTCGGAAATGGAAAAAACGATTCTGTTTTTTAAATCTGAACTGTTTGACTTTGCCGATAGAGAACTCTCGGCCCGGAAGCAAAAATGGAACGTACAATTTTTTGACGATCTTCTGTTAACGGTTCAAAACGCCCTTTCAGATCAGAGAAAGAATGCGCTTTCAGAAGCCATTCGTCAGAAATATAAAGCCGCACTCGTGGATGAGTTTCAGGACACAGATCCGATTCAGTATGACATATTCCATAGACTTTTTGATTCAAAAGACAGTGTGCTTTTTATGATCGGAGATCCCAAACAGGCGATATACAGTTTTCGAGGTGCGGATATCTTCTCTTACATGGAAGCTTCCCGAAATGTGGAGAACAAGCAGACGCTATCGGAAAACTGGCGTTCATCATCCGGCCTGATAACAGCTGTAAACACCCTGTTTTCAAATCTCGAGGCACCGTTTATCTTTGATGAAATCCATTATGAAAAAGGCAGGCCCGGAAAGATCACTGAAATCAGTCAAAAAGAACCTGATCCCCCTTTCAGGTTGTGGTATCTCAATGCAAAAGGGGATAAATCCATACCAAAGGCGGAGGCAGTGCAGCGTATCGCCGAATCTGTTGCCAATGAAATCTCAAATCTTGTTTCACCCCTTGAGGGTCGAATAAAACCAGGCAGTATCGCCGTTCTCGTGAGAACCAATCGTCAGGCGCGGATAATAAAAGATCACCTTTCCGAAAAGTTTATCCCTTCCGTACTCTATAATGCTGGAAACATATTCCATACCCGCGAAGCCTCACAAATACAACGGGTTTTGCTAAGTATTTCCGAACCCGGTAACGAAAAACGATTTAAATCCGCCCTGGTAACAGAGATGCTGGGTGTTTTGGGAGACACGATCGATGGTTTGGATCAGGAGTCTCACTGGTGGGAGAACCGGATATCCAATTTCAGAGAGTATCATCGGATATGGCACAGGCGAGGGTTTATCAGAATGTTTCGTCTGTTATTGGAAAAAGAAAAGGTAAAGCCCCGGCTTTTATCTTTTCCGGACGGTGAAAGAAGGTTGACCAATCTTTTACAGCTTTCAGAAATTTTCCATAAGGAATCGACTGAAAAGAAATTGGGGGTTTCGGGTCTGATAAAATGGCTGTCTGAACAGATGAATTCATCATCGCAGGGTGCTGAAGAGCATCAGCTCCGCCTGGAAAGCGATGCGGATGCGGTAAAGATAATTACCATTCATAAAAGTAAAGGACTGGAATACCCGGTGGTATTCTGTCCCTATGGGTGGGCAGGATCCGTGGTCAACGCTGATGAAATTGTATTTCACGATACCGATGAGCGCCGGACGCTGACACTCGACATCGGCTCTGGTAAAAACAGCAGCCACCTTGCGCTGGCCCAGAATGAACTTCTATCCGAGAATTTAAGATTGCTCTATGTTGCGCTAACGAGAGCGAAAACACGCTGTTACCTCGCGTGGGGACACATCAACACCGCTGAAACATCTGCAATGGCCTATTTGCTCCATGCGAAAACACGTCATAAAAACGCTGATAAACGCTACGATTGGAAAAGAGATGACATTGTATCATCCCTGAAAAAGGTTTTTTCAAAGAAAACTAATGATGAGATTTTGAGTGATTTGGAAAAACTCGTCATTGAGTCAGATGGGACGATAGCGCTGGATCACCTACCGATTGAAAGCGGCGGAGAATATCAAATCCGGCCGAGAAAAGATGAAAAGTATTTCTGCCGGAATTTTTCCGGCGAGATTGACAAAACCTGGCAGATTTCAAGCTATTCTTCTTTAGTCTCAAGACGTTCTGAAACTGTTGAACAACCTGACCGCGATGCACATCGTGAACCCTATCGGCAAAAGCTGTCCAGTCCCGCGGATCATATCGATCATGCCGATCTTTCCGATGAAATCGATATTTTTTCCTTTCCAAAAGGGACCCGGGCCGGCCTATTTTTTCATGATGTCTTTGAACGCCTTGACTTCACTTCTGAAGATTCAAGTCATCGAGAGCAACTGGTTGCGGACAGATTGAAAACATACGGGTTTTCCGAGTCATGGAACAAGACGGTATGCAGTACGATACAACATGTCATTTCAACACCCCTATTGAGAGGAAGAGGGGATCTTGTTCTGTCCTCGATTGGAAGTTCGGACAGGATAAATGAAATGGAATTTTATTTCCCTATTAAATCTATTACGCCATACAAGCTCAAAAATATTTTTTCCGATTTCGGAAGCGTTGATATCCCATCAGACTTTTCCCAGCGGCTGGAAGATCTCTCTTTTTCACCCTCAGAGGGCTTTATGAAAGGGTATATTGACATGATATTTCGTTCAAAAGACTGCTATTACCTGGTGGACTGGAAATCGAATTTTTTAGGTGCGCGGATCAAGGACTATGGTAAAAAAGTCCTTGAAAACACAATGAGAAATGATTTTTATATCTTGCAATATTATCTGTACACCCTTGCCCTTCATTTATACCTTCGTTCTCGAGTTGCGGATTATCGTTATGAAACACATTTTGGCGGCGTATTCTACGTGTTTATCAGAGGGGTGGACACCCATCGCGGCTCTGATTACGGTATATATACCGATCTTCCAAGCCCGCGCCTCATCGAGGCACTTGAAGAATCCCTTATTCACTTTCCCGGATAAAATGCCCCATGGATAATAATAAAATAACACGTCTTTTTAAAACAGGATATCTATTTGAATTAGATGTTCATTTTGCACGGTTTTTGGCAAGCCTATCAGGGAGTGATTCGCCGCATTTTGGTCTTGCCGCAGCCCTTGTCAGCAACGTTACCGTTAATGGTGATGTATGCCTCGATCTAAGTTCATGGGCGGAAACGGTTGTGTCGGAACCGCGGGACGGAGAGGAACCGGTCATCTGTCCGGAACTTGCCGTTTGGCAGGAAGCGCTGCATACGAATGACGTGGTGGGAAAACCCGGTGATCGTCGCCCGTTGATCCTCGATGAAAAAAATAGGCTATACCTTTATCGATACTGGGATTATGAAAATAAACTTTCAAACGCTATTTTAAGACGACTGAACGAAGATATCAAAGAAGTCGACACGGCGCTTTTAAAAGACAGTCTGAAAAGGCTTTTTTCACCCAACAAAGAAGGAGATATCAATTGGCAAAAGATAGCAGCCATAACCGCGGCATTTAAGAATATCTGTGTTATTTCTGGTGGTCCCGGAACAGGCAAGACCACCACAGTTACCAAAATCTTATCACTTCTAATCGAGCAATCCAAGGGGAAAAATCTGAACATTTTATTGTCTGCGCCCACCGGAAAGGCCGTTGCGAAACTGAGCGAATCGATTCGAACCGTAAAATCAACACTCAATTGTAATGATGTTGTCATAGGTTCTATTCCTGAGAATACGTATACCATTCACAGGATGCTGAAACCTGTACAGGGTTCACCCTATTTTATTTATAATTCAGAGAACCCGCTTCCGGCTGATGTGGTGGTCGTTGATGAAGCCTCTATGGTGGACCTTGCCCTGATGTCCAAACTATTGCAGGCTGTACCGCCGAGTGCCAGGCTCATACTCCTTGGAGACAGGGATCAACTGGCCTCGGTTGAGGCAGGTTCCGTGCTGGGAGATATTTGCGTGCGTGAGCAAGCCCATAGCTTTTCAAAAGATTTTTGTCATAAAATCGAACAAGTAACAGGTGAGGCATTCGAACTGCCAGCGAACCGGCATCGAAAAAAAACAGGGCTGTATGATGCAATCGTTCATTTGAAAAGAAGCTATCGATTTGCTGTAGACAGTAAGATCGGAGAATTAAGCCGTACGATAAACCTTGGAAATGTTGTTGAATCAATGCGTCTTCTGAAAGATTCTGACGGCGAAGGATTAAATTGGGAGGAGGTTGATTCGCAGCAGGACCTCTTCACGACACTTGCGAAAAGCATTGTCGAAGGGTATACTGCATACCTAAAAACAGAAGATCCAGAAACCGCCCTTGAATACTTTAACCGATTCATAATTCTGTGCGCTGTGAACTTTGGGCCGTTCGGTGTCGTTTCGGTGAACAGACTTGCAGAACAGGTGTTAAATCAGGAGGGCCTCATCAATCCGGACAGTCAATGGTACAGGGGAAGACCGGTGCTGATTACCCGGAACGATTATAACCTGGGGCTTTATAACGGCGACATCGGCATAACCCTGCGGTCTCCGGGTTCTGGTAATAATGAGCTGTATGTTTTTTTCTCAGGAACGTCCGGAAAGCTCAGACGATTCTCGCCCCACAGACTCCCGGAGCATGAAACGGTCTATGCGATGACCGTCCACAAGAGCCAGGGATCGGAGTTTGAACATGTGCTTTTTGTTTTGCCGGATAGAGATTACCCGGTACTTACCAGAGAACTCCTCTATACGGGCATCACAAGAGCAAAAAAAAGTGTTTCGCTTTTGGGAGCAGAGGCTGTTTTAAGCACCTCGATTTCGAAAAGGATTGAACGGACGTCCGGGCTAAGGGATGCATTATGGGAATCGTGATATCCGTTGATTGCCTGGAAATGAACAGAAGACTTTGAAACCAACTTTTAAAAGCAACCCGGGAGGTTTTTTCTTGAAAAAGACAATCATTAAAGGGACAGGCCGTTATGTCCCGCCGCGTGTGGTGACAAACGAGGATCTCACACAGTGGATGGATACGACGGATGAATGGATTCGCCAACGGACAGGGATTGAAGAGCGTTGCTGGGTACCTGAAGGGGGGGGTATCGGATCTTCCGACCTCGGACTTGAAGCGTCAAAAATCGCCTTAAAGCGGGCGGGCTGGATTCCTGAAGATATAGATCTCATCATCTTTGCGACCCTGAGTTCGGACCTATTTTTTCCCGGATCAGGATGCCTTCTGCAGCACAAGCTCGGGCTTAAAACAACCCCTGCACTTGATATTCGTCAGCAATGTACCGGTTTTGTTTACGGCCTGACCATCGCCGACGCATTCATTCGCAGCGGTCTGGCAAATCGCCTCCTTTTTGTCGGTGCTGAAGTTCACAGTAATGCGCTCGATATTTCCACCAGGGGTCGGGATGTTACGGTGTTGTTCGGAGACGGGGCCGGCGCCGTGTGCCTTGAAGGTATTGAGACCGATGAACCGGTGGGGGTTTTGTCCTCCTCACTTCACGCCGATGGTGAGTTCGCAACCAGTCTGATGATGGAGCTTCCCTCCCTGCGGCTCAACCCGAGTATCGACGAAGAAATGATTCGGCAGGGTCGTCATTATCCGTCCATGGATGGCAGGACTGTCTTTAAAACCGCTGTAAGAAAACTTCCTGAAGTTGCAAGAGAATGCATGGAAAAGGCCGGGCTTTCCATCGATGATATTGATCTTTTCATTCCCCACCAGGCAAATCTGCGCATTAATCAGGCGTTTCAAAAATCGATGAAAATTCCCGAAGAAAAAGTATTTAACAACATCCAAAAATACGGCAATACGACCGCCGCCAGCATTCCGATCGCACTGGATGAAGCGATTGAACAAAACCGAATCAATAACGGCAGTACCGTACTATTTCTCGCACTGGGAGCAGGATTTACATGGGGAGGCGTGGCCTACCGGTTTGCATAAAAGTGAGTCTCCTTCCGCATAGCAAGAGGCATCAGGGAGCCCCCACGATGGAAGCATCGACGTTGGCTTTTGAAATCGTCGCTCGTTGGCAGATTTCGAATATCCAATTTACAACAAGGAATGTCGAATGATGAGGGGGCTCCGCTCTACTTTGGGTATTCGACAGCGTCGTATTCTGCAGCCAATTCAACCCGAAGGTTTACCGACTGTTTTCCTTTGATATTCGACATTGGATATTGAATATTCGATATTCAACACACCGGTTGAGTGGTGGCGATCTGACCGGGGCACCCCGGATCTGTCGAACCCCTCCGGGGATTCCACAGGGCAGGCTTAAAACCTGCAAAAAATTTCAAAAGGTCTCTCTAAATTTTCCCTGAAAACAGCGTCTCCAGGTAAAATCTGGGAATCGGGTCCATTTCAGAAAATTCATGGCCGTTGTCTTCATTTTTTACGGCCATTTCATTTCTGATATCCGATGCCATGGTTTTACCCAGCTCCACCCCAAACTGGTCAAATGGGTTAATTCCCCAGACAAAGGCCTCAAAGACCGTCTTCGCCTCATAGAATGCAAGAAGGCGGCCAATACTTTCCGGTGACAGATCGGGTAACAGGATTGTTGAGGAAGGTCTGTTCCCGGGAAAATATTTTGCCATATTGCTGTCTTCCTTTCCCATTGCCAGCGCCAGCGGCTGGGAGATCAGATTCGCCCACAGTTCCTGATGGTTTGTCACACCCCTTGACTGCTCCTGGTACTGTGCATACTGGGGAGTAACGACGCCGATAAAATCAACCGGGAAAGGTCTACCCTGGTGTGCCAGCTGAAAAAAAGAATGCTGAGCGTTTGTCCCGGGCTCTCCGAAAACAATAACCCCTGAAGACTCATCCAACAGCTCCCCACGCCGAGTAACCGATTTGCCGTTACTCTCCATATAGAGTTGCTGGATGTGAGGTGCCAGCTTTTCAAGAGGGGAGGCATATGGAATAATGGCCTGTGCCGGATACCCAAGGAAGTTGTTGTTCCAGATTGAAATAAGAGCGGCAACCATGGGAAGGTTTTTCTGAACCGGCGCTGTCTTTGCATGAATATCCATCTCTTCCGCACCTTTCAGAAATCGCTCAAAGGTTTCATACCCTAAATAAAGACCCAACGGCACACCGCCGACCGCCGAGGTGACGCTGTATCTTCCGCCGATGAAATCAAACATGTGAAACGAGGAAAGGACAGGAAGAGACGGGTCGTCTCCGGGGCTGCCCTTGCTGGTGATGGTGACAAAGTGTTTCGAAGGATCCAGCCCCTTTGCTTCCATGAACGCATGTGCCAGATTCGCGTTTGCCATGGTTTCAGCGGTTGTGTAGCTTTTTGAGATTACGATCCAGAGTGTTGTTTCAGGCTCGATGCAGGATGCGATTCTTCCGAAGTTGTGAACATCCACGTTTGAAAGATATAAGATCTCGAAACGCTTGTTTGCAAAAGCCTGCAAAGCTTTAGAAACAAATTCCGTGCCAAGATACGACCCGCCGATACCAATGACGACCAGATATTTAAAGGACTTGCCGGTAGAGCCGGTTATTTCTCCTTTGTGAACCTTTGAGACAAAATCTCGTATTTTTTCTCTGACGCGCCTTATTTCAGGCATTACATCTTTTTCATCAACAAAAACAGGATCTTTTGAAAAATTTCTTGATGCAGTATGAAGTGCCGCCCTGTTCTCTGCGGTATTCACCTTTTCGCCATTGAGCATTGAATTAAACTGCTGTCTGAGTTCTCTTGTTTCCGAAAGTTCGAACAGAAGATCCATGGTCTTTTCGTCGACTCTCTGACGGGAAAAATCAAAAAACATCCCTGTATCCTTTATGGCGTATTTTTCAAGCCTATTTCCTTCTTGGATCAGATGTTTCAAATGTTTTTCAGGACGCTTTATAACATCGGCGTGTTGTTTCAGCATTTTCCAGGCGCCAATATCGTTCAACTTTCGAAGAGACATACGATCCTCCTTGATCTGCTCATGGTGGGAGTTCATTAAAAAAACCGGAAGACGCGGAAATCCGTCACATTTCCATCCCCGGGAAATTCGAACGGTAAAATTCTGACGGGATACGAGTCAACTACCATCCGCAAATCGGGGGGCTTGAATTTTCGGCCATAGGCCGAAAAGGCAAAAGCATGCCAGTGCTTTAAAGTTGAACTTGCATCCGGGTGCGAAGCACCCGGTTTGTTTTGCAAGAATCAAGGTTCGCTAATTTTGAGGTTGACCAAATCCACCTCATTCATTCCATACTCCTGCTCGAGCATCTCTATGTTCATCTGAAAGATCAGCCATCCCAGGAATCGCCGGCCGTTTTTCATTGGAAAGGCGATTTCCTCATATTTCCGTCCCATGGGATAATCCTTGCTTGCCCGGTAGAGGATGAGCAGGTTGTGGAAAGATTTCTTATTGCTTTTAAATTCCAGCCCTGAATAACTGCTGCCGATAATCTCGGAGATATCCGTGTCCGGTTGGAATGAATATGCATTGAAAACTTTTTTGTCCGAATCAAGCAAAACAAGTCCGGTGTAGGGTACGACAGACGTTTCCTGGATGTTGAAATGTGCCTTCATCAACTGACTCGTTTTCGATTGATCTTTGTCTTCATAGTAATTCAGCAACTGTGATTTAAGCAGCAGGTAATCTTTGGCCAACTGGTTCCTCAGCTCCATTTTTCTCGAATCCACCCGATGATAGCCTTTGGAGAAATAGGGATAACCCCAAAAAACAACCAGGGCCAGCAGGGCAAATGAGATGAAGGAGGGGACAAGCCAATATCGAGCACGCCGGTATTTTCTCTGCAAGTTTTCTGCTGTTGTGACGTCCCTGCCCAAGGAGAGTACCCCTTGGAAGTTATGGTGTCCGTCATAGAGAAGGGTTGTACTGGTGGATATGAAGCGCTTTCCTTTTTCCGGGTGCTGTATGGTAAGTACCTTTTCGCTGATGGAATGTTTTGATTTTACCTCTTCGAGGAAATCGTTGTACACTTCAGGTTCTTCGTAAAATTCGCTGACGGAGCTGTTTTGCATCTGATCCCCATCTCTGCCGTACAATTGTTCAGCAGCGGTGTTCCATGAGAGAATTTTCTGGTCCTGATCCGTTAAAATGACGGCATCGGGCAGTTGATCGCAAAATTCTTTGAGCCCGTACAGAATCTGGCTGGTTTCGTTGAGGCGTTGCGCCAGGAGCTTGGTTATTGCCTTGGATACCGATGGAAACTCATGAAGGAAAGTCGTGATTTCCTCTTTTGGGATACGCAGCGTGGTGACAGGCTCTTTTGCTTTAGCCGTAAATGTTCTTTTGGATCCCAAGAGGAAAGGAATTTCTCCAAAAAGAGACCCGGCCTCGGTGATTTCGGCCATCTCTTGGTCGCCCTTGAGAATGTCCAGTTGTCCGGAAACCAAAATATACAGATCCTGGGAGTCATCTCCTTCAGTAAAAATGGTCTGGCCGATTTCGTATGTTGTGCAGTGTTTGGCCAAATCAGGATTATTTATGATTTCTTCTAACATAAAAAAGTTTCTATACGGATTGACATCTATTGTTCCAATTTAGGACGGCTTTCAGCAAGGTGTTCGTGAATATCTGTTATGATGGTTTCAGACATCCTCGCCATGGCGCTGCTCATTGCTTCTGCCAGCGCCCGGGGGTTTTTCTGCCGGCAGGCTTCTCTTTCAAGATATTTTTTCTGGAAAAGAATGCGTTTTGTAACATCCGGTTCATTTTCGGCAATCAGGGTGATGCTGACACCCAGAACCGCTTCCCAGGAATCCTTTCCGTCTAGCTCATAAAAATCTTCGACCGCACCTTCTATTGCGTGGGTGTGTGACAGCGGACTTTCAACGGCAAATACCGCCTGGAATATAGCGGATTGCTTCATATCTCTTGCCAGGAAATAGGTAACCAGATCGCCCGGATTGGCGCGCCATCTGTGGTAATTATAGGTATCTCTCTGAAACGGCTTTTCACTGAACACGATTCTTTCCGAATTGTAAAGGGGGGCCACCTGGAATGGGCCGATCCGTATAATAACAGGAAGCGGCGTAAATCCTTTTGCTTTGGGAGGGGCATACTCGATCGTGTAGTAGTCGATTTTTTTATCCGGGTGCTTAGGGCCGAGACATCCGCCGAAAACAAATATAACGATAATAAGGCAAAACACTATTTTTGAAACATGTTTCACGAGGATTTCTCCATTACGGGTTTTTCGTCAATCGATGTTTATCTGTTCGGCTCAACTTTTCTTTCCGGCGGCGGTTCTCCGAATATCAGTCGAGAGGGCCGATCGGAAATCAGATCTACAAGCCGGTTCAGGTTTTCGCTCGCTTGTTCAATGCTTTTCAACGAAATTAACAGATGACGCTGGAGGGTCGAGAATCTGTCGTTAGAGTCTGTGACCAGCTTTGTTCCCTTTTCAAGAAACAGGTTGGCGTTTTCTACGGAAGTGCCAAGATCATCAATCGCTTTTTTAAATACCGCCTCATTTTCAGCAACAATTCTGTCAATTCTGAGCACCGTATTGTTCATGTTGAGAACGGTGTCGTCCGCATTTTTTGCAAAAGTATTGAATGATGAACCGATTCTTTTCGCGGAATCCATTGCCTTTTCTATTTTCATGAGCGTCGATCGCACTTCCGAAGATATTTGTTTGATCTGTGCATCGTCAATGGTTTGGTTTATATTGTCTAGCGCCAATTGCATTTTGTCTGACACGTCTTTGAAATTCAACGTTTTGATTTGATTGAGCGCCTCATTGAGATGGCTGAAGAGCTGTTGTATTTCGGAGGGTTTGGTGGCAACCACCGGATATTTGGACGGAAAGCCGATGGCCGGTGAAAGGTTGGGTTCCCCCTTTATTTTTCTGTCTAACTCGACAAACATGATGCCGGTAATCCCCACTGATTTAATTTGTGCGACAATATTTTCATCCAGTTTCAATCCGGTTTCTATTTTCAATATCGCCTGAACAAGGGTTGAATCCGGCGCAACCCCTACACTGTCGACCCTGCCGACGGATACACCCCGGTATTTAACCGGTGAATCTTTGTTCAATCCCTGGACAGATTCATCAAAGTAGGCCGTATAAAATTGACCTTTTGCAATCTGGGTGTAGAAACCCAACCATAAAACCGCAACGGCAGCTATTGAAAATCCGATGATGACGAATATGCCCACAGTCAGTTTTGTTTTAATTGAAGCCACGGCAGTATCAATTACCCTCTGATTGATAGAACTGGTTTCAAAACCTTATAGTGAAGCCGCTTTGCTGTTTTTGAAATATTTAAAACCTCTGTAATAATAATCAGTCATTCGCAGTATACAAGAATGAGGTGCCGTACTTGAAATATTGAAAAGGTTTTTTTCATCTAAGTCAGTGAAACAGTCCGTCCGGTTTTCGGTTTTGGTATTCAGGTTTGGATCCCCTGTTGAAGAATTGTCGGACATATTGATTTTGACTGTTCTCTTTAAGATATTTCGGATCTCCTTCCGCGATGATTCCTTTTTCACGTTTATCCAACATGATCACCCGCTCGGCAACGGAAAAAATGCTTTCAAGTTCGTGGGTAACGATAATGATGGTTGTTCCCATACTACGATTGATGTGCAAAATAAGCGCATCAATTTCTGCGGATGTTACAGGGTCCAGACCGGCTGACGGCTCATCCAAAAATAGAATTTTGGGATTCAATGCCAGCGCCCGTGCCAGTCCGGCCCGCTTTTTCATTCCGCCGCTGAGTTCGGAAGGCAGGTGATTTTCGAATCCGCCCAGATCGACCATGCAGAGTTTCATTCGTACGAGATTGTGGATCGCATTTTTGGGAAGGTCGGTATATTCCTCCATGGCGAGAGCGACATTTTCTGCAACGGTCATGGAGCCGAAAAGGGCGCTTCCCTGAAACAGGACCGATATTTTTCTTAGGGTCTTATGATAGTCCGTATCATCACATGAAGTGATGTCAACACCATCAATAAACACCTCGCCGGAAAAGGCACTGTCAAGCCCGACCATGTGTCTTAACAGGGTGCTTTTCCCACATCCGCTGCCGCCGAGAATTACAAAAACTTCATTCTCGAATACATCAAAACTGACATCGTCGAGAATAACTTCCTCATCGTATCGGGCCACAAGGTTTTTTACACGAGCCACTCATCGGATCTGAAAGGCATCAATTGGAACCTTTAACAAAAAAGATCGGAACTAGCGGATCATACAAAAAAAAGCAAGCTTTTAAATACAGGTTCGATTTTGAAGTCGGTTATCTCATCAAAAGCCCCTGTAAAGAATGTGAAGTGCGAAAACAGTTTCCCGAGTGTGTAGATGATTGCAGCATGCTGGACAAAATACATACCCTTTTATCTGAAGTCGTATCGTGTACCAGAAGATTTTAATCTACTGAACCCTTCGCCCGGATCTCTTGTGAAGGATTTATCCGACCGCCGATAATAATTCAATATCATCTATATATGAGAGCATCCGAGAAATTACCATCCAGGCTTTTTGACGTCTCTGAAAAGGAAAAGGGGGAGATGCTGGTACAGTTGAACGGCAGCATTGATCTTAAAACCTCGGCGTCCATTTTGAAACAGCTTCATTCCGAAATCAAAGCAAAACCACCTTCTTCCCTGACTTTAGATCTTGATCGGGTGACCTATTTTGACGATTTTGGCGCACTTCTCCTTTTTGAGTTGCGAAATGAGATGACAACCCAAAACGGGAGTTTCAAACTTATTAATGTGCCTGACAAAGCACAAGAAATCCTGTCTCTGATTAATTTTGACTCCCATAATGAGTGTTTTCTGGTTGAAAAAAGAAGACCGGAAAACGTTATTGTGCAAATTGGCGAGTCAACGCTACGAGAAGCATACAATATAAAGTTTTTGATTGCCTTTATCGGTTCTGTGTTTCTGTCATTTCTTCATATCTTCCGTCATCCAAAATCACTCCGTATCGATGACATCGTCGTAAACATGGAAAGAACCGGCGTCAACGCCTTGCCGATCGTCGGCCTGATCAGCTTGCTTCTGGGGCTGGTCATGGCATTCACGTCAGCCCTTCAGCTCAGACAGTTTGGGGCCAGTATATACGTTGCGACTCTGGTTGCGCTGGCAATGGTTTCGGAACTGGGACCGATAATAACGGCCATCGTTGTTGCCGGCAGATCCGGTTCTGCTTTTGCCGCGGAAATCGGAACTATGAAAATTTCCGAAGAGATTGACGCTCTCGTCACCATGGGATTTGATCCAACCCTTTTTTTGGCCGTTCCAAGGATCGTTGCATCCATTATCGTGGTCCCACTCCTGACCCTCTTTTCAGATATCTTTTCCATTGCCGGCGGACTGATCGTAGGGGTAACCATGCTTGATTTGACTGCAAGTGCCTATATTTCCAAGACCATTGAAACCCTCACCTTTTTTGAAGTCTCGTGGGGAATGGGAAAAAGCGTGGTCTTTGCCTTTCTTGTTTCCGGGATCGGGT
>JBHPCZ010000170.1:0-5679 GCA_042573625.1 Thermodesulfobacteriota bacterium
CATTCCGGTGGTTGCCATCGGCAAAATCAACGGTCCGGAATTGGCCGAGAGCGCCATTTCCGAAGGAAAAACCAACTTTATCGGGATGGCAAGAGCTCTGGTGGCGGATCCCGAGCTTCCTCAGAAAGCCGAGACCGGTCTGGTTGCGGACATCCGGCACTGCAATTACTGCCTTCAGGATTGCGCTGAAAAAGGTGTTCCCGGCATCGGAAGGTGTTGCGGCGTCAATCCATTTGCCGGCAATGAACATGCCTGGAAGGTTTTACCGGCTCAAGACAAAAAGAAGGTGCTGGTTATCGGCGGTGGGCCCAGCGGGATTCAGGCGGCCATCATCGCCAGTAAGAGAGGACATGACGTGAAGCTGTGGGAGCAGGGCAACCTGGGCGGCCAGACCAGACTGGCGTCCATTGCACCCTTCAAGGAAGAGACCGCCGATATCCTGCGTTATCTGAAGCACGTTCTGGACAACAGCGAAGTTCGGGTCAGTATTGATCGCCCTGCGACGGTGTCCGATATTCTCGACCAGGCGCCGGACGTGGTGATTGTGGCCACCGGCTCCCGGCCGGCGATGCTTTCGATTCCGGGCGCTGACTCCGATATGGCCACGGATGTTCGAAGCGTCTATGAAAACCGTTCAATGGACGGCCAAAAGATCGTCATCATCGGCGGCGGCGATATCGGCTGTGAAACCGCCGACTGGCTGGCCGGTCCCGAAAAAGAGGTCACTGTGGTGGAGATATTGCCCGATGTGCTGCACCGGATGAAAAAAATTCCAAAGCAGCGTCTTCTGGCAAGACTCTCCAAAAAGGATGTTACCATTCTTACGGAGACCCGAATCACCGCCATTGAGAAGAATCGCGTTTTGCTTCAAAAAAATGACGGCAGTGCGTTCGAGCTGGAGGCCGACCGGGTTATTTTTGCCATTAACGCCGTGCCGGAAAACCGCATGGTTGAAGATCTGAAAGGCAAAGTAAAACAGGTGATGACTGTCGGTGATGCCGAATTACCGGGAAACCTGGGTGCGGCTCTCAGGAGCGGTACCGCCGCAGCACTGAATATATAGCCTTTGTAAGAATTGAGTCATGGAACTTTGGGGACATCCATCCTTAGCGTAAAGCGCAGAGCGCAAGGACAGATCTCACACCCGCTTCGCTCGAGATTCACCCGGTTGAAAATTCAACTGGGCCAGGATTCTTTACAGATATTCATCAACAAATTGTCGTGGCCTGACAACTTCTACTCCCTGATAGCCGGACATTCTCAATAAATGTTTATCACCGCTTACTATAAGATTGGCACCAGCAGCAATTGCACAGGCAAAAAACTTGTCGTCATTCGGATCATCGCAAACAGGCTCATTCAGTAGCGCGGCTTGGATCAATTCCGCTTTGGTTGTAAAAAGTTCGAGTATCGGATCGAGATCTACATCAGAAAATTGAGCGGAAAGTTCTTCACCGACCCGGTAATACTCATCCAAAATTTCCATCGAGATGATAATTTGAAATTTGTGATTTCGCCAAGCTTTCAAGATTTTATAGGGTGGTCCGCTGAAAAATACGCCAGAGATAAACACATTCGTATCGAGAACGATTTTCAATTTTTACCTCGAACCTTGGCGATAGCTGCTGTAATGCCAGAGCGCTTCATGCCCGCCTTTCTGGCCTGCCTGCGAGCTTCTGCAATCAAATCGTCGAACTCGTCAAGAGATGGGGGGGATATCGATTTTAAGATGACGACATCTTTATTTCCCGTTACAACGAATTGATCGCCGGATTTAAGTCCCAGCTTTTTGCGGATAGCTTCGGGAATAACCACTTGACCTTTGGATGACATTTTTGTTGTGGATATGTTCGCCATGGGAGACCCCCTTTACCTGGTTAATAATTTTCTTACTGGTAAGATTATAGTTCTTTGATTATGTTTTGGCAAGCGTAAAATCATATGGTATAAACCTGAGATGCATCCTATCAACAAACGTTTTAAATTATGAAAGGATTCTGAGCTTATGGGGTTTCTCAAAAGATTTTTTAATCAAGATCCTGAAAAGATCGAGCAGAGGGGTGATGCCTTTTTAAAGGCCTCCGATTGGGGCAGGGCAAAGCTTGAATTCGAAAAGGCCCTGGACGCATTGGAAAAAACATCGTCTGATGATGCTTCGGAAACAAGGCTTCGGGATAAACTGGTTCAGGCCAAAGGGGCCCTGGCACAGGAACACAGGCAGACCGGTGAAGATTTGATGGAGGCCGAATGTTACGATGAGGCAAAGGAATTGCTTCAATTGGCCCTCGACTTGACCCGGGACCCTGCATTGATATCCGCTGTTGAAAAGCTTATGCAGGAGATTGCACGCCTCACCGCCGGAGATATTCAAATGGAAATGCCTCAATATGGCCTGACTCCCCTTGCCGATGACGAGACAACCACCGGTGATCAGGACGATGAGACGTTTATGGCACTCTGCAGTACACTGCCCGAAGCGGTGCAGGAGGCCTACCTTTCCTATGGAGGATCTTTTAAAACCGGTTATCTCGCGCTGAACCGGGGAGACTTTGATCTCGCAGCCGATGACCTGTCCCATGCCCTGGAGGAGAACCCTGCCTTGGACTCAATTGTCCCCCTTGAGCTGGCCACGGCCTACCTGAACCTGGGAAAATTGGATGAAGCCCGCGGTCTGCTGGAGACCTTTCTCCAACATCATCCGGATACCCTGCCGGGTTATCAGGTGCTTTGCGAGGTTTACTGGGAAATGGGGGCCTTTGATCAGGCTGAAACCCTTCTTGCAGATTGCCCGGATGACCTTAAAAACTCTTTGGCCTATGGCCTGCTCCGTGGCGAAACTCTGTCTCAGGCCGGGAGCCATTCGGAAGCCGCCGCCTTCTATCAGGATTTCATGGGGGCATACGGATGGAACGAGCCCCTGGCGATTGCGCTTGCCGACACATTGGAGACATTGGGAGACCTTGAAAGTGCCAGGGACCTGTATGCCAAAATCATGGATCAGTGCCGCAGCTGTCATGCCCGCATCGATCCTCTGATCAAACGAAGATTCGCAGATATCAGCTTTGATTTAGGCCGGCATTCTTCAGCGATTATGGAAATGTATCTTTCCCTGGCTCAGGATGATCCGAAAAATGCGCCGTTATATTTTCAAAAGATCAGCCGAATATATGCCTCGATGGGAAATGAGGAGGAAGCACGCCGTTTCCGGGTATTCGCCCAACAGGCAGAAAAAAGCTCTAGGGGACATTCATCCTTAGGGTAAAGCGCATGGAGCCAGGAGCAAGGAGCTCTGAGCAAAACAGCAAGTCCTTCGGACGGTGGTTTGTTTACCCTTTTTACCTTTTCACTTTGAAACCTCTTTAACAGCGTGCCCGAGAGTGTTCTTGACGAATTTGACTTACCTACCCTCGTTTTAATATATTAACATTCGAAAAGTCAGCGATAAAAAACCTGATGGATTGCCACTGGCGGCAATCTGGAAATTAAGGATATGAGTTCCTTGGAACGGCTGAAACCTATACTAAATTTTAGTTCTTCATCCTGGCTCTATCTATCCCTCTTGCTCTGTGTTCTTCTTTTTCCATTCATCGCCGGTTTCTATCCCATCGTTCGCTTTCCTGAAGAGCAGATTGATATTGAGGTCTACCCGGATCATGTTTGGGTCAAGGGAATATATGTTTATAAAAATCCCTTTCCTTTTCCGGTGGTTCAAGGCTTTTCGATTCCGTTCCCTGTTGATTCAGACCATCCTGTACCGGTCCTGGTATCTGCTGAGCAGTTGTATCCTGAAAAAAGACCGATACCTTTACGTTACATTTTTGGAAAGCATCGCTTTGACCTTACGTTTAAGGCCAAAGAGAAAATCAAAGTGCTGGTAACGTACCGCCAGCAAACACCGAAAAAGAACGCCCGTTATATTTTGGTCACAACAAAACCCTGGAAACGTCCTCTCAACCAGGGACTTTACCGGTTATTCCCAAAAGGTGTCCAAATTACATCTTCGAATTATATGCTCATGCCTGATAAGACAAAAACATTCTGTTTTGAGAAAGAAAACTTTATGCCTGAACACGACTGGGCGTTTTCCTGGGAGGTACTGAAGTCATGAAAAAGAAAACCATTTATATCATATCCTTTTTCAGCATGTTTGTTGTCGTCAATTCTGCAATGGCGAACCAGCCTCCGGGTCCTCATTTGTTGTTGTCCGAGATCCTTATTCTTCCGATTATGGCGCTCTTTTCCATCATAGGAGGGGCATATGCCGTGATGAAATTGCGTGAAAAGAAACCCGGCGGATTAAAGACGTTTCTGGTTGCCCTGTTGGCTATTCTTTGTTCAGGGATCAATGAGGGTTTAGGTGTTATCGTCGCAATCATTTTTGGCATCTATGCGATACAGAGAGGCCTTCAGATGTTGTATTGGGGAATCCGGTCTTTTCCTAAGTTTAAAAAACCTGAGTATCTTGTCGAAGCAAACCCCCGGCGGTTGATACCATCCGGTGTTTTGCTCATTTTCATTTCAATCCTCCTTTCGGGTATGGCGGTGGCATTTGTCGGTTACTGGCCATTACTCGGGTCAGGACTTAAGGATCGGGAGGAAGGTTTGAAAGAATTCGTTGCCTATCAACTCGCTTACGCGCAATTGCAGAAAGCCGAAAGCGGTCAACTATCTTTTGACAAGATCACCCCGGAAGATCCGCTTTTTCATAAATTTTTTAATTCCTCGCGGCGGGAGAAGGCGAATATTCGCCTTGAATACGATAAAGATGGAAAACAGTTTATGATATATGCGTTACCTGCCACCCGGTTTCCTTTCTTCCCCTATAACCATTTAACATCACAACCCTCTTATTTGGGCGATGAGACCGGCAAAATAAGAATGATGTATGTCAACAGCAAAGACGCTATATGCCCTGCTGATGCCCCTGTCGTCATGTCTGTAGGGAAGAAAGAAATCCAGAAAGCGCATGAAAAATTTCTCAAGGATATAACGGCTTCAAGAGTACCAGTAAAGACAAGCTAACAAAAATATCGAATTATAAATGAGCCCTATTACTCATTTTCTGGTTGGTTGGGTCGTCGCTAACAGTGCAGACCTCAATCGAAGGGACCGCGCTGCAATCACATTTGCGGGCATTAGTCCTGACATAGATGCAGCTGGAATCATCGTCGAAAAACTTACCCTGGGGTCGGACCAGCCGTTGCTGTGGTGGACGGAATACCATCATGTCATATCCCATAATGTGGGATTCGGCATATTCATATCAGCCGTGGTATTTGCCATAGCCAAAAAAAAATGGACAACTACGGGTCTTGCAGTATTAAGTTTTCATCTCCATTTGTTAGGAGACATTATCGGCGCCCGGGGACCCGAAGGTTTCCAGTGGCCTATTCCATACTTCCTACCCTTTTCGAATGCCTGGCAAATTACATGGCAAGGCCAATGGGCCCTTAATGCCTGGCCCAACTTTGTTATTACCGGCGCCCTGCTTGTGGTTAGCTTTTACCTTGCCTGGAAGAGAGGGTATTCATTTATTGAGATGGTATCGGTTTCTGCAGACAATACATTTGTTAAGACGCTTCGAAATCGTTTTGGAGATCCAACCCCAAGCGAACAGTAAGTATTTGAGCAGTCGGGGAGTTTTTATCATAAAGCTTTATAAATTAGCGAAATGGATGA
>JBHPCZ010000171.1:0-5659 GCA_042573625.1 Thermodesulfobacteriota bacterium
TCAGTTTCAGTGAACTGAAATCAATTAAGATTCAGGGTTGGCTTGAAGTGGATTGTGAACTTGAAGAGCACTGGCAGGTGAAAAGAGCCATTGAGATTGATAAAATCAGGATCGCTAACGGGTGGCTCAAGGAAAGCAATGCTCAGCATAACATCTCAAAAGTTGATGAGCTTATCCTGAAAATAAAGGCGGGGCATTTCACAGATTTTCAGGATTTGTTTGCTGAAATCTCAAGCCCGCACAGTGACTTTTTTGGAATTGACCCTTATCCAATATGGGAGGTGGCACATGAACATGGAACAAATTGAGGAATTGTTAAGGCAGGCATGCATTGAAGGTATCTTGGAGATTGAATGCTCAGTTTGCAATGCAATCATTATAGCTGAACCTGATGCGGAGGATCTTTACTGCCTTGAGTGTGAAGAAGTCACTGGGCAAAACCCTTTGACCGAATTGGGTTTCATATAGGAGGGCAACATGGCATACACACCTGAACTTAGCCAGAAGCACAGCTGCACATTAAGGCGCATTGCCTGGGCTCTTGATACGCCTATGACCAGGGCAATTGAGGAGGTCTTTGATTACCTCGGCAGGACACTTGACAACAGCAAGGTATGCGAAGCGTGCCGGGACAATACACGCTGCGGTGACTGCGTGTTCAATAGTTATTAAAATCATATATAGACAATACAGAAGGCTTTCCGTTTAGAATCATGAAGGCCTTTTGCATATTTGAGGAGGTGCAGTATGAAATATGTTTTGGCGACAACATCAGGAGGAATCATTAATCAGATGATTTATTTCGATGATGGATCAAAGGCTATTTATGCTCTTTCGGAGTTTGTAAAAACAATGGACATAGAGGAAGATGATGCGGCAGTTTACAGTCCTGATGGAATCCTTGCAAATGCAAAAGGTTTTCTGGATGAGAATGAGAGGTATGTTGATAATAGCTACGAATTTTTGGAGATATTGGAATTAAAAAACAGACCCATATATATCATCGGCAACCCTCATCACAAGTTAGGATTCATAGTGGCCTCTCCCGATGATCCATTAGGCTATGATGATC
Organism: Thermodesulfobacteriota bacterium; assembly: GCA_042573625.1. Classification (GTDB taxonomy): domain Bacteria; phylum Desulfobacterota; class Desulfobacteria; order Desulfobacterales; family UBA11574; genus JBHPCZ01. Next base: position 1,073 of record JBHPCZ010000171.1, read on the forward strand.
CTGTAGAGGCCTTATCCGAACTCGGACAGATGAGGAAGGATCATGGCATTCATCTGCAGATCTATCAAGTAATACCGGTTGCGGGCCTGGTAATCAACAGAGCTCATCTGGAACAACACAATAAGGATTGCGGGGTCGAAGATTTTAATTATTCGATAATTAAAGAGTACCTGTTGAAAATTTAGTTCAATCTAACAAATAATCAACCAACCATAAGCCTTCAGGGAAATATCTCTGAGGGTTTTTTTTGTTCATAAAGGAGGCAACAGTGCGAAAGGTCAATAATTATACGATCCAAAAAGAATCATTCATGGATATGAACAATGCCGGCAGATGGAATCCATGCCTTGAAATAACTTTCCGAGACAAGGCCGGGATTCATACCCACAAGCTCAGCGCCGGATACCAGGATGAAATCCATATCTATCGTGAGTATGGCATAACCTTTATCCTGACAACCAATTCTTACCTTGGATATGTTGGACTTGAAGCCTTTGAGGGAAGTGAACTGGCAGGAGATCTGTTTCTGGAATACCACAACATGGTTGAAGTTCTTGGAAGGTGCGACCTTGCGCCTTTCACAATGATTCAACGATTACGTAATCATATTCATTCTTAAGTAAAAAGGAGGTGTTAGTATGGGATATGAAATTAACATAATCGGTTGCATAGAAGGGATTTCAAATGATTCTTTCGAGTTGATAAAAGAAGACCTTGAAGATGTTTTCAGTGAAGTCTCATGGAATGAAAATGCAATTGAAATCTATAGCTACGGAAATCATCATGATGAAGTAATGCACCCTGTTTATAACAAGATAGCGTTTTGTATTGATGGTGACAGTGGCGGACAACTTGATATAGAAGGCGAGGAATGCGGTGATTTTTCAAGCATATTTATCGTGCCGCGACAATGGAAACAGGTTTGGGGAGAATTTGTATATCCAGAGGATCCTTTTATCAAAAAAAGCATAAACATCACATACTCAAAAACTGCTTATATTCCTGTCAATCCGTCGATAATGGTTAAAATCAAAAATGAACTCAATGGATGGGCTAATGGTGATGAAAATGTCTGCATTGTAAAAGATGATCTGAAAAACTGGTTAGCTACAAAAGAGATCGACAATAAGGAGATGTTTCGGTTGCTCCAAACTGTGCAGAATGAATTAGTCGAGGATGTGGGAGGCATAGTATTTCATAGTTAGATTAAGCAACATATCAGGATAACGCACAAAAGCCCTCTATGGATATAAGAGGGCTTTTGTGTTTCTGAAGCCTGGAAATGGAGGTGATCAAATGAATGATAAAGTCAAACAAGTCTTAAATGTAATTGTTGAAAAGTTTAAGTCTGGTGAAATTCCCGAAGCTGTAGCTTTAGCAAGTTTTCCAATGCCGGATATTCCAAGCAGTGTATGGTCCTTCACGAACAGGACACTGATGTTTTTGGCTGGAACCGGTGACGCAAGAGGTTTTCGGCAATGGAAAAAGGCAAACCGTTGGGTAAGAAAGGGGGCTAAGGCAATCTACATCTTGGTGCCTTGTTTCAAAAAGGAAGTTAATGAAGAATCTGGAGAAGAAAAAGAATCCCTGCGATATTTCAAGCTTTCACCGGTTTTTATGTATGAGGATACAGAAGGTGACCCTTTGGATTATGAACAGATCGAACTGCCTGACCTGCCTTTGATAGAACGGGCTGAAGAATGGGGGATCTCGGTGAAAGCTGTTCCTGGTAATTACAGGTACAGAGGGTATTATTCACCAAACCGGATGGAAATTGCCCTTGCAACACCTGAAGAAAAGACCTTTTTCCATGAACTGGCACACGCAGGCCATGAGAGGATAAATGGAAACCTTAAAAGCGGGCAAGACCCTTTCCAGGAAATAGTTGCTGAACTTTCCGCACAGGCACTTTGCAGGCTTGTAGGAAAACAGGCAGCCGATACAACAGGCAATTCATTCAGGTACATTGAAAAGTATGCAGAAAAGCTGAACCTGAAACCGCATTCTGCCTGCTTAAAGGTACTTGGCGAGACTGAAAAAGTCCTGAACCTCATATTGAAAGGAGGTAATCATGACAGAGCATCTTGAAACAAGGCGCAGGGAACATTGGGGCAAGTTGGGCATCAACAACGAAAAGAGATTGAGAGACTATATTAAGGCAATTTTTAAACAACACGATCATCAGACGGATGTCTTGATTGATATTTACAAGATGATTCTTCCGGATTGGGATTCAATTAAAGAAATTGACGGGCACCCTGAAGCAGGCCATTCCCTCTGGACATTCATCTGCAATCAGTTCATTGAGTTTGACCATAAATACCATCCCAAGGTTTTCAAAGGTGGGATCTGGCTGAATACCGGGTTTTCCGCAAACAGCAATTTAAAGCCTTGGGAAACCAGTCTTGAGAACTGCACGGTCATCATGAATTAACCAAATAAACATAACAGCAAGGAAGAAGCCCTCTAGGAGGAATCTCAGGGGGCTTTTTTGCGTTCTAAGGAGGAAATAATGACCCAGGAAGAAAAAGCAAAATACGAAAGCACAGAGGCATTGAGAAAGATTTTCATGCATCTCAAAGGAATGAAGTTCCGGCTGGATTGCGGCCACCACGTAACATTCGGCCACAATCTTGGCAATGACATCATTATCTATAACAACCATAAGCCCGAAATAATCTGCTCATGTTGCGGGTATTAAGGAGGCAATTATGACTGAACAAACATTTTGGCAGGACCTTAAGTCAGGCAGGTTTGCATCGATGGTAAAGGAATCATGCAAAGGCCAATCAGTAAATAACTCGCGTGAGGTCTATAACATCATGAAGCCTATGTTTGCTGAGAATGATGATGTTGAGACTATCTACTGCATCTTTCTTGATGCAAAGAACAACATCCTTGCAGTTGAGAAGATGTTTACTGGAACTATCACCGCATCGGCAGTGTATCCCAGGGAAATCGCTAAGAGAATAATAGCACTTAAAGCATGCGCGTTCATTTTGACACACAACCATCCTTCAGGCGATATCAATCCATCCAGTGAAGACAAGGCAATTACAATCAAAGTCGGAATTGCAGCTGAAAGCATCGATGTATCACTCCATGACCACATCATAGTCGGGAACGGTTTTCACAGCATGGCAGACACCGGCTGGCTCAAGAAGGTTTCAAGCAGGTTTTCAAACCTTCTTAAGTCAGATGAAAGGTGAAAGGAGGTGTTATGCAGAACAGAATCAATGAAAAGATCAATATAGAGATAATGGAAAACGAGCTATCTACTACGGAATGGGAATTAAACGGATTAGTCTGGGAACTTCGGTGGTGGATTGATTTTTTCAACATCGTTTTTTTCAAAGTCCAACCTGTGCCCATGCCAGTGCTTACATTTGAGAAATCACGGGTGAATAATTTAGGCTACTTTCGGATGGGCTTCAATGATTTTGCAGTACGGAATCAAATTAATTTAAATCGGCTCTATATTGGCAGACCACTTAACGAAATCCTACAAACGTTGGTTCATGAGATGGTTCACAGCTTTGAACATACTTATGTCGATGAAAGCAAACGGACAAAGAATTGGTATCACACCAATGCTTTCAGACAAAAGATGGTTGAGATTGGAATCCTCACAAATCCAAAAGGCATCCATATCGCTATAGGAGATCCGTTTGTGTTTCTGCTCAGGAAACATGGTGTTGATTTTAATTCAACAGTTGGCCCAAAAGGATTCATCATTATCCCGCCAAAGAAGAAGTCCAAAGGCAGATCTAAATTAAAAAAATGGACATGTGGATGTCAGAATGCGCGTGTCGGAAAATCTAAATTCCAAGCTACATGTGATATCTGTGAGAACAAGTTTGAGCTGGTTGCATAAAGACATAAAGGAGGAGGAAAAGAAGGCCAAACCTCCTCCTTTTCCCAGAAACAGAACCTGAGAGTAATATCGCTATTTGGTGGGGCAGAAAAAAAACTTTCCGAAAAATTTATATAGCATAATAGATAAAATAAGTTTTTATGACCGGAAAAAAGTTCCGAGCGTCAATTAATAAATCTCATAGAATAATGAAAAGGGAGTTATGCAAACAAATTGGGCTGGTTAAAAGAAAGAGGAAAGCGAACCATCTGATAAAAAGATTCAACAAGATGAGAATCAATTACCCAATTTGTCTATAATTTGCAAAGTAAAATAGGTGATTTAAAGAAATGAGGACGTTTTTTCTAAATAAAAATTTATCACAAACTGATATCTGGTGTGTAAAGTTTGAGGAAGGATACAGAGAAAGTGATTTTATAGGCATTGAAGGGATATTGATCATATATTGATTTGATTGTTTGTCGGTAGACGAAGATGATTTGACAACGGTCAAAATTCGAATTTGCTTGACCTGACACCAGCAAAATATGATATCTGCATTTCAATTGTTTTTAATATGTCCGCGATACTGGCAAGAAATCCAAAAAATGGAAAGGGAATAATTTTTGAGATATCATTATCATATCTCTTTGTGAGTGAAAATAGATACTTTGCAAGGTATCTCCTTGTGCCAAGATAAATCCAGATCGCTGGGATTCCCGTATGGCGGGATG
>JBHPCZ010000172.1:0-5546 GCA_042573625.1 Thermodesulfobacteriota bacterium
GTCGAATTGATATTAAAAATTTGCCTGCTATATCAAAAGGAGTTCATATGAAAAACATTATAAATACCATATCAATTTTTATATTTTTATTTATCGCTTCTGGATGTGGCACAATTTATTCTGCCGCAGTGGATGAACGTAATGTGAGCACCATTGCCAGTGACACATCAATTAAGGGTGAGATAGTAAAGAAGTTTATTGATGATGATCAAATTAAATCTCTTGATATTTCAACTGGATGTTATCGAGGCCATGTGTATCTTGTTGGAGAATATGATAAGGCAGTTCAAAAAGAGCGTGCAATAAATATTGCTAAAAGCGTCGAAGGTGTGAAAAGTGTAACGACCTATCTGCTTCCTAAGAAAAAAGGTGACCTTTGCGGAACTGATGAAAATTTAGCAATAGCAGGAAAAGTAAAAGTTAAGCTGATCGGAGATAAGGACATATGGTCAACTAATATTGATGTAAAGTCGGTTCAATGCAATGTTGTTTTGTATGGTTTGGTGGGATTAAAAACTGAAATTAATAAGGCCATTGCACACGCAAAAAGTGTAGACGGTGTCCGCAGTGTAAAATCTTTCTTAAAGTCGACAAAATAATAATAACTATATCATTCTACACAATACGAAATTTTGCATCGATGAGGTTGTGCTATCTGCAATTTATGACAGGTTTTTGAGGGCTTAAAATAGTTGTGATATTACATTTCAATAAGGGCGAATCCATATTGCTGGATTTGCCTTTTTGATTTTTTGCGGATTTTTGTGATATATGTAATTCTGATAGTCCGGCTTCGAGTTGTGTTTATTGTAAGATATCAACAACCACCGCCTGATTTTCCTATGTTTATATATTGTGTTGCCCCACTCTGGATCAAAGGGAAGGTCTGGAAGACGATATGCGCCCAGAACAGGAGGGATAAATGTCAGAAGAATTTACGGACAAGCGTTTTGGTGTAGTGGCTATGGAAAAAGGGTTCATTAGCATGGATCAACTGTTAGAAGGATTAGAAATCCAGGTCGAGGAGGAAATTGAACAAGGAATGCGTAGAATCATTGGTGCGATATTGATTGAAAAGGGGTACATGGATCTTTCGCAGGTACAAGAAGTGGTTGAGGCTATGTGATGTACTTTCACAATAATTAACATTTCTCGATATATGTAATCAGCACGAGCTGACTTAAAGTTGTGTGTAAGGTATCTGTAATTCAGTCGTGGTTGTGATTATGGCAAGACATTACAATAGGAAGGATTCAAATAAATTCCTAAGGATAAATGCAAAATTAAAAGGATACGATGCTTTTCATACATACTGCCATTTTTTGCATACAGGACAAAAAACATTCCATCTTCCTGAAATCTTCTTAAGCTTTACCGTTTCCATGAATTAATTATATGGGGGTGCTACATTTGAAGCAAGACTTTTTCCTTTTTGATAGGGTATGTGATATATATAATCGAACGAATTGACGTTGGGTAGGTGTTTTGGCAAGATATGCCCAATTTTAAAGGATTGATCATACAGAAAAACAACTGAATCGAGTGAAGAATCCACGTTGGAAACGAAAGAAACAGAGCTATGAAAGACCTGATCACGCACATTGTGCAGTCATTGGTTGACAATCCGGAACAGGTAGAGGTTTTAGAGGTAAAGAGTGAACATGTTTCGGTATTTGAGCTTAAAGTAGCTAAAGAAGATATAGGGAAAGTTATCGGGAAACAGGGCCGGACCGCCCAAGCCATACGGACTATATTAATCGCTGCCTCTGGCAAGTTAAAGAAGCGCAATGTCCTTGAAATTTTAGAATGATCTCGTAGAAAAGGCGTGATATAGGGGACATACGTAAATATCCTTGTCCAGAGGACCAGGTTTTTCAGGGCAAAATAAAATTATAACTCAAGTTTCTATTTTTCCAGTTAGCCCAATCTTGATGCTAATGCTTTGTTGCCTTATTCATTTCTGCATAAAGGATAAAGACCGATGAACGATGTACAGAATATATATTCCTCCATTCCCGCCGACATCCCTAAAGAATTATTTCAAGACATTTTAATTACGGACCGCTTTAAAATTGAACGGATCGTATCCAAAGGACACGCGTCTTCAGAAGGATTCTGGTACGATCAGGATCAGGATGAATGGGTGATGCTGCTCAAAGGCCGTGCGAAGCTTTTGTTTGAAGGCAGTGACGGTATTGTTGAGCTGATACCCGGCGATTACATCAATATCCCGGCCCATGCTAAACACCGGGTCGAATGGACGGAACCGGACACGGAGACAGTGTGGTTAGCGGTGATGTATTTGGCGACATGGGGACGCCCATGAAATTATGCGTTTTTCAGAGAAATTGGGATCAAACCTTGATTAGCGCACTAATTAAGTTACTCCGCTTTCAAACTGAAGCAGAAACCGGATAAAATAGGCTACATTCTTTGCTGCGAAATGGATGCCTGTCCGCCGGGCAAATCCTTGATCTGCCGTAAAAACCGGTCCTCCTGCAATTATTTTGGTTTTTGGCGGGAGGTTTCTGCTTATCATCAAAATGTTTTCCTCTGAATCAAACTGGAGTAAGGTTAATCCTAATAAATCAGGTTTGTTTTTTTTACATGCGGTTATGATTTTTTCTGGCGCCACAAGTAGTCCGAGTTCAATGATTTCAAGACCCGCTACTTCAGAAAACATCCGAATAACTTCGAGTCCATGTCCCAGGCCATCGTCAAGGGTTGCTGTAATCATCAACGGCGGTGTGTCCCACAACCCCGAACCACCTGTTTTCACTTTCCACTCACGCAAATCTCCGGCCTTTTTTTCAAGCCCGGACCTGGAAGGCAACCCTTTTGATTGCCATTTTCTTGACAGTTCCTCCAGTTTTTCCCGTAACTGTTTTCTGTAATCAGAAATCTAATTCACCCTTCGGTCAATCCCATGATGTCCATGTGGCTTAGTGAGCAATAATGAATCGTTAGGCCTTTGTGCCTGTGCTTATAGGGGGTCTTGATACGAGGACTTATGATGTAGTTCTTTCCCTTGGGATACAGTAAACGAAAAGCAGTCAAGGATTTGGGATCAAAATGGTCAGGGTTGATTTTGCATTCAAGCGCATCTATCTGCCGGTTTTGCCTTTTAACAATAAAATCGATCTCTCTTCCTGATTTGTTGCGCCAGTAAAATAGGTTTAAAGGGCTTATGCGGGTTCGCAGCGAATCAAGAACAAGGTGCTCCCATAATATGCCCCGGTCATCTTCTCTGATAGTATCCCAACCTTTGATAAACGTAACAAACCCGGTATCAAACCCGAAGCATTTAGGCCGCTGTGTAATTTCGCGCCGGCCACCGCCGTGAAACGGAGTCAGCTGAAAAACGGCATGAGCAATCCCCATCGCTTCAATGTGGGCCTTCACTGTTGGGCGACTTAAGTCACACAGCTTTGCCAAACTTGAATAATCGATAAAGCCGCCGCTCTGACGCAGTAAAAGATGAAGGAGTTTGATAAACCCGACGCGGTTTCGAATTCCGAAAAGCTCCTGGATATCACGCGCATAAAAGCTGTCGATCCATTCGGAAAAAAATGAAGGATCTTTTTCTTGTTCAATCAAAGGTTCCGGTAATCCACCGTGCAGCAGTCTACGGTCAAGGTCTCTAATTTGAAATACGTCCGCACACTCTTCCCACAGGACAGGAGATAGATAAATGGCGTACTTTCGGCCCGTCAAGCTATCCGTGAATTTTTTGGTGGCTGCCAACGTGGATGAACCTGTAGCCAAAACCTTAAGATGTGGATATGTGTCTGCGGCAATTTTTAAAAGACGGCTTGGATCTTCAAGGCGATGAACTTCATCAAAGATTATAATCGCTTTCTTGTTTAAGCTGTCGAAAAAAAGTTCCGGATCTGATACCATCCGCGCGATTGACGGAAGGTCGCAGTTCATATAAACCGCATCGCTAAACATCTTCGTCAGCGTCGTCTTGCCGACTCTGCGCACCCCTGAAATCCAAACAATGGAGCGCTTCTGCCATGCGCGGGCTATCTGCTCTATCCAGAATGGTCTTTTCTTTATCATGAAAGCTTGTTTAACATATAGACGACTATATGTAAAGTATATATTCCATGATACGGCAATATATTTCCAGAGCCAACTTTGACGGCTTCGCAAAAAGTCCAATTCCTGCGTTGGAGACCTTGGGGGACATCCATCCTTAGCGCAGAGCGCATGGAGCCCCGATGAAATCGGCTACGCCCTGGTTAAACATGGCTCCGCGTTTAACGGGGTAAACATTTCATTGGGCGGGCAAGGCGCTCTGAGCAAAACACCCTTCTCTTTAATATTAACTTTTCACTCTTCACTGTGGGATTATGCCGACGCCCATGAAATTATGCGTTCCCCGGTAACTTTTTTAAACCTCTTTAACGGTGTTGTTAAAACAGAACTAAAAGAGTGCTGGATCAATACCTCAAAAGCTTCTCCCGCTTGCGCGTTTGTCAGGGAGGTCGTTGACCGTGTTGACAAATTTGGCGGTTGAGGATGGCTATTGTCAAAAATTAGAATCGTTTAGATTGGAATGGAATGCGAAGCCTCTGGAAACCACATTTTTTCGGAAGTGGAATCTTGACATCCTCTTTAAAGAAGGCGTAGACTAAAAATCACTTCGGTGCTCAGATTCTGATGACCCTAATAAGAGGCGCTCTTTTTATTTCACCCTCAATGATCGTAAACAAATCTTCATTTTGTTTGCTCCGAGGCAAGGCCGGTGATACGCCATCTCCCTGCTTTGCAGGGGATCTTCGACCTGTTTTGGCCAGCCAGCCGCGGATAACAGGGCGGGCGGGTCAAGGTCTCGCGGCTGCTCATCCCGCTTTTTCAACCCGGGCTTCACACCTGACCGGTTAGATCCGGGGCATCTTTGACTTTCAATCCATCGTGGTGTCTTTTCAAACAGACGGGGAGGAAACCATGCGCTTTCCAAATCTTTTTTCACCCGGAAATATCGGCCATTGCCATCTTAAAAACAGAATCATCATGCCGCTGTTTCCCACAAAGTACGCGACAGACAGCCGGGTAAATCCCAAGATGCTGGAGTTTTACCGGGCTCGGGCCAAAGGCGGCGTCGCCCTGATTGTGCTGGACTGTCCCTGTCTGGATTACCCCCGGGCATACAAAGGCCCCCAGGAACTTCGCTTTGACACGCAAGAGTATGCCGCCGGGGTGATACAGCTGTTGGACGCCATCCATGCCGAAGGCGCCAGGGCCTTCATGCACCTGAATTATCCCCGGGAGCGGAAGGTTGACAAAGCAATTGATGGGGCCAAGAAAAAAGGAGACGCCTGGGTGGTTTCTCTGGCAAATGCCATGTCGATGGAAGAGGCCGAAGAAATCCTCGCCATCATGGCGGATGGTGCTACAAAGGCCAGAACCATCGGATATGACGGTGTCGAAATCCAGGCCAGCTACGGGGATCTGATTGCACAACTGCTTTCTCCCCTGCTGAACAAACGGAGTGATGAACTGGGCGGTGCTGTCGAAAACCGGGCACGTTTTCTGACCCG
>JBHPCZ010000173.1:0-5422 GCA_042573625.1 Thermodesulfobacteriota bacterium
TACTACATTAATTTAGCTGCCCTGATCCATACTTGATTTAACAGGTGGAGTAAGGCCTTGAAAGGGTCTGAAAGCGCTGCCAGTTTGATAGGTCACATAACCCTTTAGACGAAGTTAACAGAGAAAGCGTAGTGCGGGAAATCCGTATGCTGCGTTTGACGAGGCGGGGGATGGAAACGGGCTCTGAGAGTACCGCGCCATTCCTCGACCCTACTTGTGGGGTGGCTGGAGGTGAGATTCCTCCAGTCTACCCGACTAACCTGCAAATATAAAGGGGTTTAATTTCCCCAGATATTCATACCATATCACAACCTGAATTAACCTTGTGCTATCTGCAGAGACTGTCGAAAAACCCTAAATCCGTGGTTTTGATGTTCGCAACCAGTTGATTTCATTAGGTGCGAAATTGTTAAAATTGCCATTTTTTTGGCTTTTTCGACAGCCTCGCAATATAACTGCAATTATAATGGCCTCGAAAATATTGTGATATCAAACTCTGAGAATCAAACTGTCAAGGTATGTATTGACCCACCTTACGATTCTGTTAAATCAAGTATGGATCAGGGCAGCTAAATTAATGTAGTATTTGGCTGAGGAACAGTTTGGTGCGTTCGTTTTGCGGATTTTCAAAAAATTCTTTCGGTGTGTTTTCTTCGACGATCCGACCAAAATCCATGAAAAGAACCCGGTGTGCCACACTCTTGGCGAATCCCATTTCGTGACTGACCACGATCATGGTCATGCCCTCCCTGGCCAGGCCGATCATAACATCCAGGACTTCTTTGACCATTTCAGGATCAAGGGCCGAGGTGGGCTCATCAAAGAGCATAACATTCGGCTTCATGCACAGGCTTCGGGCAATGGCAACTCGCTGCTGCTGGCCGCCGGAAAGCTGCCCCGGGTATTTGTGTGCCTGCTCTGCGATGTGCACTTTTTCCAGATAATACATGGCGGTTTCTTCGGCCTCTTTTTTGGGAACCTTCCGAACCCATATCGGCCCCAGACTTAGGTTTTCAACAATGGTTAAGTGAGGAAAAAGGTTGAAGTGCTGAAAAACCATACCTACTTCCATTCGGATTTTTTCGATATTCTTTATGTCACTGGTCAGTTCGATGGCATCCACGATAATCCGGCCCCGTTGATGCTCTTCCAGACGGTTGATGCATCGGATCAGGGTAGATTTTCCGGATCCGGAGGGGCCGCAGATAACGATACGTTCACCTTTTTTGACTGTAAGGTTAATGTCCTGAAGTACATGGAAATCTCCAAACCATTTGTGCATTTCGATAATTTCTATTATGGCGTCGCTGGATGAGTGATTTTCATTATTTTTTTTATTCTCTTCGTTCATGGATACTTCTCATTTTATCAATTGATGTTTTAAATGGTAGACTCCAAATCCATATCCACAAGCAAGGGCAGAAAATGGTTCATCCGGTCTCCAATTCCCTCTCCAGGCGGCGGCTGTAATTAGACATGGCAAAACAGCACACAAAATAGATCAAGGCAATAAAAATATACGCTTCCGAGGAAAATCCCCTCCATTCCGGATCCGAAAGAACAGATTGCGTCGTCTTGAGCAGGTCATACAATGCAATAATCACCACCAGGGAAGTGTCCTTGAATGCCGAGATGAGAATACTGACCGTGGGCGGAATCACAATCTTGAGCGCCTGGGGCAGAATAACCAGCCGCATGGTCTGGTAATAATTCAACCCGAGAGATTCAGCGGCCTCATATTGCCCTTTGTTCATCCCCTGAAGGCCGCCCCGGACAACTTCCGCAATGTAGGCAGCGGTGAACAGAATAATGGCCGTCTGTGCCCGGAGAATCTTGTTGAGGGTAACACCTTCGGGTAAAAACAGGGGAAAAACGACCGAGGACATAAAGAGGAGTGTAATCAACGGCACCCCGCGGATTAATTCGATATAGACGACACAGATCGCTTTTATAGCCGGCAGCCTGGATTGCCGTCCCAGGGCCAATACGACGCCGAGAGGGTATGCGGCGGTCAGGCCGAAAACAGAAAGCAGGAGCGTGAGGGGCAGTCCCCCCCACTGAGTGCTCTCCACCGGTGTCAACCCGAACAATCCGCCTTTCATCAGCAGGCCCATTGTGAAAAGGCCGATAAGCCATGCATATACCAGTGATTTTTTCCAATGTTTCCGGTTCTGACTGTAAAAAAGAAGGCTTACCAGCATGATCATGGCCAGAAAAGGACGCCAATGCAAATCGTAAGGAAAGAACCCGAACAGGATGAACCGTTTGTTTGCTGATACAACAGACCAGCACGCACCGCCGGCTTCATGGCATTCTGCACCGGTGGACACCCACAAACTGTCGATGAACGCCCATTGGATAAAAGGCGGTACGGTTTTCCAGAGAAGATACAAGGTAAGGAGGGTTAAAACAGCATTGAACCGGCTGTTGAACAGGTTGGCTTTTATCCATCCGAGAACTCCCACACTGGTTACCGGCGGTTTTATGGTTTTTTCAATCTGTTCTGCGAGGGCTTCAGTCATATTCTCAGAGTTATTATAAAATTGTGAAACGATTTTATCTTTCTACAAGCGCTACCTTCTTATTATACCAGTTCATAAAAGCGGATGTGGTCAGGCTGAAAAACAGATACACCACCATCATCATTGCAACCCCCTCAATGGCCTGACCGGTCTGGTTGATGGTCGTGCCGGCCACGGAAACAAAATCCGGATATCCGATGGCCACCGCCAATGAGCTGTTTTTCGTCAGATTCAACATCTGGCTAGTCAATGGTGGAATAATCACCCGCAACGCCTGAGGTAATATAACCAGATTCAGAACCTGCCCGGGCTTGAGGCCCATTGACATGGCGGCTTCGGTCTGGCCGTGGCTCACCGCCTGGATTCCGGCACGGACAGCTTCCGCCACAAATGCGGCTGTATAGAGAACTAAACCCAGCAATAGCGCAGTAAATTCCGGACTGATATTCACGCCACCGACGAAATTAAATCCCTTAAGTATGGGAACATCCATTGCCGTTGGCGCACCGGCCAGCCACCAAACCATCAGCGGCAGTCCAAATAAGATACCGACGGATACATGAAAAACAGGAAATATCCGGCCGGTTTTATCCTGACGCTGCTTGGCCCATCGTCGAATTAAATATACGGCAACACCGCCGATGAACACTGCCAATAACATATAGCTGTGGGCCGGATGCAGCTGAGGAACCGTGAAGACCAGCCCCCGGTTGCTTAAAAACACCCCGTTAACCGGGCGCATCGCCTGTCGGGGGGAAGGCAGGATTTCATAAAAAAATGCATACCAGAAAAAAAGCTGCAGCAGAACCGGTATATCCTGGAAAACCTCTATATAAACAGCAGCCAGTCTGGATACCAGCCAGTTTGTAGACAGGCGGGCCACACCGATGAACGTGCCGAGGATGACGGTAAGAATGACCCCTATAAAAGAAACAATCAATGTATTGATAACACCCACCAGAAGCGCGCGGGCATATGTATCGGCTGCCGAATAGGATATCAGCGATTCACCGATTTCAAACGAGGATTCCTTTTCAAGAAAGCCGAGACCGGTCGCGATGGCCTGCCTTTCAAGGTTTGCCATCGTGTTTGAAATCAGATAGAACCCCAGAAGCCCAAACAGCAACATGACGATCAACTGATAGAAAATTGATCGCTTGGCAGGGTCATTGAAAAATGGAACCGCTTTCGGTATGGCTTTGTCTAGAGTGTCGGTATCGACGGTTTTCATCCCATCTTCAAAATTTAAGCTGTTAAGCTGATCGATATATCCGCGAATCAGCTTAACAGCTTCGTTGATTAAACCTTGTGACATGAATTGGATAGACTGGAGTTATTTTAACCTATCCGATCAAGCCATTATTTAAATGGCGGAGAATACATCAAACCGCCGTTTGTCCACAGGGCGTTCAGGCCGCGCTCAATTCCGAGCGGTGTGTTCACACCCACATTCCGTTCAAACACTTCACCGTAGTTGCCCACCTGTTTAATGATATTGTAAGCAAATTTTTCATCCAGGCCTATCGCTTTCCCGATTCCGGCACTCTTGCCCAGAAACCGCTGGATTTTCGGATCTTTGCTTACGCGCATTTTCTTAACGTTTTTTGATGTAATACCCAACTCTTCGGCGTTGATCATGGCAAGCACCGAATAGTTGACAATATCTTTCCACTGGTTGTCGCCATGGCGAACCGCGGGGGCAAGGGGTTCCTTGGAAATAATCTCAGGCAAAATCATGTAAGCTTTGGGGTTGGGGGCAACGGCCCGTGTACCGGCCAATTGAGAAGCATCCGAGGTTAAAACGTCACAGCGTCCGGCAAAAAATGCCTTGGCCAGTTCGGCAGTACTTTCAATCACAACCGGTTTCATCTTCATGCCGTTGGATCGGAAATAATCCGCCACGTTCAGCTCGGTGGTGGTTCCCGGTAGAACGCAGACGGTAGCGCCGTCCAGTTCTTTGGCGCTTTTAACACCCAGTTTCTTGGGAATAAGAAAGCCCTGACCGTCGTAATAGTTTACCTGGCAAAAATCTAAGCCCAAAGCGGTATCGCGGCTCAAAGTCTGGGTACAATTACGGGTCAACACATCAATTTCACCGGATTGCAGCGCGGTGAAACGTGTTTTTGCGGTCAGTGGCGTAAATTTTACCTTTTTTGCATTACCAAATACTGCAGCAGCAATGGCACGCGCCGTGTCCACATCAAGGCCCCGCCATACACCTTTTTCATCCGGCTTTCCAAAACCGAACAGATCGCCATTTACACCGGCCTGGATAAACCCTTTTGCCCGGACATCCTCAAGGGTGCCTGCCACCGCCATGCCTGCTGTCGCCAAGATGACCGCAAGTGTGACAATCCCGCACAATTTAATAAATCTCATCTGTCCCTCCTCCTTATTTATAGTTAACCGATCAGGATTGCGTCATCGCAATCCACCATCATGCAGAGTTATTTGATCAACCTCTGAATTTGCACCCGTCGTTTAATTAAAGTGGCTTCATTTATTAAACGATAATCATATCAGTTTAATTAGCATAGGCGTATAGTTTTGCAAGTACAAATCGCGTTTTTTATAAAAACCGCGCCAGAATACCCAATGGCTTGCCGCGGGGAGTTTCACTTATTACGATTGGAAAATTTTGCAGACCTTTCATCAATCCTTAAATCCAGATCGGACTTCCTGTTGGATTCCGGCTATCGGTTTTAAAATCATTTAAAGCGAATAAGACCTTTTTCTTGACACAACAATAAGATGCTGGATACTGATAGCATCATAGACCTGCTAAATAAAAACAAACAATCATTTACCCTGGGAGTTTAATAATGAAACGAATAAATCAATATTTTAAGTGGGTTCCACTCATTCTTTTTTTAGGGATTGCTGTCGCTTCCTGCGCCACA
>JBHPCZ010000174.1:0-5370 GCA_042573625.1 Thermodesulfobacteriota bacterium
GACGGCATGTATGGAGAATGAAACGATAACTTTTACAGTCAAGGATATATTAAAAACTGAAGTCGCCCTGTCGCTGGGATGCACAGAACCCGCAGCGATTGCCTTGAGCGCGGCAGCAGCCACATCACTCGTATCTAAGGGCGAAATCGAGCATATCGAACTATGGGTTGACCCGAATATTTATAAAAACGGCATAGCGGTCTCTATCCCCGGCGCTCGGGGGCTTAAAGGGCTTGCTATGGCGGGCGCCATCGGGGCATTCGGCGGCGACCCTGAACGGCGACTGGAAGTTCTCGAGCCCATTACCGATGCGATCGTTGATAGAGCGGAGCAGTTTGTTGAGGCAGAAAAGGTAAAGGTCAATCTCCTTAAAGATCAAAAGGGGCTTTTTATTAAGGCGAGTGTAAAAAGTGATAATAATATAGCTGAATGTATCATTAAAGATTTTCACGATAATATTACCTCTTTGAGTTTAAACAACCAGCGCGTCGATGACAGCCTGCTCATCAATACCGGAGAGGCAGGGCAGGATGTAAAGAAGGTGTGGTTAGTTGAAGCCTGGTTAAAAGAACTTCCGTTTTCAAGGTTGCTGGAACTTATAGAAGACTTGGACGTCGAGGATTTGGCGTTTCTTGAAGAGGGTGTGCGCTATAATTTGCGCCTTGCTGAATATGGTCTTAAACACGCATCCGGACTGGGAATTGGTATGACCCTGGAACGCCTTGTAAGGCAGAGGCTGATCAAAAGAGATATGATTATTTCAGCAAGGATTCTGACTTCAGCTGCTTCAGATGCTCGTATGGCCGGTGCTAAAATGCCTGCAATGAGTTCCGCGGGCAGTGGAAACCATGGGCTGACTGCGACATTACCCATTTGGGCTGTTAAAGACTATATTGAATGTGACCGTAAAACGGTTCTGGAATCGATTGGTTTGAGCCATCTTGTTACCGCATATGTAAAGGCGTACACCGGAAGGTTGTCTGCTGTTTGCGGATGCTCAATTGCAGCCGGAGCCGGGGCAGCCGCAGGTATCACTTACCTCTTGGGGGGCGATATCCATCATATTGCCGGCGCCATAGCGAATTTGACGGAGGATTTGGCGGGTGTGATTTGTGACGGCGCAAAAGATGGCTGCTCTTTAAAACTGGCAACAGCCGCCGGTACTGCGGTGCAATCCGCCCTGTTTTCACTTCAGGGAGTTCAGGTTCAATCCACCGACGGCATCGTTGGAACAACCCCGGAGAAAACGATGCAAAATGTCGGAGAGCTCAGTACTCAAGGGATGATCGAAACAGATCGCACGATTCTGAAAATTATGCTGGAAAAACAATTTTATAATATACAGTATTAAATTAACTGTCGCATGGAAAAACTTCAGGAGGTTAAGATGGCAGGGCTTGAAGAGGCAGTGAAAAGTGAAATCGAGATATTGATTGTTGAAGACAGTCCGACACAGGCCAAGCTGTTGGAAATGATGCTTGTAAAAAACGGCTATAAAGTATCTGTCACCCATAGTGGAGCAGAGGCGCTAAAATATTTACAGGGCTGTCAACCCGCATTAATAATCACGGACATTGTTATGCCTGAAATGGATGGCCATGAACTGTGCCGTCAGATAAAGGCCAGTGAGGAGCTGAGAGGTATCCCGATCCTTATGCTGACACAGCTTTCTGAACCTGAAGATATTATTAGAGGATTGGAGAGCGGTGCGGATAATTTCATCACAAAGCCATACAATGACAAGTTCCTGGCTATGCGAATCCAGCATATTTTTGTGAATATGTCCTTAAGAAAGGCGTCGTCTTCCCAAATTGGTATGGAGGTCTATTTTTCCGGTAAAAAATATTTGATCAATTCCGATCGCCTTCAAATTCTGGATCTACTTATTTCCACATATGAAGAAGCCCTGCAAAAGACTCAGCAATTGGAAAAACTCAACAAGGAATTAACGGAAGCTCTTGAAACGATAAAAACCCTCCAGGGAATTCTTCCGATTTGCTCCTACTGTAAAAAAATACGCGATGACAAAGGATACTGGAATCAGATCGAGGCGTATATCCGTGATCATTCCGAAGCCGAATTTACCCACGGTATTTGTCCGGAATGTACCGATAAGTTCTATCCAGACCTGGATCTATAACAACAATCAATAGGCTGACGTTTTTGTTAGGACTTGATGTTATGAAGAATGGCATGCTGATCCAGTATCGAGATCGAATCACTAGAACCTTACCCTCGAATACACGTCATCACTCAGTCCGGACACAATTCCATTCATCAGGTAATGATAGCCCGTTACAGCAACCATAGCGGCATTATCGCCGCAAAGTTTGACGGAAGGGATATAAACCGTCATCCCCTTGAGACCGGCGTCATTTCTGATCTTTTCCCTTAAACGGCGGTTTGCAGCCACACCACCCACCAGCGCGATATGGTCGCACCCCTTTTTCAGAGCCGCATGGATAATCTTGTATGACAGGACATCTACCACCGATTCCTGAAAGCCGGCTACAATATCCGGTATCTGCTGTTGATAGCCATCTCTGTTTTTCTGAATATATCGATGGACCGCTGTTTTCAGGCCGCTGAAACTGAAATCAAAAGCTTTCCTGTCCATGAACGGCCTGGGAAAGGCAATCTTGCCGGGGTCCCCCTCTCCGGCAAGTCTGTCGATGACGACACCGCCGGGATAACCGAGGCCGAGCATCTTGGCCACCTTATCAAAGGCCTCTCCGGCCGCGTCGTCCCGGGTCTGTCCCATCAGCTCAAATCCGGTGTGAGATGTCACATGGTAGATACTGGTGTGGCCGCCGGATACCAGAAGCGCCACAAAAGGGAAGGGGGGTGGGTCATTTTCCAGAAACACCGAATGGATGTGGCCCTCAAGGTGATTGACCCCGACCCAGGGGACACCCAGTGCAAACGCGTAAGATTTGGCAAAACAGAACCCGACGAGCAGCGCACCGACGAGCCCGGGACCACGGGTCACCGCCACGGCGTCGATCTGTTTTGAGTCGATGCCGGCAATGCTGAACGCCTCCTCGACCACCGGGACGATGGCTTCGATATGTTTCCGCGACGCCAGTTCAGGCACAACCCCGCCATAAGGATGGTGAACCTCGATCTGGGACGACACCACGGAAGATAATATGGTCTTACCATCAACAACCACTGCCGCAGCAGTGTCGTCGCAAGATGTTTCAATGCCGAGTATCTTCATGCTGTGATCATTCTCAACTTGCCTTGCATTTGACAAGAAACGTTTTGGCGATGTTGGATGAATATACGACGATCTGTTTCATAAGATCCATCAGTTCCATATGCACCTCATGGGTTTCGATGGATTCCTTCCGGTCATGGCGGAGCCTTTCCAGGTGCTTGATCCGGTATTGCGATTCCAAATCCAGGTATTTTCTTTCCCCGGCCATAATTTCCTGTGCCTTTTCCAGGTTTATTTCTGCAAATGCTTCTTCCAAAAGCTTGATCTGTTTACACACCTTTTGATGATAGATCATCAATTCTTCCTTGCCTTCTTCTGAAAAATCAACCGCCAGTTCTCGTTTTTTTGCAATCAAGGGCACCATATTTCGATGGATCATATCGCCGATACTTTCCAAGTCATTTGAAATAGACATCATGCCGTACACTTCGTTTGTCTGATCATCGGACAGCTCTTTCCGCGCGATTTTAACCAGATATTCATTTATTTTCTCATCCAGAAAATCGATTTTATCTTCCCGCATACTAATCCCCTGAAGCAGTGTGAGCTCAGGAAAAATTTCATCCTGCTTGGGGATTTCCTTTATCAGAAGTGCGGTCTCTTCCTCGGTCAGCCCTTCATTTCTGATCAATTTTTCATCGGACATGTAAGGGATGATGATGGCGCGCAGCATTCGGCTCAGAATTTTTGCCATGCGCGAAATCTCCGAACGGGCCAGATCAATGGCCAGCGCCGGTGTCGAGATACTCGTCTCGTCGAGGTGCCAGGTTGCTATTCTAAAATCCTTGTCTTCCTCTCTTTTCGGGAAGATCCATAGAATAAGTTTGGCAAAATAAGACGTAAAGGGGAGAAAGATTACCCCTATGCTAACATTGAAAATGGTGTGGGCGTTGGCAATCTGGCGAGCGGGACCGGAGCCGAATTGTTCGGCAAGTGTTTGAACCAGGGAGGCAAAGCCGGGAATCCAGAAAATAAAAAGCATTACACCGGCAATTTTAAAAAGGACATGCGCCAGCGCCACACGTTTAGCATCCCGAGATGTGCCGATGGAGGCCAGTCCGGCGGTAATACAGGTGCCGATATTGGCTCCTAAAATAATCGGGATGCCGGCTTCCAGTGTGATCAACCCCTGTTGAGATAGAACGATAATAACGCCTATCGATGCGGCGCTGCTTTGAATCAGCGCCGTAAACATTGTACCGACCAACAAGCCCATCATCGGATTTTCCAGTTCTTTCATAAAATCGATAAAGTGGGGATAGGTCCGCAGCGGTTTCATCGTATCGCTCATGAGTTTCATGCCGAAGAACAGAATGCCGAATCCGAGGATGAATTCTCCGATGTCCTTTATTTTGTCTGTTTTGCCGAGCATTTTCAGTCCAAATCCGACGGCAATCATCAACAGGGCGTAATCGGTCAGTTTGAAGGCAATGAGCTGGGCCGTGATGGTGGTGCCCATGTCAGCGCCGAGAATGACGCCCAGTGTCTGTGCGAAACTCATCAGCCCGGCCTGGACGAAACTGACCAGCATCACAGTGGTGGCGCTGCTGGATTGAATCACCATTGTCACAAAGGCACCGACGACAAGCGCTATGATCCGGTTTCGGGTTAACGCGGCAAGAAGGGATCGCATTTTGTTGCCGGCCGATTTCTTCATGCCGGCACTCATTTTTTCGATTCCATAAAGGAAAAGGGCCAATCCGCCAAACAGTCCCGAAATCAGGAGCCTCCAGGAAATGGCATCACTGGTTCCTTCGCCGGCATACAGGGGGCTCGTGAAAAAAATGAGAGAAAAAATGAAAGCCAACCCAATTTTTACTCGCCTGTTTGTCCAATCAATACCCATGGTCTGTTCCTTTGTGTTGTTGGTTCAAAGGGATTTGATATGCGGTTTAGTGCCCTTATGGCAGCAAGCATTTAAAAAGCCCTGTCTACTTTGAGGCTATCGTAAAATTTATTGATGATAAATCATTGGTTGTCAAGTTTTTATTAGCCTTTGAAAGCCGGGTCCTCTGGGACCGGATTCGACAATCTTTCAAGCCTGAAGTGTATTTGTTTTTATGCAGGAATGATGGCAGTTATAGACTTATATCGCCCTGACACTATGAACCATGAGTTGACAATATTCATGATATATGCAAGTAGTGGTA
>JBHPCZ010000175.1:0-5092 GCA_042573625.1 Thermodesulfobacteriota bacterium
TGCCAGCCCTTTCCTGTATTTTTCGGTATATGAGATCTATTTTGTCTGGGGTGGAGCTGTAGAGTTCTTCGCCGGAGATCGTCAGTACGGAAACCTCAATCCCAGGGGATAATCGATCGATCGCTTCCCAGAGGTAATCGGTTTCGATTTCGCCGACAAGCATCCTGCCCTTGGCTTTTCCGGAACGGATGTTGAGGGCTACGTGCATCTGTGCCGGCTTCCCGCTGGAACTGTTTACCAGAAGCAACGGGTTGCCGGACTCAAGGTGATCCTTTTGGGCCTGGCTGAGGTCCGGCAAAGATTTGAGGGCATGGGCGGGCGATTGTCCCCGGAGCTGGGGGACAATTGTCAGGCTTTTAAAATGGCCTTTGGTAAGTTCTTGGGAAGTTTCGCGCTTGAATGCGCCAGCGGCGCCGCTACCGGGCTGTGCAAGGGAAGCCGCGATGTGCAATTCCGAATTCAGAAACAGAAGCCGTTCGTAAATAGATACGGCCACCGCTTTGTTTTCCTCCTTTAATCGTTCCTGGCTCTGATCATAGAGCTGGCTCCGGACATGGATATAGGATACCAGCGCCAGTGCGGATACCGGAAGCAGGGCGCAGATTACAAAAAGAGAGACAACTCTCCTGGCCACACGCGTCCGGAACGATTTGAACTCAATCTTCATCGTCGATCTCCAAAGCTTAAAGCTGGAATCGGCCGTGTCCTCCGGCACTCCTGAAAATGACCGGCAACGAGTACCAATCAGAACAAAATCATAACTCTTCCTTGCTTAAGCCCATCTTGTTCCACTCGATGTACCGCTGGTTGTAAAACTGCAAACGGCCTTTTTTGCTCCCATTGAGAACAATCACGGATAGCAAGTATTCGATGTTTTCTTTGTCCGAGTAAGTAATGTGATATACTTTTCGCCCGAATTCAGTGACGGACTCGATCTTTTCAATGACACTTACATATAGATTGTTATCGGTGGCATGAAAAACGATGATGTCCGTCTTTATTATCATGTAGCATCCCTCATATTTCGGGTTGTCCGTTACCCAGCGACCCAGCAGTTCCGCGGGGAACTCTTCGTCTTCAAACCATCCGCAGCCGGTTAAAGATAAAAGAAGAACAATAACAATAAAGTTCCACGCTGCCCATGGACGGCGCGCCATCGATGGGTTGGCAACAGAGCGCTGCCTGATGTCAGGAGTATTTTGACAAATCCAGCACACCTTGTCTCCTGTGCGCTTCCGGTCTGTCACCTCTCCGCTCATCTCTTCGCTCCTTTTGAATTTTGTTTCATAACACCCGAAAAATATGAATTAAACAGGACGACTTAATAATACGCTGCCGGCCCAACGTATTCTCCGTCACTGGCCCGGATGATATCGTCCCTGCTTGCTTTGGCTGTAAGGGGCATATTTGTTTTTCCATCCGGTCCCATACTGCAAAGATCATACGTCGAATTGATGGGTACGAGGAATCGGTCTTTCCGCATCTTGCCCTTTCCCTTTCCTGTGATAGTGCTAAAATTCAGATATTGATATGGATTCCCCCATGGGTCTTTCCACCCCCCCCCACGGATGTTAGTAAGGTCCAGCGGCAACTTCTTATAATCGTATTCATATAAAATGATCATCTTTTGTATTTGATAGATCTCCGAAGTCGCCACTGTTATCCGGGCCTTATGAACATAGCCTAAGTAGGTCGGTATTCCGATAGCTGACAGACCAGCGATGATTGCCACGACGATAACCAGTTCGATAATGGTAAAACCGGCCGGCCGTTTCCTTTGGGTGCAATATTCAACAAACCTAAAAGAGAAAAACCGAATCGGGAACGGTGCGCTCTGCAAGCAGGTTTGGATCGAATTTTTCCAGTACCGATAATTATGTAGCAGAAAATAGCGTCGCATGAATCCTCTCACGGATATTCTGCGGGAAATGGTCAACTCGGAGCAGAAGCGGTGCAGTTCTCCGTCGAAAGATTCTCTATAGCGATTCACTTGCTACAGAAAAAAGTTCCCACTCCATAGTTCGTACCTTAAAATAAGAGCCTTTTCTTGTCAAACCTTATATATTGGGTCACTGAGGCAAACAGTTGCCCATATAGAAACAGAGTCAATTTTGAGAAGGGTATAATTGTTATACTGTTTTGCAATCGCCTTCTTTCCTTTAGCCTTTGCCCTTATTTTCCTTATACGCATTTTCGGCATCTTCTATGGGTCGTTTGGAAATTTTGGAAACTTTTACCGACATATAGGCATCTCCAGGGGACGTCTCGACACGCTTGGAAAGCCGCTCAGTGGACGATTCTGAAATACCAAACTTTCGACCCAGTTTCTTTCCAAACCCGCTGATCAATATATCTTCTCCGAACCCTAAAATTCTTTTAATGGTTTTATCAGGGCTTCGAGGGTTACAGAGGGTTGGTTTCGTTGAATCCGTTTCGCTTACTGATTTCTTCGTTGATTGGAGCTTTGGTAAGGGCCATGGAAAGTGCTCCTGTGGTGAAGTAGATTTCAGTAGGCCGGGGTTTTACCATTGACCATTGAAAGATTAATGAAGCTCTCCGTAGCAAACTGCAGGGTATTCAGGCGAAGGCGAATATATACAAAACTGATCCTAACAAATATCTTGCCATCAAACCATTTTTTTAGACATAATATGTTTGTACTGCCTGGAATTAAACCCGGACCGAACCTTTTGGGCCCTGCTCTTTGTCGCTTTGTAATGGCCATGATCTTTACCCCCTGGTTGGGGTTCTATATCTGAAATAAAATGGAAGATGACCTGTTTTGGCTGGACAACACTTCAGTTATCATATATAGCGGTTTGGGTGTAACATATTGATAAAAGAAAAATAAACGTAAGATAGAATTTATTTCGGACGTTATCCCAGCTTCCGAAAGCGAGACCTTTGAAAAACGTTCAATTATGTTCAAGGCCAAGGAAGGCGAAAATTTTAACCACAGGAATACATGAAGTATTTCGAGGATTAAAATTTGAGCCTGACACCGGGATTGGGCAAAAGGGGATGTTTTTCAAAGGTCTCGAAGCAAGCATCTGATGAACATGGAAAATCTTTTACAAAGTATGAAAACGAATCTTTCCAGCGACCAGTGGGTCAAACTGTTGGACCTGTTGAATATCGGCGCTTTTACCAGCGATCTCAACCGGAAAATCACATCGTTCAACACCAGCGTCCAGGCACTGATGGGAATAGAGGAGACCGAAGTCATCGGGAAGGATTGTCGTGACGTATTTCATGAAATTCCCTGCCAGGAAAAATGCCCTTTATTGAAACAGGGAAAATCGGAAACCGAATATTCAGATGTTGAAATCCGTGATGAACAGGATGCCAGCCACCAGATCACACGACTGACAACGCCGCTCTATGACCAGAACCATAAAATGGCAGGATGCTTTACGGTATTCTATGACCACTCGCATCTCGCCAATCTTATCAACCGAATTCATTACGAGGAACGCAGCCTGAAGATTATACTGGACAACCTCGATATCGGTATTTTTACAGTCAATCGAGGCGGCCACATCACCTTCTTCAATACAGCGGCCGAAATGATTACCGGCTACAACCGCCGTCAGGTTTTGGGGACACCATGCTCCTCCCTGTTCGGCGGGGATGAGTCCAAGGATCTGGTTTTGTTCATGGAATCGATAGCCGACGGAAAGGCCCGAACCAATCGCCAGGGAGAAATGCCAACCAGCGAGGGAGAGACCATTCCGATCCGGGCCGAATACCTGCCGCTCCAAAATGATCAGGGAGAGATCGTGGGAGGATTGGCCACCTTGCAGGACCTCACCCTCGCTCAACAACTGGATCAGGTAATCAGCGACCGGTACACATTTCAAAATATGGTGGGAAAAGACCCGTCCATGCAAAAAATTTTCGAGATGGCGCGGATGGTGGCGGCCAGCGATGCCACTTTGCTCATCGAAGGGTCCACCGGTACGGGAAAGGATCTTTTGGCCAAGGTGATTCACTCGGCCAGCAAACGGGCCGACAAACCTTTTGTTAAGGTCAATTGCGCGGCCCTGCCTGAAAACCTTCTCGAATCCGAAATGTTCGGCTACGCCAAAGGCGCTTTCACCGGCGCCGATATCGACAAGCTGGGCCGGTTTCAGGAGGCTGACGGCGGCACCATTCTTTTAGACGAAATCGGAGATATCCCCCTCCCCCTTCAGGCAAAGCTTTTGAGGGTTTTGGAAGACAAGGAGTTTTACCCTCTGGGTAGCCGCAAGATCGCCACCGTGGACGTGCGGATCATTTCGGCCACCAATCGCGGCCTGGAAAAACTGGTGGAAAAGCGACTTTTTCGCGAGGATCTTTTCTACCGCCTGAATGTGTTGCGGATGGAACTTCCTCCGATAAAGGACCGCCGCGCCGATCTCCCCTTGCTCATCCGTCACATTTTGAGACGGCTGTGTGCCGTTCAAGCCAACCTGCCTCAGGGAATCTCTGAAATGGCCATGGAGGCTTTGCTCAGTTATGACTACCCGGGCAATGTCAGAGAGCTTGAAAACATTTTGGAGCACGCCCTGATCGTCAGCCGGTATGGGATTATAGAACCCAGGCATCTTCCCGACTATCTTCAAAACCGGCTCGCCTCACCCGTTGAACTCCGGCCTTCCGAAGAAATATTGACCGAAGGCTCACAGATTGTGGAGCGGGATAATATTGATCGGTTGCTCCGTCAGTACAACGGCCATCGAGAAAAGACAGCCCGGGCGCTGGGAATAAACAGAACAACCCTGTGGCGAAAAATGAAAAGGTTTGGGCTCATCAGGGCAACATAGAATTGCAACAAGTGTTGCATTGTTGTTGCGCAACGCCCTTAATGTCTATAACAATTTGTTATTAAATGATTAATAGACTTTTGTTCTTCAGTCTTGTTGCATTTTATGCAACTTTATTTCTCTTTTCATCTATATCCCTTCAACACTTCACTCCTTTTAACACTCTGTAACTACATCAAAAACCAATCGAAACCACATTCTGGCACGTTCTGTGCTAATACAACGCCCCAGTCAATTCAACGATCTTTTCAAGACCAACCAGTAGATAAAAGGCAACCCCTTGCAGC
>JBHPCZ010000176.1:0-4944 GCA_042573625.1 Thermodesulfobacteriota bacterium
GGTCCGCTTTAAAACTTGTGATATCTCCAACATATCACAACCCACAGGGATAAAATCAAATATTCTGATTGATGATACCTGCCTTTTCATGTTCAATATTTGAAACCCAAAACATTTGCGATTTCCTAACGGAATCTGCTATGAACACCTTATGGCCTACAGGAATCGATACAGGCAAGGTATCTTCAATTAGAAGGTTTTGGCTATCGATTAAAGAAAATTTCTGTAAAAGCCATGATATATTGGAATATACAGAATTAATTCTGTATAGTAATTGTTAGGCGCCACAATAATTCTCGAGGTGGAAAGACGTGACTGACGAGCCTTCACTTTCCGGGGATCAGATCAAAACTAAGGTCCATGCTAAGTTAGAAGAATACAAAGAACTCAGTGTTTTGGAGCAGTACGCAATGTTCATGGGAAAGGCTCAGATACTGGAGTTCGGGTTGAAGGGCCTGCTAACACGAAAATACGGGGTTCCCTATGATGACATGGAGAAGTGGACATTGGGGAAAACTAAAAATGAACTCAAGGATAGAGGTTTAAGCCCAGATTTCATCAAATTATTAGAAAGCGTTGTTGATTACCGGAACAATATGGCGCATGAGTTCTTAGTTAATAATGCAATAACTCAATCAATCGCAAATTTTAGCGAACGGAAACTGTATGGAGATTTATTTCGTGCGCTCTATGAACTTGAACAAATAATTATTCTATATGACTGGTGCGAAGAAAATAATGGTTGGTAGCAGAGATCGCCTAACAAAAAAATCAACACGGAATGTCCAAAAGCGCTTTCGCGCTTTCAGCCATCCGATTATTTTCACCGTTGGGCAGAGGGAAGAATGCGCTACAAGATCAAAGGCACTGTAATCCGGTCAGAGAATGCGGCAAAACCTGCGAGCGATGCTGCAGCTTCACTCGTTAGATGGCTTTGCAACCGTGACAGAACACCGTCAGCGCTAGACTATGGTTGTGGCAAACTCCGTTATACGGTCCATCTTGTTCAACGTAGTAAGCATATCGGTATCGTTGATTCTGAATTACAACTCAGAAGAACTCAGCGGATTCACAGCGAACGCACATCGGTTGAAGCATTCGTGAAGAAAACATGGCCCTCTTGCACCATTCAGCACGTGAAGGACTTTTGGAAACAATCTTCTCGCCGCTATCACTTCGTTCTGTGTGCCAATGTGCTCTCCGCAATACCTTGCCCGAAGACGAGAGCAAGGTCACTTCGAGCGATTCGATCCGCCCTTGAGCACAAAGGCCGTGTACTCTTCGTCAATCAACACACGAACTCTTATTTCACGGAGGTCCAAAAAAGACCGACCACTCGTCCGCATTTGGATGGCTGGATTGCTGAATCGAGATCGGGGGCAACCTACTACGGCATCCTAAATAAGGATTCTGTGGTGAAGCTAGTCTCTCGGTTTGGGTTTTCCGTTGACGAAACCTGGAACGAGGGGCAATCAAATTTTGTACTCGTATCGAAAGGTTGAGCATGAAGATTATCGGACAGCCCGCAGACTATTCTGAAATACTTCAGAGAATCTTTTGGTTTAGCATTGCCACTGGACTCTTCTCCACCGCCATGCTGGCCAAGGCATCTCCCGCTGTTCAGGCATTTCTTGAATCAATTGCGACCGAAGCTGATTTAGGTCCTATTAAGAGCATCAAAGTACTTTATGTATTAATCCCAGGTGCTATCGCCGTGATTTCCCGAATGATCAAGCTCCATGATCGGATTTCTGATATCTTCCGGATTCGCCTCATTTTCGATATACGATTCTTACTCTATCCCCTCTGCCAGGGGACCGGAGTTCCCCTTACTGCTGCTCGAAAGGCAACGATTCGCAAGGTCCGGAATGATTCGATGTATCAAACGGTCTATAAGTATGCTGGATTCAAAAATCCTGATATTGACAACCAGCTCGTGCGTACGGCCGCAGACAACTGGGCTTGGTTTTGGGTCCTTGTCGAGTCATCATTCCTGCTTCTGGTAACTGTCGTAATATTCGTATGTATGCAAAAGTGGAGCTATGTGACAGGATTTTTGCTGGTAGTATTGGTGGAGATGATCCTGCTACTAATCCAGTGGTTCGCGTGCATCAAGAGCGCCAAACCGCAGGTTAATGCGATCTTGGATGACTTTGAAAGGAAGAGTGCGATACAGCAGTATTTCAATTCACTGTAACTGGCCAACAAGGCTAATTCAGCCGACACAAAAAGCCGTGCGGCTGATTAGCGGCCGTTATATTGCAATGCAAGATTTCTGCCTTTTATGATGAATAATTGAAACTCAAAATATTTGCGATTTCCTAATGGAATCTGCTATGAACACCTTATGACCTACAGGAATCGATACAGGCAAGAAATCTTGCATCCCTAACTACAGATACGAAACATTTATCTCAACATCCTAATGACATCTAAATCTTACATACTGGCAAGATGAACCTGTATTGTCATGTTTAGGATTTCGCTGCTATATTTTGGATCCTTTATTGAATTATTTTTCTTAAAATAACCCAAAAACTTACAACATACCCTCCCAGCATGGATATTTAGTATCCGTTTGAACCTATGGCTTCTATCAAACTGGATATATAGTATCCACCCTTACTTACACCCCAACATATTAGACTATATATTAGACTATTTTATTTGTTGTCTTTTCAGCTTGTTACCCATAAAGATACCACTTTGTGGTACATTTGGCACGCACTTTGCTTAACAAGTTAATCAGGTCAACAAGCAACAAATAAAATAAATTGAAAGGAGGAAACGAAAAATGGAAACAACTAATATAGAAACATTGGTTATAACTTCGGCTTTATTCGCTGCGGTAATCGTAACATATGTTTTCCTAACCGGGTATTTTGCTATTCCTTCAACGGAATGGTTTATCATACCATAGGATCGCTTTGAAAACGGAGGTAATAAAATGAAAAAGATAAACATTTATAAGGTATTTATGATTATGGTATTCTCCATAGTCTTGACAGTCCCTACGGCTGCTCTCTCCAAAACAAACGTAGCAACGTTCAATGGCACCATCGAAGGTGCTCTTTGCGCTATCGAAGGCGAAGTGTGTCCACCGGAAGATCTCGGCGTGCACCTTATTACTGAAGTCAACTTCGTCCTGCGTTTATCCGATGGCAAGTACTACTATCTGCCTAACCTGAGCCGGAGCATCAAGGCAAGGTATGCCGGAAAAGATGTCCAGATCACCGGCAAGGCTAAGGGTGAAAGCATTATAGCAGATACGTTTAAAGCCAAAGAAGGCGGCAACTATAAGCTGGTGTGGTCGCTGGAAAGGCAAAAAAGGGAACTTATGGACTATATCCAACACTAATTCGAGGTGAGTGGCATCCGCAGCAAAGGGTGCAAGCTCAAGTCCTGGGCAAGACGTTGAAACTGCCCTTTTAATGATGAATATATGGTAGCCAAACCTTTAAAACGAAAATTTGCGATCCCCGTAAAACGGTACAGGAAGGAGTGCGCCTGTACACCGCAGCCGGAAACCCGCGGAGAATGCCGAGCAGGGCAAAAAGGGCCATTTATGGATGGACACTAATTATAAAAGGAGACACAGTATGAGACGTACAAAATTATTACTTTTAGGATTTGCAACTCCCCTTCTATCAGGTTTCGGACTTAGCTTCCCTAATCAAGTCCTGGCACAGTCGGGAAGATTCAGTGACTGGCACATGGGTCCGGAATGATGGGCTCCTGGGGAATGGGTGGGTTCGGTATGATTTTTATGATGGTTTTTTGGATCTTGGCGATTGTGGGACTGGTCTTTTTCATTAAGTGGCTGATCCAGGCCGCCACGGGACAAAAGGGAAGCGCAGATAACAACAGCTCCAAGGCTATTGAAATTCTCAAGGAACGCTTCGCCAGGGGAGAAATCGACAAAGCGGAGTTTGAAGCAAAAAGGGAACTGCTATGAGAAAAGCAATAGCTGGTGTTATCATTTACATGTTGCTTACTGCTTTTACTGCCTGGGGGCAGGATGCCATGCAGTTCTACGATCTCGGCCTCAAAAGCTCCATGACCAAAAGGAAGATTGATTACTTTACCAGGGCTCTGGAGTTGGACCCGAATCTGTCTGTCGCCTATGAAAAGCGGGGTATGCTTTACTATTTTCAGGAAAATTACCCCGAAACAATTCAAGACTTTCAAAAGGTTGCTTTTCTGAAACCTTTTAATTCTGAAACATACGTAATGCTCGGCTTAGCCTTTATGAAACAAGGAGACTTAGATGAGGCCATTGCCAATTTATCTCGCGCGATTGAGTTGGATGCTCAAGGGGCCGGTGCTTACAGTCATCGATCAGAAGTCTTTCGATTAAATGGAATGATCGAGAAGGCTATCCAAGACTCTACCAGGGCTATTAAGCTCGGTGGCAGCGGACCAATCATCGGGAGGGCCTTTACGACCCGTTCAAAGGCTTACAGGGAGCTGGGCCAAAACGGATTGGCCGATGCAGATTTCAAGAAAGCGTTAAAGTTAGACCCCGATTACTATATGTACAACATGCTGACATCCACTGAATTGCTCGCAAATTGGGCCGCCGAATCCAGCAGCCTGAAAAGTGTTGGCTGGATGGGAGTCGCCCTGATTGTTTCCCTTGTGTTCGTAGTAATTTTTAAATTGGCCTTATCGGTTCCCCGAAAAGATGATGATACCTAATCAGTTTCAATAAACGAATATTTTCTGCCACCTGGCCGTAATGTGTATCTCAGTTGGCACATCCTCACCTTCAAGTCTGGCCTTAAATCGAAAAATCCTCTATCTTGCGGTCTGGCCCCTGGAACCAAAATTCATGATTCCTGCCTTCAATCGCAAAGCAAGGTCACCTCAATATCGGGATTGATTGGGGTTCCGAATCTTCAATCCAAAACCTGTTCTATCTGTAACAGATCACAGCCACTCCCA
>JBHPCZ010000177.1:0-4900 GCA_042573625.1 Thermodesulfobacteriota bacterium
ATTTGGACCAATAACAGAAGAAACATCAGTAGAAGAATGGCTGAGGATGTGACAAAAATGAACTTTGCTCCGAGATCTAACTTTTTTTTCGTTTTCATTTGATTTGACTCCCTTTCTAACCGCGCATTCGAGACGGATGTTATATCAGAATATGAAATATTATAGTAAATTCAGAGTAATAAATATACAATTAATGTTGAACAGTCAAGCAAAAATCTTATAGCGGTTTCCATAAATATGTTCCTATTGATTCGCTTTTGTTTATATTTTATTAAACTGACGGCGGAAACGGAACGTGATTTTGACAATCTTTACGTTAGAAACTTGTTGCCGGGTATTGGATTTCGGATCTTTTGAAAGAGGGGATTGCGGGATCGATCAATAACCGATAAAAAAAGGGAGACGCCATACAGCATCTCCCTTTTTGGTTTTTTAAATCAAATGCCTATTTCTCGCCTGTAGCGGCACCGTGCATCTTGATTTCAACTTTTTCAGTCAGCCCTTCGTAGTACTCTCGCAGAATTGCAACGACTTCATCCCGTCCAAAATGATCGGGAAGTTCTCCGCCTTCGGAAAGCATCTTCCGCAGCATGGTTCCGGAAAGGAGAACACGTTCTTCCTTGTCATGCGGGCAGGTTCTGAGTGACGCCATTCCGTCGCACTTGTAGCAGTAGAATGTCCAGTCAATCTTTAACGGTTTGCAGAGCAGTTCTTTCCCGGGATCATCCGAGGTCGGGATCTTGTCAAAGATCGTCTGCGCTTCAAACATGCCGTAGAAATCGCCGACACCGGCGTGGTCGCGCCCGATAATCATGCGGGAACATCCGTAATTCTGACGGAAAGTGGCATGAAGCAGGCCTTCTCTGGGACCGGCATACCGCATATCCAACGGATAACCGCCCTGTACGACATTTGCCTCAACAAAGTAGTTCTTTACCAGTGAGTCGATACATTTGACGCGTACATCGGCAGGAATATCGCCGGGTTTCAGATTGCCAACCAATGAGTGAATGTAGACGCCGTCACACACTTCAACGGCAATCTTGCAGAGATATTCATGGGATCTGTGCATGGGGTTCCTGAGCTGCAGCGCCGCAACTTCACTCCATCCCTTGTCTTCAAAAATCTTTCGGGAGTCTTCCGGCCGCATATAAGTACCTGCAAATTCGACGGGGTATTCAGCTTCGCTCAAGACCTTGATGGGACCGGCAAGGCTAAATTCCTTCTGCGCCATAACCATCTGAACGCCGGGATGATCTTCGCCCGCGATCTTCCAGAATTCTTCCACGGTCGGGGTGCCTTCACCCATGTATACTTTTTCGCATTCAAACTTTTTGTCCGCCTCGGTCATTTCAAATTTTTCCGTGACCTTCATGGTTGCCATGATTTCATCGCCTTCAGAATCGTAAAGGGCAACCTCATCCCCTTCGTTGATGCTGTCGGCATCTTCCTTGGACGCGGACAGGGTCACCGGAATGGGCCAGAAAGTCCCGTCAACCAGTTGAAAATTTTCGCAAACATTTTTCCAGTCGGCCTGGGTCATAAAACCGGTCAGCGGGCTGAATCCGCCGATCCCCATCATAATCGTGTCACCCTTTTCACGCTGGGAAATCGAGATCTTTTTAAGTCCTTCAGCCTTTTTCTTTTCTGCTTCAAGCTCAGCGCCTTCAAGCAGGCAGCAGGTCAAGCCTTTGCCGCCATGAGGTGGAATTAGTTTCGACATGTGTTTTTCTCTCCTTTCGATATTTTGGATTTTAAGTGGTATTTGTTACTCAATTTGAGCTTTCTAACTTCCCCAAAAGGAGTACAATTAATAAGGAAAAGGTTGTTTGTCAAGCCTAATTCAACGATAAATCCATAATACACCGGCATATCCGAAACCGGCGCCGAAATATGACAAACGATGAGGTTAACTTTTCTGAATTGTTCGGTTTTGCTTAAAATTGGTCTGGAAAAATGGAAACAATTATGCGAATTAGAACCTGGATCGTTTCACCTTTCTGTTGAGGCAGGAGAATTTTCGAGGGTTTGAAAACCTGCAAGCCATCTCAACAAGTTAGATAGTGTCCATCCAGAAATGGTGGATTTTGGTTCAGGGCAAGGCTGAGTCATTTTGTGGGGTGCATAGCGCGCTATTCCGAGGATTTGAAAATGGCGAAAACGCAGCCATGGGCCGAAAGACGCTATTTATGGATGGACAATAGATAAGGAGTCGTGACACATGAACGGTTTCAGACAAACATCGATGAAAAACAACCTGAAAATAAGGGCAAGCGTCATCCAGGCTGTCCGCAAATTCTTTTTCAATAATGACTATCTTGAAATAGAAACACCCTGTCGGATTCCTGCGCCCGCGCCCGAAGCGCACATTGATCCACAAAATTCAGGCAACTGGGTGTTGCATACCTCGCCGGAGCTCTGCATGAAACGCCTTCTTGCCGCGGGATACCCCCGTATATTCCAGATCTGCAGATGCTTTAGAAAACAGGAAAGGGGCCATCTTCATCTTCCTGAATTTACGATGCTTGAGTGGTACACCGCTGACCGTAACTATTTGGATATGATGAATCAGTGTGAAGACTTGATACGATTTGTGGCGGATGATTCGGGCTTTGGAAACTCAATCGAATATCAGAACAAGCGCATCGACCTGAAAAGCCCGTGGCATAGGATGTCGGTCTCTGACGCCTTTGACCAATTTTCCTCCATATCCATGGAAACAGCTCTTCGTAAAAACCGGTTCGACGAATTGATGGTCGATGACATTGAGCCCAACCTGGGCCGCGAAAAACCCCTCTTTCTTTTTGATTACCCGGCATCCACCTGTGCCCTTGCCAAACTGAAGCCGGACAACCCTTCACTTGTTCAGCGGTTCGAACTGTATATCAGCAGACTTGAGCTGTGCAATGCCTTTACCGAGCTTATCGATCTGGATGAGCAGAGAGTCCGGTTCGAAGGCCAGCAGGACCTTCGCAGAAAATTAGACAAACAGACTTATCCGATTCCTGAAAATTTTCTAAAATCCTTAGCGTTTATGCCCGAAGCCACGGGAAATGCCCTGGGCATCGACCGGCTTGTTATGCTTTTTGCAAACGCAAAAAAGATAGATGATGTGGTGGCGTTCACGCCAGAAGAGCTATAGTTTAATTTTTATGTTAAATGTACCTGACGAACGGAGATGATGTTCGGCAGGGCTTTAATTTCCTCGATAACCGCTTCATTTGCCGGTGTATCAATGTTTACCAGGCACAGCGCCCGGTCCTCACGTCTTCCCAGCTGGAAGCGCGCGATGTTAATATTGTTTTTTCCCAGGGTTGTGCCCACATTGCCGATGACGCCCGGCCGGTCAAAATTCTGAATCACGATCATCGATCCTTCGGGAATCGCATCCAGGTATATTTCTCCGATCCTGACCAGTCTCGGATATTTTTTTTCAAAAATTGTTCCCCAAATTTCGTCCGGCCCATTATCATGACCCTCCAACCTCACCTTGATCAAGCCTGCAAAATCATCTTTTGACGGGCTCATGGTCTCGTGGACATGGATGCCTTTTTCTTTTGCAAGGGCCGGTGCGTTTACGTAGTTGACCGGCGTGTCCGTGAAAGACCCGAGAAGACCCTTCAGGACGGCGTGTGTCAGCGGCCGGGTATCAAGAACAGACACATCACCGCTGTAGCTGATCGTGATGTCATGAATTGTCCTTACGAGCTGACCCATCAGGGACCCCATTTTCTCGGCAAGGTCGAGGTGCAGGCGAAGCTGATTCATAACTTCTATGGATAGCGGCGGAAAGTTAACTGCATTGATGATGATGCCGTCGATGAGATACGCCGCGATCTGGTTGGCAATCATTTCCGCCACTTTGAGCTGTGCTTCACCGGTACTCGCACCCAAATGGGGCGTAAGGATTACATTCGGATGCTGCAAAATAGGCAGGGTCGGATCGGGGGGTTCCTGGGGAAGCACATCCAGCGCTGCGCCGGCGACATGCCCGCTTAAGAGCGCCTGGTAAAGGTCTTCCAGGTTAACCGTTTCACCTCTGGAGCAGTTGATAATTCTGACCCCCGGTTTCATTTTTTCAATGCTCGACGCGTTGATCATTCCCGCAGTCTCTTTCAGGCGCGGGACATGAAGGGTTATAAAGTCTGATCGAGCGAAAAGATCATCCAAAGAAACCAGTTCGACGTCGAGAGATTTTGCCGCTTCTTTGCTGACAAAAGGATCTGTGGCGATAACATTCATTTTAAGACCCTTTGCCCGATCTGCCACCACCCGTCCGATATTGCCTAAACCGACAATCCCTAAGGTTTTACCGGTGATCTCTATTCCCGCCAGCTTCTTTTTTTCCCATTTTCCTTCGCGAACGGATGCCGTTCCCTGGGGGATGTTTCTGGCAAGGGCCAACATAAGGGAGATGGAATGCTCCGCCGTGGTTACGGTGTTTCCACCCGGTGCATTCATCACAACAATCCCCTTTCGGGTAGCCAATGGTACGTCGATATTGTCCACACCGATACCGGCACGACCGATCACCTTGAGATTTTTTGCGTTTTCCAATACCTGCTCTGTAACCCGTGTTCCACTCCTTATGGCAAGACCGTGAAACTCACCGATAATTTCGGATAAGGCTTTAGGATCACTTGTTGCTTTGTCATTATCAACAACCACCTCTATCTGACCTGTATTTTCAAGAATCTCTCTTGCCAGCGGGGACATATCATCCCTTACCATGACCTTATACATATCGGGTTCCTTTATGATAGATGAACTGGCTTCATGCTGCTAAAATATTTTTTAGTTCTTCTCCAGATTAGTTGTAGAAAATCCTGCCGACAAGGCAGACAAGCCTGTCTGGGGCAGACAAGGATTCGAGGATTCAAGGATTCAAGGGGCCAAGTGT
>JBHPCZ010000178.1:0-4800 GCA_042573625.1 Thermodesulfobacteriota bacterium
CTTAAGCTGTTTGAAGAGCTTTGATACCCCGTGGCTTGCCGCGGGGTAGTTCATTTTATCGAATGACGAAAAATACAAATGGATAAGCGTAATAAGCCGATCACTATAATCGCCGATGACCGTGAACCCAGAAATGAAGTCATAAGATCTCTTATGGCATTGGAGAATGTCTCTGTTCATATAAAACGTCTTGCCGTCGGTGATTATAAAGCAGATAACCGAATCATTTTTGAAAGAAAAACGCTGAATGATTTTGCTATATCCATAATAGACGGGCGGCTGTTTAATCAGATGATTAGGTTGGCACGAGAAAATTCGAAAGGTGTCTTGATTATAGAGGGCACCGGGAAGGACCTGGCTCAAGTGGGGGTGCGAAGAGAGGCTATGCAGGGAGCGCTTATTACGATAAGTCTGCTTTTGGGAATACCTGTCTTGCGTTCAAAGGATTCTCCTGAAACCGCAAAATTAATTGTTTATGCCGCGCGCCAGATCAAATCTTTGGCTAAAGGAGGCTTTCAAAGGCATAGCTATCAGCCGAAAGGTAAACGGAAGAGAGGGCTATTCATTTTGCAGGGGTTGCCTCGCGTCGGTCGAGAAAGAGCCTCTCGCCTCTTGGACGCTTTTGGCAGTGTCGAGGCCGTAGTAACTGCGAGCAGCGATGAACTACAGTCTGTTGAAGGTATCGGTAAGAATATTGCGGACAGGATTGTATGGGCGGTAAGGGAACAGGTCGATCCCTATGGCATTATCGATGTATTTCCAATATAGCGGAAATGTTTTAACCACTATTTATACTGGATGACGAAGGCTTACTTCTGTCAGCGGACTTCCTTATGTTCATCTCTCATGGCGTACATCTCAGTAGGCATCCCCACGGGGGACTATAGCGAAAACATAAATTATCTTTCTTTCAATATGAAGCGTAAAAAGAATGCGCCATTTTCCGACCCTGAGGCGGAAATCCCCTCTGAGCTTTCCAGTCAGAGCCCTGACGCTTGGGTGTAACAAAGGGTCATCAGTATTTTCCAGTTCCCGCAGAGTTTCCTTCATCCTTGTTCGGGTTTTCTTATCAAGTTTTAAATAATACTTTTCTGCGGTTGGCTTGACTTCAATCTTCCAGTTCATCAAGAGATTTCCCTTTGATCCCTTTGGCTATTTCCGCTTTTCCATGTTCTATAACATCCACCCATTCCGGCTTTGAAAGAATATTCAGGGTCTCTTTATGCCGTTTTATATATTCGTCGATGAGTTCGGCCAGAATTTCTTTCATTTCCCTTTTTTCAATACTTGCAATGACTTTAAGGATATCCCTTTTTTGTTCTGGAATACGTACGGTTGCAGTTGCCATGTATTCACCTCCTATCTGCCTGGTAGATTACGCCACTGAGCGCCTGGTGTCAAGAGCTGAATGTTTGCGACCAGAAAGGGACTTGCTAGGAGGCAGAAAATGGTGTATTTTCATTGCACAATTCTGGCCCCCGTAGCTCAGTGGATAGAGCATTGGATTCCTAATCCATGTGCCGCAAGTTCGATCCTTGCCGGGGGCACCAATTAAATCAAGAGGTTGCGGTTCATGCCATAACCTCTTTTTTCTTTTCTGCTACCATTTTGCTACCAGAAGTTTCAAAAATTGCATCAGTCGCTTCTTCTTTTAAAGTGGGATAGTAGAGCATTCCAAGAACTTCTTTCCAAGAAAAAAGTTCCTGCAAAATAGAGACTGCTGAATAGAAGAACGCTTACTGTTAGCTTGATCGGCCAACTGCTGACTGGGTGCATTGTCCTGTGTACAAGGATCGTGCAAGTGGCGGCAGCAATACCTGTTCCTGCTGAAATGAGAAGGCGACGGAGCATTGAGCGGACAAAAACCCACCCAAATATTGGAAGCAACTTTATGGCGGGGAATGATGAAAGCAAGAGTGCTGTGAGCGAAAAACTGATGCCGAGGCCTATCAGGCCAAAGATGCGTTTCAAAACCACGATAGCGAACAATTGCAGGGATAGTATGGTTACAGCATACACGGTAAAGTGGCGAGTGCGTCTAGCCGCTATGGCTGCGGGAGTAAGTACTGCGAATATGGCCATTCCCCACCCACCGATCGTGAGTGACCATACCGACTTTGTAAAGAGTACAGCCTTTTCGTTCCCAATTTCTGCCAATGTAGATCCAGCAGGAAGTATGGTGAAAATGAAAGAGCCTAAAGGCAGTGCCAACACGGTCAACAACCCAATGCAGGCCGAGGCTATAAGCCCCGATATAGCTGCATGCTCCACTACAAAGTCCCTGAACAATTCAGTCGGACCTAATGTATAATCGCGATATCGATCCGTGAGCGTGATACCCATGGCGCCAGTTGTAACCAAAATGGTCATTGTGGTGATCATATAAGCATAAGCAAAGGCAGTTGGCGTTCCTGAAGGAAATGTCGTTGAAAGACTCTGGCATATTATGTAAGCGATATTGAAAGCGAGATAGATGCTGGACGATCTAAAGATTGTCTTCAGAATCTGAAAAATCTTGGTAATTGAAATTAGGTGCCAATCTTCTCTAAGAACGACCATGCCTATAGATCGAGCTCGATGCCACTGGGAACATGCATAGAAAAGGTTGAATGCAGACAATCCCAAAACGACTGAAAAGATTCCTATCTTTGCGCTGAGCAGAAAAATAAGAAGACCCGCGATAGAGGAAACCGATGCTGAGGCGCTCACGAAATCAAAATCCCCAATAGCCCCTAGCGCCGCTCCAAAGAATTGCGTCATCCCTTGGAAAAAAATCGCTGGAGAAAATGCGAGTAATGCCAGGCTAGTCATCCGACGCCCCTCTGAGGAAAATCCATAGCCCAGAAACTCACCAAGTGGCTTCCATAAGATTCCTACCAGGAACGCCGCTGCGAGAAAGCACAACCCTACTGAAATCGCTATCTCACCGTAATGTGCCACGGCACCAGTTTCGGTACCGCTGTGATCAGATAGCATCGGTACCACAGAGATGCGCAGTGTACCGCTGAACATCATCAGTGCAGAAAACACTGTGTAGGCGAGAAAAAATGCGTCCTGGTCTACTGGCTGACCCGTAAAGAACCGAGCAATTAGCAATCCGTAACCAGCTGATACAATGCTTATGATGATGTAGGAAAATGACGTTAGAATGGTATGACGGAATTTTTTTTTCATGATTTAAAGTAACTATTCATCGTATTTTATGCTTATACTACCATCTACATAGAGAAAACCCGGAAACTTGCCATTAAACAACAGACCCAATGCATGGCTTGATTTGACTCCTTGTTTTCGGCAAGTCGACAAATAGCTTCTTACGCGGCAAAAAATTTGGACACCAACGATAGATCGAAATCAGACCGATATCTTCTGTTGATCTTTTGATCCGGCCCCTTTTCCCCTTTTCTTGGGTCTGATTGGCTCTGGACATCCGATTGCGCCTTGTTTCAATATGGCTCTGTATTTAAGCCGGTATTTTTCTGATTCTTGAGCATCCAACGCGCCGCCAGCATCGTTGACCTTGCGATTAATCGCTTCAAGCAGGTTTTTCAGCTTTTGCGCCCAATGCTGACCATCTTGCTCCTGGACCCTTGTCAATTCCCTTAAATGATGGGCGTTACACAAGGCGTGCGTACAATCCATTTTATAGTATGGCTTTCAGTGGTTATGGCACAATATCCCTTTGAATCTGGACAGTATGCCCATATCGTTAAAGGCATCTGTTCACCTTTTATCATGGGGACAATAAAGTGTCCAGCATCATTGGATGTGCAATGCAACCAGTGCTTTTTACCACCGATATTGATGCCCGTTTCATCCGCATGTGCAAAATCTGAAGCGGCCAACTCGTTTTTGACCCGGTTTTCAAAGTAGGCCAAACACTGGAAGGCCTCTTTATTAAAATTGAAGATCGAACCTTCACTGATCGGTATATGAAGCTAGTCGGCAAAATGATCTTGTATTCTGTTATAAGAAATTGTGACATATAGACCGAATGCCCCTTAAGTCCTGTGCCATATTGAACCGCTTTGGTAACACCTTCGTGAAAAGGGGCGACAAACCGATTGCCTTTATCATCTTCGAGTATCTGAGTCCGGTATTCCGTCACGATTCTTGAAATATCAATATCGAACACCTGATGCGACTCAAAGTCGACTTGCCGGTATCATCCGGCAGGCAGTTTGCGGCGATCGACTTTTATCACCTCAACTTTATCAGGGTCGTCAACCTTTTAAGTGTTGTACCGACATGGCCTTTTTGGCCGCCTGCCTTTTTACCCGTTTTGCTTTTCGGCTGCTTTTTCCTGTTTGGATTGCTTGATGGCAACTTGCTGATGTTTGTGCTATTTAAATTTAAACGATTGGCCAGCAGAGAAATTATCAGGATCAGAATTTCAACAATTGATTTCGTGGCTGCACATACCCCTGAACTCATCTACGATAGCGCCTATTCTCAGTTACCACCCATTGATTATTGGCTTCAATAGTAGCCACATTTGCCATTGTTTGGCTACACAGAAGGTCTGTGCCCTAATTACACCATAAAATGGTTTTTTTCATTCGTTGACGCTTATTTTCAGACCTTATGGCCATCCTGAAAATCGCCAATGATAACCGAATGATGTTCCCTTTCCCAATCCACAACATCTGGTGACTCCTTACACTTGACACACAATGTTTTTTTTGACATATTTTTTCCCACAAAAAGCGAATTCGGCGGTGGACCCCAAAAACTGGACAAGGTGCTAAGCTATATGTCAGACTCCTAAAAGGAGGAACTGACTATGGGTAAAATGAGAAA
>JBHPCZ010000179.1:0-4712 GCA_042573625.1 Thermodesulfobacteriota bacterium
ATAAAGCAAAAGACATATCACTGTCAAAAACTCCCCGAAAAGTTCGCCTCGAAATATGGCATTTTTTAAAAAACTTATCAAGAAACCATGAAAATCAAAAATATCGTGATATTTTGAATCAGGCATACGAGTGGATGTGCTTGTGGCATAAAATCAGATACCCTTCAGATGCCTTCCCTCTTGATAAGATCGGTGTTTTAATGGAAAGCGGAAATAAAGCCGATTGGAAAAAGATTCATCGCGTTTCAGAAAATTATTATGGTTATCTGGTAAACCCCTATCAGCAAGACTTTGAGCCAGAGCAACCTGTTGAAGGTGAAAAGATGTTTGATACGAAGCCTGTTGACTATACGCAGCAAAGCCAAAAGAAATTCGGCATTCTAATTGTAGAAGATAGCGGGCATGAATTAAGACGCTTTAAAGACACATTTGAAAGATTGGCAAAAAACCACAGAGACGGCTATGAAATCGAAATTTTAACAGTCAATCCCGAATCGGCATACAGCGATGCCATAGACATGCTCAAAGAACATACGTCAATCAAGGCGGCGGTTATCGATTGGGACCTATCGGGCGGCAAGTACTCCGACGAAAAAGGGGGCCGGACCGGATATGAACTGATCTCTGAAATCCGTTCAAAGTGGCACGACATCTACACGTGTGTCTTAACCGGGCGCGGAATCTTAAGCCTGTTTTTAGATTATAAAGACTTTAATGTAAGACCCTTTGCCAAGCATGATGCCACTGCACTGGAGGAAATTTTTGCCGATATCATTGAATTTATCAAGCAGCACGAAAAAACACCGTTTTTTTCGGCACTGAAAGATTATTCCGCGCGGCCCGTGACAAACCTTCACGCATTGATTACATCCCGGGGGAAATCGCTGAAAAAATCCAACTGGCTTCAGGACTTTTACAATTTTTATGGCGAGCAGGTCTTTATGGCCGAGTCATCGAGTGCACTTCCGCCGTTGGACTCTCTTCTGGAGCCAAAAGGAAGCATTGCCGAAGCCCACAAACGGGCGGCCGATGTCTTTGGCGCAAAGCAAACTTTTTTTGTTACCAATGGTACATCGACTGCCAATAAAATAGTCCACCAGGCAACCCTGAAACCCGGCGACAAGGTCTTGATCGACAGAAACTGCCACAAATCCCATCATTATGGCCTTGTCCTCACAGGTGCTCAACCTGTCTATCTTCAGACCGAACCTCTCTATTGTAACATCGATGACACAGAATCTGACGAGGGCATCTTTACCGGCATATGTACAGGCGTAACAACCAGGGAAATATTACACCAGATTGATCACCACCCGGACGCCAAGATGCTCTGCCTGACAAACTGTACTTTTGACGGACATGTCCACGATGCTAAAACAATAATAGTCGAAGTGCTGAATAAATTGCAAAAGAAACGTCAAGAAACAGACAATGCGACCAGGCCCGAGGATTTTGTGTTTTTGTTTGATGAAGCATGGTTCGGGTATGCCCGTTTTTTACCGGATCTGCGACCGTATACGGCAATGCACGCCTGCAAGGGTATTGATGCACCTGCCAAACCAAGAGTATACGCCACCCAGTCAACCCACAAAACGCTGACGGCATTTCGCCAGTCGTCGATGATCCATGTCAGCGATCCGCAATTTGATAAGATCAGCCACTCCTTTGACGAGGCTCTGTTTACCCATACAAGCACATCACCGAGTTACAATTTAATCGCATCACTTGATGTGGGCCGCATGCAGGCGGATATGGAAGGATACAGGCTTTGCAAAGAGGCACGAGACCTGGCAATAGACTTCAGGGAAATCATTACTAAAGATGAAAAGGTAAATGAATACTTCTATTTATTGAATCACTCAGATATGGGGGCTCGGTTGCCGGAAATTGATATTAAAGACGCTTCCCCTGTGGATTCTGATTTCTTTTTCGATATGACCAAGCTTACCCTTTTTATCCGTAAAAAGGCCGGAATGACGGGTGGGCAACTGAAAGCGCGTCTTCTGAATGATTTCAACATTCAGGTGAACAAAACCACCCATAATACCATTTTGTTGATTGTAAACGCAGGGTCGACCGAATCGTCTCTCGGGCACTTGTTTGCATCTCTTCGCAGCCTGAGTATGGAACTTGATGAAAAATCCCCGGGAGAAAGAAAAGATGAGATATCAGGAAATGCTTTTAAAAAACGCCTTCGGTCATTTGTAGATAATATAGATGAAGACACGGCTGATGACGACGCAAGCCAGCCAATTCCATTAAGAGAGGCTTTTTTTGGACAATTTCCTGAACATTCATTTGATGAATCTATATCTTTTAACGAATTAAAAGACGAAATAAAAAACGGTGCTCTATTTTTCAGTCGCCGTTTTATCATCCCCTATCCGCCCGGCTTTCCGATTCTGGTCCCAGGTCAGCTTGTTACGGAAAATGAACTTGATTTTCTAAAAGTCCTTTCCGGAAGCGAGATACACGGTATATCGGAAAAAGGAAAATTGATGGTCACCAGTATAAAAGGC
The DNA here is from genome assembly GCA_042573625.1 of Thermodesulfobacteriota bacterium. GTDB lineage: Bacteria > Desulfobacterota > Desulfobacteria > Desulfobacterales > UBA11574 > JBHPCZ01. The sequence goes on from JBHPCZ010000179.1 coordinate 2,520, forward strand.
CAAAAACCCGGCTAAAAGGGCTTCTCTGTAAAAACACACAATATGTAGTGAGGCTTCCGGTCCCCGCTCGAACAGGATCTTCGCTTTGCTTCGACTACAAACCGCAGCATATTCTGTAGAGGGATAAATACGCCCTATCTTATTAACTTTCTTTTTAAAAAGAATTGTGCTAATAAAGCCCTGTCCCGTTTTCCCAAAGCCACAATCCAAGTATTCGCCTCCTATCTGGAGATGATTAAAACGAACGGACTTCAATGCGTTTTAGGAGACAAATATGAGCTTGAAAAAACCGCGTTTCGCCTGCTTACTATCTGTTTTTTTCTTAATAAGTCTTGCCTTTCTTCCTGCCAAAATCGAAGCGCAACAGGTTTCCATGGAAAGGAAAATAATCCATCTGGATAAACCCGTGGACATTCTGCTTTTGCAAGACGAATCAGGGAGTATGACGTCAGGTAAAATACCTTCAGACCCAAAAGGCTTGCGCCAACATGCCGCAAACTATCTCATCGAGCAGCTCCGCATTGCAGGGCCGCAAAATGAGATGGGTTTTTCATCCTTTTCTACATACACGGCTCTGGAAGTCCCGATAGGCAAAGCCTTTAAACAGATTCTTGATAACGCGAAAAAGGGTAAGCCCGGCAGGACTCCAGCGCAATCAGATCCAGCCCTCTGTTATGAAACGCTGGATTCCACCCCTTTCTACATGTACACGGATATGGTTCGGGCCTTGCAGGGAGCCCGTATAATATTGGAAAAAAGTAACAATAAAACAAATGCAAAGCATGTCATTCTGCTGACAGATGGCGAACACGACCCATGGCCCGGCGACCCGGATCGTTTCGGTACAGCACAACAATATCTGGAAAAAATAAAAAACCAGCCGTGTAGAAAACGTGCCTATGCCGGCAAACAATGGCTTGAAGACATGAGGAAACTCGATAAACGGCTCATCCAGAAAGAGCTGCGCGAATTTCGTAAAAACAGATGGAAGATTCACACGATAGGATTTGCAAATGCGGATAGGGACATGCTGCAAACAATTTCAAAGGCTACACAGGGTAAATGGGACCCCAAAGTGTCGGGCATTTCTCAACTCGAATCCATGCTAAAAAATGTAATTCCTCTTCCTGAGAATGTGATAGAGATCTATGCAGAAGAAGATATTTGCGGTATCAAGTATATCGAAAGAAGGATTCCGGTGGAGAGAAACCTTAAAGCCATACAATTTGGTTTTAGTTTTGTCAAAATGTACAAAAATCCCCATTTCCAGATATTCCCCGATGATTTGACTCTGGAAATAATACAACCTGATGGTACCGTTATATCAAGCACTGACAAACAATCAATTTTCCAATTTTATACGGGCAACAAAAATGAGCTGTTTCGCATTGCCTACTTTCAGGAACATCCTCCGGAGGGAAATTGGAAGATTAAGGTAAAGATTAAAAAACAGTTGCCCAGGAGGTTGTGTGGCGATGCTACGGTTTTAGCTAGAAGAGTTCACGATTTAGAAATTACAACCAACCCGGCGGGCCCCTATCAGGCCGGGCAACCGGTCAGGGTAACTGTAGGGCTTAAAAACGAGGCAAACAGATATATCCCTCTCCAAAATGTTTCTGGAGAGTTTCCGGACCGTGGCACCGATATAAGCTTTAGACAGGTGCCAAATGAAAACCGTTTCACAACCGACTTAACCATGCCTGATCAGCCGGGCAGGTATGAATTGTTCCTGAAACTGGTGGATGCCAGGCACCCGGAAAACCGGCCAATCAGCCCTGAAGGCATTGAATTCATAGTAACCCCGCCAAAACCCTGTAAACTAAAGCGTAAAAAGGGGCAGCTTGATAATATTGTACTGGGTGATCAGATATTAAAAGTCAGCAGGAAAATCGAGCTGGAATTGGAGCAGGGCGGTTGTCCGTCTACAAACTTTAGAATCGAAATTCCCGAACTAAAGCTAAAGTCTAACGATGCAGAATCTACTTTGCCGCATCACTGGTTTAATGTCCAGCCCATGGAGGGTGTTTTTTTCGAGGGAAAACCTGAATCTTTTACCATGGATGTCAGCCTTCCGCCGAAGTGTGGCTTGCCGGATCATATTCAGTACGGCACCCTCTACAAGGGTGATTTAAAGGTATTTATATCAGGGTCAGACGGCGAAGATATAGAATTTCCAATTTCGGTGGGCGTTCA
>JBHPCZ010000017.1:0-44552 GCA_042573625.1 Thermodesulfobacteriota bacterium
GGCGAAAATTTTAACCACATGAATACACTGAGTATTTCGAGGATTAAAATTTGAGCCTGACACCGGGATCGGGCAAAAGGGGGCGTTTTTCAAAGGTCTCAGAGAGGTTATAAGGCACGCTGATGATACGCCATTATAAACGGGCTATACAGGATATCCTGAATAATATCTTTCTGAATACCGTCTCCATCATTACCATCGCCCTGTCCATCCTCATTGTCAGCGCTTTTATTCTTTTTTTTGTCAATGCAAACGAAATTATGAGTTCCTGGAAGGCGGGCCTGAGGATAATGGTCTATCTTGAACCCGGTGTTCCGAAAGCACAGCTTTCTGGTATAAAAAGCAAAATCATAGGAATGTACGGCGTTGATAATGCCAGATTCATCTCAAAAACCGACGCCCTGTCAATATTCAAAAAACAGATGAAGCGGCAATCCTCAATGCTTTCTAATCTTAAAGAAAATCCCCTTCCGGATGCCTTTGAGGTTCGAATGGTCGCATCTTCCCTAAACCTTGAAAAAATTGAGGCCCTGGCGACTCAGATTGAATCGATCTCCCAAGTCGACGAGGTTGAGTATGGCCAGAATTGGTTCGAACGATTTGCAAATGTTTTTAATCTGTTTCAATTGGCAGGCTTTGCAATGTGCGCTCTGTTTTTTATGGCCTCTGTTTTTATAGTGGCCAACACAACGCGACTGGTACTCTATTCACGGCGTGAAGAAGTAGAAATCATGCGTTTGGTGGGCGCTGAAGACAGCTTCATCAAAGCGCCTTTCTACATCGAAAGTTTTATCCAGGGGATACTGGGCGGAATCATCGGCCTCGCCGCACTATTTATTGTTTTCCTGTTCGTATCTTCAAATATTGAGCAGGATTTTTCTTACAGCCTTTTCCAAATCCGCTTTCTTCCATTTGAAATGTTTCTTGGAATACTACTGTGCAGCATGCTTGCCGGATGGTTAGGGTGTTATATTTCACTTAAACAATTCTTAAACGTATAAGCCACGTGCAAAATCTCCATTTTTCAACCCGGAAGTCGTGGCATACACCGAATATGAAAGATGATATAATCCAAGTGGGTCGAGTTGTCCTTTTCCCTTCACCATATCCTCGTAAATCATCCTGGATTTTGAAACCAGCCTCTATTTTATTTGTCGTCTTTGGCGTCCTTCTGGTTTTGTCCCTTACTGAGATTTGTTCCGGTCAATCAAAAGAAACAGGAATTGTCACCGCATCAAAGCTTAACGTTCGGCAAGCACCGGGACTTGGTGAACCCGCTATAAAAGTTCTCAATAAAGGTACAAAGGTTGAAATTATCAAACACGTCGAAGGATGGCTCGAAATTATCCACAACGGACAGGTCGGTTATATCCGGGATCGGGAATCGTATGTGCGAATCATAAAAGCGCCGGAGGTCGAGCCCGATCAAAGCGACATTGAGCGCTTCAGACAAAAAGCCGAAGACATCGGACGCCAGTTGGAAAAATCCAGGATTGAAGTGCTGGCCTTTACCAAAAAGGAAATGAACACGATCAATAGTCTGAACAAGGTAGATATGGCGCTCGACACAACCCAAAAACGTGTTTCGTCCTTAAAATCCGAACGTGTTGAACTTGATAAAGAGATCAAGGAAACGATCCATCTATCTAAAGATCTGATTAAAAAAATCAATGCCACCGAAAAATATGCGTCCAAACGCCTGGTCGCGCTTTATAAGCTGAACTGGCTGGGCAGATTGCATATTCTTGCCTCCGCCGAATCCATTCATGACCTCTTTTTGCGCAAGACGACCCTGGAGCGTATTCTCGCGCATGATGAACGTATCCGGAAAAATCTCCTGGAGGACAGGGCCAGACTTGAAAAACTGCTCAAGCGTCAAAATGTTATAAAAAAGGAAAAACAATCCCTTGAAACCGCTTACAACGAGCAAATCAGGATAATGAGGAGTGAAAAGGCAAAACGCTCGAAATTGTTGGGCGATATTCGTAGCAAAAGATCTCTTGAATTGGCGGCTATTGAATCCTTAAAACAGGCGGCGCTTAAACTGGATCAGACCATAAAATCACTAAACATAGAATACAATAAAGCCAAATCCGTTACCAAACCCCTTGATGATAAAGGGCAAAAATCATTCACTGCTTTAAAAGGGTTGCTTAAAATACCAGTCAAGGGTAGAATAGTTTCTTTTTACGGTCCATATAAAAACACCAAATTCAATGTTGTTAATTTTCGAAGCGGCATTAACATCAAAGCGGACAGAGGCGAACCCATACGTTCTGTATTTGCAGGAAAAACGCTTTATTCCGGCTGGTTTAAAGGTTATGGCAACATGATCATCATAGATCATGGGAACAATTACTATACAGTTTACGCGCATGTTGAAGAACTCTTTAAGAAAAAAGGTGACAGAGTAGAGACCGGTGAGGTCATCGCCACTGTTGGCGATACCGGTTCAATATACGGCTCGAGACTCTACTTTGAGGTGCGCCATCACGGAAAACCAATGGACCCGCTTTTATGGATTAAAGAAGGTTAAAGGAGTAAATCGATGAACAAAAAGAAAAACCGAAACATCAAACTCTGGCTGGCAATATTTATTGCCGCCTTGTTCTTTACGATGGGGACAGGGTTTTACCGTGATCTTTCCGCCGATGTGGAGGAGACTTACAAAGGGCTCAAAATATTTACCGATGTCATTGATCTGGTTGAGAAAAACTACGTTGACACGGTCGACACAAAGGAATTAATACAAAATGCGATTCAGGGAATGGTCCACGGTCTCGATCCCCATTCCGCGTTCCTTCCCCCTGAAGCCTTTGAAGAGCTACAGGTTGATACTCAGGGGGAGTTTACCGGAATCGGCATTAGCATCACCATGCGAGACGGATTCGTAACAGTGATTTCACCCATCGAAGGCACACCTGCTGACAAAGCAGGGATAATGGCCGGGGACAGAATCGTAGAGGTAGACGGCGAACCGACCAAGGACTTACGGGATGCCGTAAAAAAGATGAGAGGACCGAAAGGAACAGAAGTCCTTGTAACCATAAGGCGGAGAGGTGCTTCAAAACCGATTGAGTTCAAGCTGATTCGAGACGTTATCCCGATCGAAAGCGTAAAATCGATTATGTTAAAGCCTGGATACGGATATATCCGGATAACCAATTTCAGTGATTCCACCACAAGAGACCTCAAATTGGCATTAAAGACGCTTGAATCAGGGAAGACACCCCTGTCAGGACTTGTTCTCGATCTTCGCAGCAACCCGGGAGGTCTGCTACCCGAGGCAATCAGCGTATCCGATCTTTTTCTTGAACAGGGCTCGATTCTGTCGATCAAAGGGCGGTTAAAAAGGCATACGAAAAATTTCAATGCTAAACCCAACGAAACCCAGCGGAACTATCCGATTGTGGTATTGATTAACGGCGGCAGTGCCAGTGCCTCTGAAATTGTTGCCGGGGCACTTCAGGATAACAAAAGAGCTCTCATCCTTGGAACCACCTCATTCGGGAAAGGGTCCGTCCAAACCGTAGAGCCCCTGCGAGATGGCTCAGGTATCAAGCTGACCATCGCAAGGTACTACACCCCCAGTGGTCGTTCGATTCAAGCAAAGGGCATTGAGCCGGACATCGTTGTCACGCATAGACTTATAGACGATTCTCAAACGGATACGGATGTGGACGATCGTCGTCAGTTCATGGAAAAAGATCTGGAAAATCATCTTGAAGCAGAACCGGCGAAAGATGAAAGCAAGAAGCCGGATCCCGAGACAAAAAATAAGAGCAAGAAGCAATTAAAGCTAAATGACGCCGAATCCAGGTACAGCAAGCTAAAACTGAAAAGTCTACAGGCAGACAACCAGGTTATGCGTGCGCTTGAGATCCTGTTAAGCCATCACATTTTTAAAGATATAAAAAGTTGATATTCTATTTGAATTTTTCATATGGCCAAAAAGATAACCCGGAAGAAAAAAAGAAAATCCAGAAAGCGCCCTGATCTCAAATCACAACTTTTAAAAAGTCTTGTCGGTCTTTTCATTCTGGCACTTCTGGTTGTTGCGGCCGGATTTTTAACACATCTTTTGATGAAACGAAAGGAACCCGTACGCCCCTTACAGGCTGTAAAACAACCACCGCTTCACGAGCAGCCGGCAACAAAAGCGCCCACCTTTGAAATCTATCCCAAAAAAGAATTGCCCCATCGGAAACCGACATCCAAACCCAAAGTTTTGTTTCCATCCCGGAAGCCCAAAGTCGCCATCATTATTGATGATCTTGGGTATGACCGAACCATCGCGGGCAAATTCCTTGAGCTTGATGCTGTTTTGACCTTTTCCATGCTCCCCGACAGTCCGTTCCAGAAAAAGATCGCCGGGACAGCTCACGCAAAAGGGCATGATATCATGCTCCATCTGCCCATGGAACCCGTCGAATATCCTGATGTCAACCCCGGGACAGGAGCACTCCTTACCACCATGACCCCGGATCAACTCATCAGCCAGCTCAATAAATACCTTGAAATCGTGCCCTTTATTAAAGGGGTAAACAACCACATGGGTTCAAAGATGACCACGGCCTCCTCCCAGATGTATCAAATCTTTTCCGTTTTAAAAAAAAGAGGCCTCTTTTTCATCGACAGTCGCTCTACGCCTGAAACCTTATGCAAACCCTCTGCCAGATTGTTTCAAATTCCATTTGCTGAGCGGGATATTTTCATTGATCATCTGCCGGAACCGGGGTTCATTCGTAAGCAGTTAAACCGTTTGGTTGAAATTGCCAATCAACAAGGTGAAGCCATCGGAATAGCCCATCCGCATCGCGTGACACTCGAAGTGCTTCAAAGCATGATCCCTGAACTGAAACAAAAGGTTCTGCTTGTTCCGGCCTCAGAGGTTGTCCATATTATCGGTTAGTTGTGCCTTATCCCCTCCGGCCCTGGCGGAGGACCTGGAAAAGTTTTGCCGATCCGGGGTGTTCCGATACGTGAGGCATCATTCAACCGGTGTTTTCAATATTGAATATCGAATATCCAATGTCGAATAGAGAATGAAAACAGCGTGTTTTTCTTCGGACTGGATTTTCCGTGAAATTTAGCGCTGCCATGTTACAAAGGCGAAAAAGAGCCTACCTCATCATTCGACATTCCTTGTTGGACATTGAATATTCAGTAACTGCGATCATCGATCCCTGTTGACACCCCCGTCGCATTTCTCTATAATTTCCGCAAACAAACCTTATAAGTAATAGCCGCCTTTGAAAAATGTTCAATTTTGCCTGCCCAGTTAAATCCGCATTTAACATTTAACCGGGGTTCAAGACCAGGGAAGGCGAAAATTTTATCCACAGATATACATAGAGTATTTCGAGGATTAACCCGCCAAAGTTCGGTGGCGGGTTAAAATTTGAGCCTGACAACGGGATTGGGCAAAAGGGGGCGTTTTTCAAAGGTCTCTAAGAGTCTACCTCATGAAGCAGTCTTTAAATCCGTTAATTATAACTCTCCTGGCTTTTTGTATGATATGCTTCCCTTTTATCGGGAAGGTTCATGCAGATAATATTCGCAACCCTGTGTGGGCGGGACGTTTTTATCCGTCTCAGCGCGCCGAGTTGGAACTCGCCATTGATCGCCTCACCCGTGAGGCAGAATCCACTCAGGTACAAATTCCGTCTCATAAATCCCTTAAGGCCCTGATCCTGCCCCATGCTGGATATATTTTTTCCGGAAGGACAGCCGCCCATGCCTCTCTGGTTTTGACAAAAAATCAGTTTTCCAAAGTCATTTTGCTGGCAGCAGATCACCATGTCGGTTTCAATGACGGTGTCATCAGCGATGTAACCGCTTATGAAACGCCGCTGGGCCGGATTAAGCTTCATGACGATGCGTCAAAATTGCGCCGACAATCTGAAATATTTCAAGCCCTTCCTGCTTCTGACCAGCGTGAACATTCACTGGAAGTGGTCCTGCCCTTTCTACAGCGGTATCTTGAGGAATTTGAACTCGTTCCCATTGTACTCGGACCGTGTCATATCGGTCGAATCACGGAAAGCATCGATCCTTTGCTTGATCCCAACACCCTGCTGGTGGTCAGCTCGGATCTTTCACACTACCTATCTTATGCCGACGCAAAGGCAAACGACACTGAAACGATTAAAATGATCTTAAACCTGGAAGCCGACAAACTGCTCAAGCGTAAAAATATCGCCTGCGGGATAAGGCCGATACTGATTCTGATCAATCTGGCACGGTTGCACGGCTGGCAGCCGGTTCTTCTCCATTACTCGAACAGCGGAGACACCGCGGGAGATCGATCAAGGGTTGTCGGTTATGCGGCCATCGCCTTTTATGGAGGTTCAACCATGCAAAACAACAGTGATTCCGCACAGCCTTTGAGCCACGAACAGGGGCAGGTGCTGGTCAAACTGGCCCGGCAGACCGTTATGGAAAGGCTTGGACAGAAGATGGCGGATGCCGAGGCCGACGTCCTTGGGGTTGATCTAACGGATATCGACTTTCAGGTTCGCCGCGGCACATTTGTCACCCTTCATATTGACGGTCAGCTGCGCGGCTGCATCGGGAGTCTGGCGGCCAGGGAGTCCATTATAGACAGCGTCAAGCATAATGCGATCAACGCGGCGTTCCGTGACCCCCGTTTTCCCCCATTGACCACCGAGGAGCTGGACACGGTCGATTTTGAGGTAAGCCTTCTTAGCGAACCGCAGCCGCTTGAATACCGTGACAGTGAAGACCTTCTGAGAAAACTTCGCGTCAATGTGGATGGTGTTATACTCCGTAAAGGATCAAATAGCGCCACCTATCTGCCACAGGTCTGGGAACAGCTGCCTCGACCCGAGGATTTTCTATCCCATCTATGCAAAAAGGCCGGCCTTTCATTCAATGCCTGGAAAAAGACACACCTGGAAGTTTTGACCTATCAGGTTCAATATTTTGAAGAAGAAAAATGATCGCGCCATAACGCGGGTGGTGATTGCCACAGGAATTTCATCGGTGGTCACCCAACTATTGACCATCCGCGAATTTTTGGCCCAGTTCCAGGGTAATGAGTTCGTCATTGCCCTGATTCTATTCAACTGGCTGATTTTGGGTGGCATCGGCACGCTCTTGGCCCGATGGATCACCCAACGATTCTGGCAGGTCACTGTCATACGGCTGGGTTGGCTTTCACTTTTTTTGGCAGGCCTGCCCGCCGTGCAGATTTTGGCGATTCGGGGACTTCGTGATGTGTTCTTTATACACGGCAGCTCTCTCGGATTTTACCCGACCCTGGCGTATACCTTTCTTACAATAGCACCCTATTGTTTGGTACTCGGCTTTGTTCTGCCGTACAGCCTCTTTGTACTCAGGATCGAAAATCCGGATTATCCCGGCGCATGGATATATATTATCGACAATATAGGAGATGTGTCCGGCGGCGCGCTCTTTTCCTTTGCACTGGTTTATCTGGTTACCCCTTTACAGGCCGTGTTTCTGTCTAATCTGCCCTTATTGACCGCAGCCTATCTCCTATTCCCCCGCTCATTCCGGAACCGTTTTTTCGTTTTAACCGGCACCGGGCTGGCCTTTGTCATCCTTGTTTCGGCCATTCTTCTGGAACCTGCTTCGCTGGCCCCTGTAGAAGGAAAACTGGTGCATTATCGCGAATCCAGATACGGCCGGATTGCAGTTCATCAAGACCAAGAGCAATTCACGCTCTTTCTTGGCGGTACACCCCTGTTCAGCAGCCAGAATCAAACCATGGCTGAGGAAACCATTCATTATCCCATGGCCCAGTTGGAAAACGCACAACATGTTTTAGTGATTTCCGCAGAAGGGGGAATGATGAGGGAATTGCAAAAACACCGGCCGGTCACCGTGGATTACATAGAGCTGGATCCCCAGGTGGCTTTGGTTCAATTCAGGTTCGGCCTGATCAAAACGATTCCCGGCCTGAATGTTATACATAAAGACGGTCGGGCCTACCTGGCAGATTCAAAAAAACGCTATGATGCCATTATCGTCAATCTGACCGAGCCCGATACGTTTCAAATCAACCGATTTTTTACCAGCCGTTTTTTTGCTCTGGCCAAAAATCACATCTCTCCGCACGGGGTGTTCAGTTTTTCCATGCAGGGATTTGATAATTATCTTGCCGAACCGCAGCGCCAGAAGCTTTCTTCCCTCTATAACACCGTAAAAGAACACTTCAGCCATGTTCTGCTGCTTCCGGGACAAAAAATAGTTTTTCTCTGTTCCGACCAGCCCATCCAAACGGATATCCCGACACTTCTGAACAAAAAGGATATTTCAACTCTTTACATCAAGGGGTATTATTACGGCAACCTGACACGGGAAAGAATTGAGAGACTCAATGAACTGATCGATCCGGACACGCCCAAGAACCGAGACGATTCCCCTCAGTTGATGCGCCTCATGTATACTCAGTGGTTTGCCAAATTCGCCACTTCGCCGGTCGGGTTTTTTGCCGTCATGGCGATCCTGCTGATCATCTATATGTTTCGGATCACTCGGGAGGAGTTTGTTCTTTTTTCCACCGGCTGCATGGTCATGGGCAGCGAAATTCTGGTCATCTTTGCATTTCAAATCTTTTTCGGTTATATTTACCTTCAGATCGGTTTGATCGTCACGGTATTCTTGGCAGGCCTCTTGCCCGGCGCCTGGCTCGGCAACCGGTTGAGTGGCCGGGGAAAAAGCGTCTTGACGCTGACCGATGGCCTGCTTATCTTTTTTATGATTATATTTATTCTGGTTCTGATCCCGGGTGCAGACCAATTGCCGTCAGCCTGCTATCTCGTTTTCGGCTTCGCGGTTTCCCTGGTCTGCGGCTTCCAGTTTCCTGTAGCGCTCTATTTGCGAGGCGACGACGACCCGGCGGTGACAAGAACTTTTTCGGCCGACCTTATCGGGGCCGCCTTCGGCACCCTGGCCGTCAGTGTATTTTTAATTCCGTATTTCGGCATTGTCTGGACGGCTGTGGCGTTGATCGGTTTGAAACTTGCGAGTCTGATTGTAATTGGAACAAGCCATGAAAAAAATAGACCGGCGTCGTTTTCTATATTGTAGTGCAGGACTCCTCTGTTCCGCCATACCGGCCCGGGCCTTTTGGCCCTTTTCAACCGCAACCAGTGAAGCGGCGGGCCCTGAAGATATCCGGGGCACGGTGTTCAAAGGTGATGCACCGGCAACCCTCTGGAAATGGTCCCATGAAGGATTTCTGTATAAAAAGCTAAAAAACGACAAGGTAATGTGCGGCATCTGCCCCAATCGATGTGTTTTATCACCGGGGGACCGCAGTATTTGCCGCTCCAGGGTCAATATGAATGGCACCTTGTATAGCCTGGCTTACGGCAACCCCTGTTCCGTGAATATCGACCCCATCGAAAAAAAACCGCTGTTCCATGTCAAGCCGCGATCCAGAGCCTTTTCCCTGGCAACCACCGGATGCAATTTTCGCTGCCTGAACTGCCAAAACTGGGAAATCTCCCAGGCCAAACCCCATGAGGTCCGTCACTACGAGCTTTTTCCACCGGAGGCGGTTCAAGCAGCTCAACGAGCCAACGCCGAATCCATTGCCTATACCTATTCCGAAGCCATTACGTATTTCGAGTACATGATCGATATCGCCCGCCTGGCCAGGGAAGCAGGGCTGTATAATTTATTGATCTCAAATGGGTATATCAACCGGAAACCCTTGCTCGAACTCTGCAAGGTATTGGATGCCGCCAATATTAACCTGAAATCACTCGATGACGCGATCTACCGGAAACTCAACGGCGGCAGACTGGAGCCCGTGCTGAATACGTTCAAGACCCTGCATGAACAGGGTATCCATTTTGAAATGACGAATCTGGTGGTCCCCGGTTATGTTGACGATGAGGATATGGTAAAAGAGATGTGCCAATGGATCCTCAACAACCTTGGGCCGGATTATCCCCTGCACTTTTTGCGGTTTTTCCCGAAATACAAACTTGACCGCTTGCCCCCCACACCGGTTTCAACCCTGACCCGCTTCCGCAAGATGGCCATGGCGGAAGGAATTCGTTATGTCTATGTGGGAAATGTGGCCAATCATAAAGGCAATAACACTTACTGCCATCTTTGTAAAAAGCTCTTGGTCAAACGAATGGGTTATTACATCCCGGAATACAACCTTGAAGGAAATCAATGCAAATATTGCAAGATCGTTATCCCCGGACGATGGACTTGATGCACATGGCCATGCGCATTGCACCAAGCGGATGATATTAAATATGAATCATCCCCAAAAGAGTTGATGATTTTAAAAGGATTCAAGGGGTCAAGGATTCGAGGATTCAAGTGAAATACTTAAAATAATTCCCGATCTGTTCGCGCAATGGGTGATCCTATATTAAACTGGGCACTGTTTGAGTGTATTAGGGATCGTTGGGAAAAACAGACGCATACCGAAAAATAACTTTAAATAAAATGCCGGTAGTTATGGCAATCTGTTGATTTTTCTTAGGCATCTGTTTTTTCTTACGAGCCCTTATATACGAGTTTGCGCAGTTTAATATAGGATTATCCATGGAGCGATTGAAGTGCGAAAACACTCGTCCCCTTTTCTCCAGCTCAATTGGAGAAGAACCAACTATTATCATACTATTTGCGCAATTCGTTGCTGAAACATTGAAGGAAGGTTAAACATGAAATACTCACAGGCCAAGCCGGGGCGTATTTTTGTCATACGCCTCGAAGACGGAGATGTGGTTCACGAAGAAATTGAACAGTTCGCCCAAAAGCATTCCATAAAAGCGGCGGCGTTAATCGCTGTGGGCGGGGCTGACAAAGAGAGCAGGTTGGTGGTGGGCCCTGAAGACGGAAGGACCACACCGGTTAACCCGTTGGAGCATGTCCTGGACAATGTTCACGAGATTACCGGTACCGGGACCCTATTCCCGGATGATGAGGGTAATCCGATACTCCATATGCACATGGCCTGCGGAAGGGAAACCGCCACAACCACCGGGTGTATCCGGAGCGGCGTAAAAGTGTGGCAGGTTATGGAGATTATACTCCTTGAACTGGTTGATTCTACTGGAACTAGAATCTTGGATTCCGAAACAGGGTTTAAGCTGCTCAATCCTTGACTATCAATTTAGGGCTCCCTGCCCGGTAAAACGTAAAAACAAGCCGATATCAGCGCATTACCCTTTGACTTCGCGCCACTATATGCGATGTCTTGCCGCCAATTGAACAATTTATGGCCCTCCTGAAATTTGTTGACGCAACATTATGTGTCTTTTAATATTCTATTGATGCTCATCAAAAAGGAAACCTTTTCATAAAGGTTGTCCAATCATTATAACAAAAATGGATAGTCTAATGACCGGAAAACTTACCAAAACCGATGTTGATCAAAAGGACACTAAAATAAAAATGACAGATAAACGGTACGGACAGCCAAAAGCACCGTTGCAAGAGAAAGGCCTGCAGGTCGAAGCCATTGTGGAAGCCTTTGACGGGCTGATATATCTATGTTCCCAGGATTACCGCGTTGAATATATGAACGACAAATATATCCAGCGTGTCGGTTATGACGCAACCGGACAAATCTGTTATAAAGCCCTGCATAATCGGGATTCTGCCTGTCCCTGGTGTCTAATCAACCGGATACTGAAGGGTGAAACCGTCCGGTGTGAAGTTTTAACCCCTAAGGATAGCTGGTACTACGTCGTCAGCACGCCGATATATCATTCCGATGGTTCTTTTTCCAAGTTAGCCATGATTATGGACATTTCCGGCCGCAAACAGGCGGAAGAATCTTTAAAACAGAAGGTGGAAGAACAAGAGTTACTTCTCGATAACATACAAACTCAAATCTGGTATTTAACGGATGAAAAAACATACGGCGCTGTGAACCAGGCCCATGCAGAATTTTTAAATCTGACAAAGAAAGACATCGAACACAAACCCCTCAACGACATTCTCAATAAAGAAGAAGCCGAGCATTTTATTTCCCACAACCGCAAAGTATTCGATCAGAAAATGAAGGTTCGCACGGAAGAATGGGTCGTAAATGGAAAAGGCAAAAAGCGATTATTATCCATAATCATAACCCCTAAACTGGATGGCAATGCAAATGTCGAATATGTCGTTTGCTCAGGGGAAGATATCACCGATTATCGAAAAGCAGAAGAGTCATTACGTCAGAGCAAAAAACGACTAGACCTTGCCATGGAAGCAACCAGTGATGCCTTGTGGGATTGGGACCTTACAACAAACAGAGCATTTTTCAATCCCTGTTTCTATACGATGCTCGGTTATGATCCCTATTCGCTGCCACAGAATTTCGAAACATGGAAAACCTTGATACATCCTGAAGATAAAGATTCTACAATTCATAAAATTCAAGAATATGTTCAAAAGAAGGTCGGTTCCTTTGAGGTAGAATACCGCTTAAAAACCAATCAGGGAGGGTGGCGGTGGATTATGGCACGGGGCAAGGTCGTTGAACGGGATGAAAACGGTACCCCTGTTCGAATGGTCGGCACCCATGTCGATATTACAGAACGGAAGCTAAACGAGGAAGCGCTGCGGATCAGTGAAGCACATTTGCGTGAGGAAAACTTGCGATTGAGAGCATCGTTTATAGGCTCCAACCAGTTTGGCAATATCATCGGTAAAAGCAGCGTCATGCATGATGTCTATGAAACGATTTTAAAAGCCGCACTATCCAATGCCAATGTCATTATTTACGGCGAGTCCGGTACCGGCAAGGAATTGGTGGCGCAAACAATCCACGATTTGAGCAATCGCGGCAGCGGAAATTTTGTAACGGTGAATTGTGGCGCCATTCCGGATAATCTTGTTGAGAGCGAGTTTTTCGGATATAAAAAAGGCGCATTTACCGGGGCGGATATCGACAAACCCGGTTATTTGGATAGTGCCGACGGCGGCACATTGTTTATGGATGAAGTGGGCGAGCTTGACCTGAACATGCAGGTAAAACTGCTGCGGGCCATTGAAGGCGGCGGATATACACCTGTCGGAAGCAGGGAAATCAAAAAGCCCGACATTCGGATCATTGCGGCAACCAACAAAGACCTAAAGGAATGCGTAGAAAAGGGACAAGTGCGGGAGGATTTCTATTACAGGATACATATCATTCCCGTTCACCTTCCACCGTTAAGGGAACGTAAAGAAGATATTTCTTTGCTGGTCTATCATTTCCTTCAAGCATACAGTGATGATAAAAACATACCCTCAATTCCGGAAAACATAATAAAATCGCTGCAGAGACACGACTGGCCGGGCAACGTCCGGGAACTTCAGAATGCAATACACCGATATATGACATTAAAGGAAATCGACTTTATGGATATATCTCAATCCAAACCTTCTGAACCTGAAATCATCCCGGAAAATATTATCATTCAGGACAACCGGAATCTTGAATTACGTTCGGTTTTGGAAAGTTTCGAGAAAAAATATATTGAAAAATTGTTGTCCGAACACCGATGGCACAAAGCCAAAGTGGCGTCGATTCTGGGCATCAACCGCAGAACCTTGTTCAGAAAGATGAAATCCTACGGGATGAATTGATCACATATTGGGACAATTATGTCCCGATAGAAATATTCTCTATATTTTCAACAGGTAATTCTGCCTTTTTTTGAATTGGGGACATTTATGCCCCGTTTTCTCGACATCACAGCACACCCATCAAGACTGTCTTAACTGCATTTTGTCTGTTATATCAATCGGATTTTTTTTTAGCCATTTGGCACAACTATTGCGATGGCAATAATGGTTAACATTTTAGATAATTCAAATTCAGGCCAAAATCAGGCAACAACTGGACAAAACTTACCCGATCTTCGAAAAATGCATGGGTTTAAACGATGAAACAGCCCTGCCGACCCACCTGATTCTGTTGAATATGATATCCATTAAAAACATTAAATATATCCTAACGAGCCGTAGCCCAAAAAAGAGGGGGTTGCAAAATGTCAGTGAAAGTTTTCATTAAACGAGCGGTGCCGGAACATAAACTTGAAGCGTTAAAACCACTTTTAAAAACTGTACGGAACCTGGCCATGAACCAGCCGGGTTACATTTCCGGAGAAACCTATAAAAGAATCGATCGTCCCGGTGAAAGCCTGGTCATCAGCACGTGGCAGTCCATGGACCACTGGCGGAAGTGGGTACTCAGCGAAGAAAGAGCCGAGGCTCAGGAGAAGATTGATTTCTTGCTCGGAGAAAAAACCGTGTTCGAAATCTATACTTTTGATTAGGAAGCCGGTTTCCCGATTTGCGTTAGAATCTATAGCCCCACGAAAACAAGAAACAGGAAACGCTCGGAATTCTGATACATTTTCGTGTTGTTGCGTTTTTATCTTACCGAGATAACATTTATTTTAGTTCAGGCTTGTCCAGACTGTTATGAAAGGAAAGTGGCGATGGGTATCACTGAAGATAAGATAAAGGATCTTAGAGAGCGGGAAGCAAAGATCCTGGAGATGGGCGGCGAAAAAGCGGTGGCCGCGCAACGCAAGAAGGGGAAACTGACCGCCCGGGAGCGGTTGGACATTTTATTTGATCCGGGGACATTTAGAGAGATCGACATGTTCGTGACGCACCGGTGCGTAAATTTCGGCATGGAGAAGGTTGAGATTCCGTCCGACGGGGTGGTGACGGGCCACGGGCTTGTGGACGGCCGTCCGTTATTTGCCTTTTCCCAGGATTTTACAGCCAGGGCCGGCAGTTTGGGAGAGATGCATTCAAAGAAGATCTGCAAGGTGATGGATCTGGCCCTCAAGGCCGGTGTGCCGATGGTGGGCATGAACGATTCCGGCGGGGCCCGAATACAGGAAGGGGTGGATTCGCTGTCCGGATACGGACAGATCTTTTACCGCAATTCTCTTTCTTCGGGCGTCATTCCGCAGATATCGGCCATCATGGGGCCGACGGCCGGAGGGGCCGTCTATTCTCCGGCCATGCAGGACTGGGTGTTTATGGTCAAAGGGAGCAGTTATATGTTTATTACCGGTCCGGATGTCATCAAGGCGGTGACCGGAGAGGAGATCACGTTTGAGGAGCTTGGCGGTGCCATGGCCCACAACCAGAAAAGCGGTGTGGCGCATTTTGCCTGTGAAAGCGATGAAGACGCCATCAATCAGATCAAGGCGCTGTTGTCCTATCTGCCGTCGAACAACATGGAAGATCCGCCGATGGTCGATACCGGTGATGATCCAAAGCGGGTCGATCCGGCGCTGGACACCGTTATTCCGGACAACCCCAACCAATCTTACGACATGAAAACGGTGATCCGATCGATTGTGGACAACGGCGAAGTATTTGAGCCGCACCAGTATTATGCGCAAAACATTATCATATGTTTTGCCCGTCTGAACGGGAGAAGCATCGGGATTATCGCCAATCAGCCGCAGGTTCTTGCCGGTTGTTTGGATATTGATGCTTCGGACAAGGCCACCCGGTTCATCCGTTTTTGTGATGCGTTTAACATCCCCATGCTGACCATCGCCGATGTGCCCGGGTACCTTCCGGGGAGCGATCAGGAATGGGGCGGCATTATCCGGCACGGTGCAAAACTGCTCTGGTGCTATTCGGAAGCAACGGTTCCGAAACTGCTTCTGGTGACCCGAAAAGACTACGGCGGGTCTTATCTTGCCATGTGCTCAAAAGATCTGGGTGCGGACATGGCGTTTGCATGGCCCAGTTCGGAGATTGCGGTGATGGGTGCTGCCGGGGCGTGTAATATCATTCATCGGAGAGAAATTAATGCGGCGGATGATCCGGAAGCCAAGCGTAAGGAAAAGGTCAAGGAATACGAGGATCTGTTTTCGAATCCATACTGTGCCGCCAGCCGGGGGTTTATCGAGGCCGTCATCGTACCGAGCGAGACCCGGCCGCGGTTGATCGAAGCGCTGGAGATCATGTGCAGTAAGCGGGAGGTTCTTCCGCCGAAGAAGCATGGAAATATACCGATGTAGACGTTAATCGGTTATGGGAAATAGGTAATAAGAAAATCTATACGTTCCGTAACGTTTAACATAGGATGATATTATGGAGAATACGAAGAAGATAGCGGCCGCCATATCCGGGGTGATGCAGTATATCCAGACAGAGGAAGAGGCTGTCTATATGCAGTCTTTGGCGCTGCCCCCTGAAGTATCGGCAACGCCGGTTGCTGCTGCACCGATGAAGTTGTGGGGGATGAGCGGTCGGCAGGCCCAGATGCAGATGCGCAACCTGATGCAGATGAGGACGTTTAAAAAATAGTGTGTTACGATTCTACACAGCGTGATGTCGGCGCTTTTAAATCGATATAAATAGACTTAGCAACTTTATAAGAGGAGAAAATAACGATGAGTGATCATGATCAAGTCAAAATGACCACTATGGATTACAGCAAGGACCGGCCGCCGGCCGATAATCCCCTTAAGGTTCAGGACCTGTCCCTTCGCGACGGTCATCAGTCTCTGTTCGCGACCCGCGGGCGGACCGAAGACATGATTCCAGTGGCGGAGATGATGGATGAAGTCGGTTTCTGGGCCGTAGAGACATGGGGTGGTGCCACATTTGATACCATGCACCGCTTTTTAAATGAAGATCCGTGGGAGCGGATCCGTACGTTAAAGCGGTATATGACCAAAACCCCTTTTTCCATGCTGCTGAGAGCTCAGAACCTTGTGGGGTACAGAAATTATGCCGATGATGTTGCCAGAGCCTTTGTGGACCGTGCGGCGGCGAACGGCATGGACATTTTCAGGACATTTGATGCCTTGAACGACTATCGTAATTTTGAAACGGTTGTTGAAGTGATAAAGAAGACCGGGAAACATTTTCAGGGCTGTATCTGTTATTCCATGACCGAACCCCGCATGGGCGGAGATGTTTACGACTTGGACTATTACGTTGATAGGGCCAAGACTTTAGAGGTCATGGGGGCGGACACGATCTGTATCAAGGATATGGCCGGATTGATCGCGCCCTATGATGCGTATGCTGTTGTCAAGGCCATCAAAGGGGCGGTGTCGGTTCCGGTTCATCTCCACAGCCACTTTACGTCGGGGATGTCTCCCATGAGCCATTTAAAGGCCATAGAGGCGGGTGTGGATATTGTAGACACCTGTATGTCGCCGTATGCGTATCGAACATCTCATCCGGCTGTTGAACCGCTGGTGATGGCCCTTCTGGGAACCGGCCGTGACACGGGATTCGATATTCAGCATATGGCAAAGATCAACGAGGTGCTGGAAAAAAGGGTCATGCCCAAATACAGACATCTTCTGGATGATTCAAAAATGTCGGTTATCGATATCAACGTGCTGCTGCACCAGACGCCGGGCGGCATGCTGTCCAACCTGGTCAACCAGTTGAGGGAAATGGACGCCTTGGACAAGATTGACGAGGTGTACAAGGAGCTTCCCAGGGTCAGAAAAGAGCTGGGCCAGATTCCTTTGGTCACGCCCACCAGCCAGATCGTCGGCATCCAGACCGTCAACAATGTTCTCTTTGACGATGAGAATGAGCGCTACAAGATGATCACCGCCCAGGTCAAAGACCTCTGTTACGGCCTGTACGGCAAGACGGCCATTCCCATCGATCCTGAGGTTCAGAAAAAGGCGCTGAAGGGGTATGCGAGAGGTGAAGAGCCGATTACCTGCAGGCCTGCCGAGGTTTTAGAGCCGGAGCTGGACAAGGCCGAGCTGGATGTCAAGGGCCTGGCCGTGGATATGGATGACATTCTGATATACGCGCTGTATCCGCTGACCGGGAAGCGGTTTTTAAAATGGAAACACGGCAAGGAAGATCCGCCTGCGGATGTCAAACCCAGGACGATGGAACAGGTGAAGGCTGAAGAGGAGCTGGTGAAGCTGGCCAAGCTCGGCCAGCTGATTGAAAAGGTGGAAAAAGAGGCTCCGGAAAAGACGGAAGCCCTGCGGACGTTTAACGTTTTTGTCGATGATGAATATTTTGAGGTGGGCGTGGAAGAACCGGGCGGTTCACCCATGATCAGCTATGTTCAGCAGATGCCGGCCCAGCCGACGGCTGCACCTCCTGCACCGGCCGCGCCAAAACCGGCAGCACCGGCCGCAGCGCCAAAACCGTCAGCACCGCCCAAGGCTGAACCGCCGGCGCCGCCGAAACCTGCGGCACCCGCGCCACCGGCCAAAGCAGCGGCCGATGTTGACGGTACGCCGATGAAAGCGCCGATGCCCGGTATGATTATCAGATATGAGAAAAAGGTGGGAGATACCGTCAGCACGGGAGATATTGTTGTGATTCTGGAGGCCATGAAGATGGAGAACGCCCTTCAGTCTCCGGCCGACGGCGCGATACAGGCGATCAATTTCAGTGAAGGCGATTCAGTGGCCAAGGATGATGTGTTGTGCGTTATTGGTTAGAAGCTGTTTCAAAACCTCTCGTTTGCTGGTTTCCATCTGCGGTGGAAGGCTCGGCGAGGTTCTGCCGATAAGGTTGTTTGAACCGCAGAATATCCAACACGGAATGTCCAATTTCGAAGGAAACTTCTAAATTCTGCGGTTCCTTGTTCGATATTGGAAATTCAGTAATTGCAAAATATAGACGGTTTCCAATGATAGGGGCGATACCCTTTCGGGGGTTGCATGATGCATCCCACTTTGCGCCATGCGCTGTGCGAAAATAAGGAGGCTTTAGGATCATGAAGATCCATGAATATCAGGCAAAATCGTTGTTCAAGAAATACAACATTCCCATTCCAAAAGGCGATGTTGCGTTCAATCCGGATGAAGCGAAAAGTATTGCCGAACGCCTGGGCCAATTCCCGGTGGTGGTCAAGGCCCAGATTCACGCGGGCGGACGGGGAAAAGGCGGCGGCGTAAAACTCGCCGAGTCGATGGATGAAGCTGTGCGCGTCGCTAAAGACATTATCGGAATGAACCTGGTGACGCATCAGACCGGGCCGGAAGGAAGAACGGTAAAAAAGGTTTTGGTGGAACAGGGGCTTAATATTGAAAAAGAGCTCTATCTGAGCATTATTCCGGACAGGGCAACCGCCAAGATTGTGGTCATGGCCAGCGAGGCCGGTGGCATGGATATCGAAGCGGTTGCCGAAGAGACGCCGGAGAAGATCATCAAAGTATATATTGATCCGCTTTCGGGCATCCAGCCGTATCACTGCCGGCAGGCTGCTTTCGGCCTGAAACTGTCACCGCCGGTGATAAAGCAGTTTGTATCCATGCTGGGAAGTCTTTACCGCCTGTTTATGGATTACGACTGTTCCCTGGTAGAGGTAAATCCGCTGGTGATCACGGCAGAGCAGGCACTGATTGCCCTGGATGCCAAGATCGATTTTGATGACAATTCCCTGTATCGCCACAAAGATATTCTGGAATACCGCGATCTGGATGAAGAAGACCCACTGGAAGTCGAGGCTTCCAAGTTCAATCTCAATTACATCAAGCTGGACGGCAATGTCGGGAATATGGTCAACGGCGCGGGCCTGGCAATGGCCACCATGGATATCATCAAGCTTGCCGGTGCCGAACCGGCCAATTTTCTGGATGTGGGTGGCGGCGCCAGTGCCGAAATGGTTGAAAACGGATTCAGGATCATGCTCGATGACGAGAATGTAAAGGGGATTTTGATTAATATTTTCGGCGGGATATTACGCTGTGACATCCTGGCGGAAGGGGTTGTCCAGGCCGCGGAAAAAACAGGGATCGATGTTCCCGTCGTGATTAGAATGGAAGGGACGAATGTGGAAGAGGGCCGGAAAATTTTGGCGGATTCCGGTTTGAATCTTATCACTGCTAAAGACCTGAAAGACGCGGCGAAAAAGGTGTCGGAATTGGTCGCTGATAATTAGTCGCTGTCCGTGAGATGTTTCAAAAGAGTGACATTTTGGATGTATAAGGATAGAGTGCTTCAAGGGCAATAAAATTTAAACCGTGTAAAACTCGCGCATAAGTGAGGGTAAAGAAAGAAAAGCAGATAACCGTTAAAAAGATATAAGCGGTCTGACGGATTATTCATCAAGAGAGATCAACCCAACCTCTTTTCTTTCTTAACCCTCACTAATACGCTCAAACAGTTACACAGTTAAAATTTTATCACCCTTGAAGCTTTCGGAGCCTGTTAATCGTAAAAGGCTAAATGGATACTCAAAATCTCGTTGACGGATAGAAGAGGGAATCAAAGTGAGCATATTTGTTAACAAAAATACACGGTTGGTGGTTCAGGGAATTACCGGCAAGGAAGGGCAGTTTCACGCGCGCCAGTGTATTGAATACGGCACAAATGTGGTTGCCGGGGTAACGCCGGGCAAGGGCGGACAGAAAATGGACGATGTGCCTGTGTTCAATACCGTCAGCGACGCCGTCACCCAAACCGGGGCAAACTGCAGCATGATTTTTGTTCCGCCCGCATTTGCGGCCGATGCCATTATGGAAGCGACGGATGCCGGTGTCAATCTCATCGTTGCCATCACAGAAGGTATTCCGGTGATGGATATGATGAAGGTCAAGAATTACATGGAAGGTGCAACATCAAGGTTGATCGGTCCCAACTGCCCGGGGATCATCACCCCCGGCCGGTGCAAGATCGGCATTATGCCGGGCCCCATACACACACCCGGAGGACCTATCGGGGTCGTCTCCCGTTCCGGAACCTTGACGTACGAAGTGGTTCACCAGCTCACCCGGAAAGGCATCGGACAGACCACCTGTATCGGTATCGGCGGTGATCCTGTTAACGGGACCAACTTTATTGACTGCCTGGATGCCTTTGAAAACGATCCTGAAACATCGGGGATCGTTATGGTTGGAGAGATTGGCGGAACCGCTGAAGAGGAAGCTTCGGAATTTATCATAAAGCATGTAACGAAACCGGTGGTCGGATTTATTGCCGGTCTGACCGCACCGCCGGGACGGCGCATGGGGCATGCCGGCGCCATTATCAGCGGAAGCAGCGGTACGGCCCAGGGGAAAATCGAGGCCATGAAGGCCGCCGGGATTCATATCTGTGAAAATCTCGGTACCTTCGGCGAGCTGTGTGCCGAGGTTTTTAACTAGTGTCCATCCAGAAATTAGGATTTTTGTTCTATATCAAGGCCTGCGAAAAAAATAACCGCATGCATATGTGTAATATTCCGAGGATTAATTTTTGAGCATAACGCAGAGATTGGGCAAAAAGACCATTTATGGATGGGTACGAACTAAATGCTTCAGGCTGACCTTAACATCTTGTAACCGCTCACCGAATGCGTGAGCGGTTTTGTTTTTACCACGAAGAGCACGAAGAACCCGAAGCCTAAAGATAAAATCTTCATGTTTCTCCGCGAGTTTCTTGGCGCATAAACGCTTTGCTGATCAACAAGGCTTTAGCTTAAAATAATTCTTGAATGCCAATATAATTGAATCGGACGATGTATTATGCATGAAATGGGCATTGCCATGCAGATTCTGGAGATTGCCACCGCATCAATTCCCGATGACATGAAAAATGTTCGGGTTGAAAGGGTCAATCTGAAGGTGGGTAAGCTGGCGGCAGTGGTTCCTGAAAGCCTTCGATTCTGTTTTGAAATTGCCGCCAAGGATACCCCCCTTTCCGGTGCCGCACTTCATATCGATGAGATTCCGGTCGTTGCGGTGTGCAGGGAGTGCCATACGGAGTGGACCATTAACGAACCTGCTTTCAGGTGCAAGAAGTGCGAAAGCGGTTCCATCGATATTATTTCAGGCCGGGAACTGGATATCGAATCGATCGAAATTGCTGATGAGGATAAACAAGATGCTTGAAAGCTTTTATAAAACTAAAAAATATTACCGCCACAAAGAGGGCCACAACCTTTCACATTCTTATGATAGGCATGGTGCTGCCGGAGGGAGTAAAAAAAATGGGTAGCCGGGAAATCAAGATTGTTCGCAGGGTTCTGGATGTTAACGATGCCATGGCGGACCAGAACAGGAAATATTTTACCGAAAAAAAGGTGTTCGTTCTCAACATGATGAGTTCTCCGGGATCCGGAAAGACAACACTCCTTGAAAAGACATTACCGCATATCATGCCGGAAATAAAATGCGCGGTCATCGTTGGAGACATCTGTACGACGAATGATGCGGACCGGCTTGCTAAAACCGGTGCACCGGTCGTTCAGGTCAACACGGACGAGTTTGGCGGAGCCTGTCATCTGGCCGCCCATGTTATTAAAAAGGCGGCAGACAACCTGGCGCTTGATGCCGTTGACCTGTTAATCGTGGAAAATGTCGGGAACCTTGTCTGCCCCGCGGAGTTCGATATCGGTGAGGATGCCCGGGCGGTGGTTTTGAGCGTGACAGAAGGGGAGGACAAGCCGTTAAAATACCCGGTGATGTTTCGCGAATGTGATGCAGCCCTGTTGAATAAAATCGATTTGCTGCCGTATCTTGATTATGATCTTGAGGAGGCGGTTCGGAGTATTCTACAGGTACACCCTGACATGCCTGTTTTTGAGGTATCAGCCAAAACCGAAAATGGTTTTGACCCCTGGATCGACTGGCTCAAGCAGAAAGTAAGCCATAAGCTTAAAGAATAGGATTTGCTGTTTTCCCTGAGCAGTTTACTCCACAATTAATTGAGGGGTCGGGGTGTTTTTCTCTTTAAGTGTTGAATAGAGCGGAATGAATGAACCACAGCGAAATCGTGCACTGTTTGAATGGTTTAGGGATCGTTAAGAAAAAACAGTGGCATTCCTGTATATAACAAAAATTCGATATTTTTTTGCATCCCTCTAACCCATTGTTTTAATAATTTATGCTCCGTTTTTTCTTTACGATCCCTTATGCATGAGTTTGCACGATGAAGTCGTGGATCATTCATTCCCTGCGTTATTGAAAAAAACTCCCCGACCCCTCAATTAATTATACCCCAATTCGTTGAAAATGTTACGTTGAAAGCTGTCGGGTGTCGGCAAACGAATTACTCCTGAAAACCATATTTGATCGTAAGCAGTTTGTGATGTGGTCAAAAAACAGAATAGAGGCGAGTGGTGATATGTAATGGATATCTGAAAAACGAGATCCTTATAGCTTGCGGCATATTCTACTTGTATCCGAAATCTTTAAAAACCAAGAGAAAATCAAACTAAAACCGGCAGTTAAAAGACGTTTAATTGAAGATACGATTCAATGTCTTGCCAGAACATGTTCCAATTCGGCGGGCAATCATTGTGTCCGCTGTCATATGTTATCATTTTCCCCTGTTTTGCTGCTTTGTAAAGAGCGACACCATGCCGGTAGGGAATGACCTCATCGTGCTTTCCATGGATGATGAGAACCGGTTTTGGGTAGGATTCGACAACCGAGAGATTATCAAAGGGGTCCCGCACAAGAACCCCCGGGGCCAGATATCTTGACGCAAAAGATCTTGCACTGGTGAATGTGGACATAAGGATCAGCGCCGCCGAAGGCCTCTGGTCGGCGAGGGCACACACTGCACCGCCGCCGATGGAACGGCCCAGAAGAATAATCCGGGAAGCATCCACATCAGTCCGCTGAACAAGATGATCGTATGCGGCCACAAACGCCTCTCCAATGCTGCGCTGCGAAGGGGTGCCTTCTGATCGTCCGTAACCGGGATATTCCACCAGAAACACCCCGATTCCGAGATGTGTAAACTTCTTTAGCTCTTCAGGCCAGAAATCGATGAGTTCTGCGTTACCATGGGCAAAGATTACGGCCGGCGCAGGGCCTGAATTTCGGCTCGGGGTCGCCGGCAAAAACCATGCTTCAACCCTGCCGAAAGTCGTATCCAGCCAAATCTTCTCCAGACCGGGAATACCCTCAGCCGTTCCGGCGGATTCCTCGATCACATATCGTGGAAAGAGAATTTGGCGCTGGATTAGAAAGAGAAAACAACAATAAGCCGAATAAAACAACAGCACCCAACCGGCAAACTTAAAAATAATCTGCAATTTTAATCCTCCGGGCATCGGGGATCTCACAATAGTATTAGGGTTAAAACCGAAGTCAAAATAAAAACCGCAGCATCTCTAATGAAGCCCCCCCGCTGCAAGCAGCGGAGGATCAAAATCAATCCCATTTGATTTTATCAAGTACGATTTCGACATTACGCCGGAAGCCTTTTGGCCATTTTGACGAAAGTGTTTAGTGAAGCGGAGCGAAAATCCGCCGGAGGCGGATGAAAATTGGAACTGTCTGAGTCCCGCATAGCGGGACGAGTTTTCCAATTTTAGCGAAGCAAGCTTAGCACTTTCCAAAATGGACAAACCAGCGAACGCGGAATGTTAAAATCGTTACTGACGACATGAGGCTCTGAACGAATTGCACACGCATCAATAACTCCCCAGAATTTTAAGGTAGTCCGTATTTTCATTTAAAAGAGCGAGAACCGGTTTGAACTCATCGGTCTCAGTGTCTGCCTCAAGATCCACATAAAACATATACTCCCATGGCTTTCCATGGATGGGACGCGATTCCAGTTTCACCAGGTTGACGCCGGTATCGGCAAATATTTTCAGAACCTCATAGAGGGCGCCGGGCTGGTTTCCCGTAGAGAAGATGAGAGACGATTTCCGCTTGGGTCCCTTGTCGAGCAGTTCGGTGCCGATCACCACAAAACGGGTAAAATTTCGCGGATTGGTTTCAATCCCCTCTTCGATCACCGCCATCCCGTAAATTTCCGCGGCTTCCTTTCCGGCAATGGCGGCATCCGTCAAATTTCCTGATTCATGAATCTGCTTTACAGCACCTGCGGTGTCTTTGACCGGAATCTGTTCCCATGCATCGTGCTGATCCAGAAACTGACGGCACTGCTGGAATGCCATCGGTGGGGATAAAACGCGTTGGATACTTTCAATCCCCGCTCCCGGATGACCAATCAAGTAATGTACGATGCGCAGGGTGATTTCACCGACAATCTTCATATCATATTCCAAAAGCAGATCATAATTTTCATGGATGCTGCCGGTGAGTGAATTTTCCAGGGGCAGAACCCCGAAATCGACATCCCCTTTTTTCACTGCTTCAAAAATCGACCGGAATGAAGGAATGGGGACTCCTGCCACTTTGCTTCCAAAATACTGCGTACAGGCCTTATGGCTGAAAGTTCCCATCTCGCCTAAAAACGCGGCGCGCTGCATTCCTTTCCCGTTCACTTTACTCAGATGATCGACGGCGGTGGCTTTGTCAAGATAATCAAAATCAAGCTGCTTGCCGACAACCGGTGCAATTACGTAAAGATCCCTCGTAAGCTGTCCGAACTGTTTCGGATAGAGACTCTGAGCGCCATCGGAGAGCGCTTCCTCCGGTTTATGATGCACCTCGATCATCAAGCCGTCTGCACCCGCGGCGATGGCCGCCCGGGCCATGGGACTGACCTTTTCACGAATGCCGGTGGCGTGGCTGGGATCGATGATCACCGGCAAATGGGTCAGGGCCTTCAGTACCGGGATAGCTGAAAGATCAAGGGTGTTTCGGGTGTACGGTTCGAATGTTCGAATCCCCCGCTCGCAGAGGATTACGTTGTCATTTCCCTCGGAGAGGATATATTCAGCAGACATCAGCCATTCCTCTATCGTGGATGAAAGCCCTCTCTTTAAAATAACCGGTTTTCCGATGCGACCGACGCATTTTAAAAGCTCAAAATTCTGCATGTTCCGAGCCCCAACCTGAACAACATCGATATACTTCATCATCATATCCGCCTGCGCAGGTGAAGTGATTTCGGTCACCACACGAAGCCCGGTAACCTCTCGGACCTCTGCCAGAATTTTAAGCCCTTCTTCTTCCAGACCCTGGAAAGAATAGGGAGAGGTTCGTGGTTTGAAAGCGCCGCCGCGAAACATCACAGCGCCGTATCTTCGGACTTCCCGGGCGATGGTGAGGGCCTGATCCCTGCTTTCAACAGCACAGGGTCCGGCAATCACAACAATGCGTTCCCCCCCCATCACCACATCACCGATTTGGACCCGTGTGTCCTCAGGATGCATCTGCCGGCTCACCAGTTTAAAAGAGGTGGAAATCGCTACCACCTTGGCAACGCCGGGAATCTGTTCAAAAAAGTCGACATCCTGTTTTCCCTTACCAATAGCGCCGATAACATTTTGCCCTGCCTCGGACATCTCACGAACGACACACCCTTCCTTGAACAGGATACTGCGAATGTTGCTCTTCTGGTCTTGGGTGATCCCCTTCTCTAGTACGAGAATCATAATGAACCTCCTTTGTTAACAAATATATCTTTAAGTTCCTCAAAAAAAAAGCCCCGAGAATGATTTCTCGGGGCTTCGATTCATAAAAAACCCCGAGCAGACCGACCTTGGTCCACCCGGGGTATTTAACTTTTGACGTTATTCAGCCGGGCGGACGCTTCTAAAGCTAAAAAAGAAGCATCCAAAAGCAAATTGTAATTCGTTGTCAAAACCTCTTGTCATCAAAAAAAATCCTTTACATAAACAGTTAAAAACTAACTACGCAATTATCCTTTCAAAGTCAAGAATTCTTTTAGATCTTAATTTTGTCGCTGATATGGAGTTAGAATCTTTCAGTAAGACAAATAAATCTCTCCGCAGCAAGCTGAGGGAATGAACAACTTGAAAAATTGTCTCAAAGGTTCAAAATTATATTCGTCTGCATCATCTCTTCGTATTTTTATCATTTCATGATATATTAACCGTACATGTTTCATCTTTTCCGAAATTGATCGAATCCAGCAAGGCTTAATAAAAAATGGAGCGAGTATCGTGAAAACCCTTGAAATTCATGGCAGCACAGGCGTTTCGAGCCTGTTAATCGGAGAGAAACTCAAAAACCTGAAAAAGTATATCCCTGCGGAAAATGTAGTGATCATTTCGGATACAAACGTATGCCGCTTATATCAGAAAGACTTCCCGGTCAAAGAGGTGATACCCATTGGTATGGGTGAAAAAATAAAAAACCTGGACACCGTTCGCACCATTTATGGAAAACTTTTGGAGCTTGAGGCTGACCGTTCAACCTTTATCGTCGGCATCGGCGGCGGCGTTGTCTGCGATATTGCCGGTTTTGTTGCATCAACCTATTTGCGAGGTGTAAGATTCGGCTTTGTATCCTCAACCTTGCTCTCCCAGGTTGACGCCAGCGTTGGTGGGAAAAACGGCGTCAACTTCGAAGGATACAAAAATATGGTTGGTGTATTTAACCAACCTGAGTTTGTGATCTGCGATACGGATCTTTTGAAGACACTCTCCCAAAAAGATGTTCTGTGCGGTTTTGCCGAAATTATAAAACACGCGGCAATAATGGACGCCGACCTGTTTGCGTATCTTGAAAATCATTACAAAAAAGTATTGGCTCTCGATACCGAAGTCATAAAGAAGCTCGTCTATGATTCGGTAGACATCAAGTCATCCATTGTCAGCAGGGATGAAAAGGAATCAGGAGAACGCCGAAAACTGAATTTCGGCCATACATTCGGCCATGCCATTGAAAAGACGACGGCGGTACCCCACGGAGAAGCGGTCAGTGCCGGAATGATCATTGCTTCAAACCTTTCCGTTAGTAAAGGGTATCTTTCAAAGGAAGATGCCGAAAGAATCAAGGAACTTATAAGAAAACTGAAACTTCCGACAAAGCTCCAATCAGACGGTAAAGCGGTGCTCGATGCTTTGCAAAAGGACAAAAAAAGAGAAAAGGATTCTATCCATTTTGTGATGCTCAAAGACATCGGGAATGCATTTGTGGATCAAATCCCCATAGAGCAACTGGAGGCAGCCATACATGATTTTTTTTAAAGCAGTATACAAACGGGAGGATTATATGCAAAAAAAACTTTTATATCTCATTTCACTAACGGCAATTATACTCGTAGCCGTTTGTTTCGGAAACGTTTCTTTTGCAGCAGAGGTTACAAGGATTAACATAAATAAAAGACACATTTACATTGATGAAGGCAAAGATGCCGGTTTTATCTTGGGCGCTGAAGTCTGCTTCTACTCATCTTTAGGTGAAAAGATTGTTTGTGGCAAGGTGCGGAGGAGCACGGATTCCTACGCCATGGTTGAAGTAAAGAGCCGAAAGGTAAAAGGAATAAAAAATGGAATGCAGGCGGCGCTCGCTAATCACAAAGCAGAGAACGAGGAGGGCGATAAAGGAAAGCTAAAGTAACACAAGTATCAAATGGAAAACTTCTCAAGCCCGAATCTATTATTCAGAACTCACCGGCCCCTGAGTGAAACCTGCGTGGATCAATGCAACAAACCATCTCAAAGCAATCTCTGTTTTTTAAAAGCCTGAAAGGCAACTGAAAAAACACCTCTCCAGACAGGAATGCAATGGAACCCTTTACCTGTAAGTTGAAGGAACAGGGGCTTTTGCCCGGAAGCTGCCGGGTTGATGTAGACGGAACATCTGCGCTGGCCTGCCAGGCCACACTACGATATGAGAACAAAGAAATATCCCGCCTTATTACCTCCGTCCATCTCTCACGTCCGGAGAACTACCTCTCCATCTATCAGTCCGGATGCAACTTTTCATGCCGAAAGTGTCATTCCTGGTATTTCAGCAAACAAAAGGACGGGAAATGGTACAGGCCCAAGGACATCCTCAAAAAAGCCGTAGACTATGAGAAGAATGTTACGCTTATAGAGCCCAGAGAAAAAGCAACAGCCTGGCATGCTCACGATACCTGCCGATGCTGTGGTAGCTGTGTGCTGTACAGGGAGAAATCGAGTTCATGTCCCGAGGTTTTGGGCCCGGAAGCCATCACGCTGAGCCCCCAGGGATTCGGACCGGTGCGAAATATTGCGGCATTTACGGGCGGGGATGTGACATGCTGCCCTGAATTCTACGGGGAGTGCGCACGGCTGATTAAAAAGCACACCCGACTGCTGGTTTTAATCGAAACCAACGGGTATGGGCTTACCTCTAAAAACCTCGATTATTTAAAAGATTCCGGAGTTGATTCGTTCTGGCTCGATATCAAAGCGCATGATACTGAAAAACATAAATGGCTCACCGGATGTTCCAACGACCATATTTTGAAACTGCCTGAAGAAATCGTACGCCGGGGCTTTGTGGTGGAAGTTCTGTCACTCTATATTCCGGATCTGGTCGAAGCAGACGAACTGGAGCGGATTGCCTTGATATTAAAGACGGTTGATCCTGAAATCCCTTTTACTATCCTTGCTTTTTTCCCTGAATACAAGATGAAGGAATTTAGGCGCCCGACAGTAAAAGAAATGGTTAAATCGTATCAGAAAATAAAGGCTACCGGACTGCAGAATATTCGTCTGGGGAATTTAGGGGTCTTTGTACGCACAGAAGCGGATCAAAAATATTTTGCGGATCATGTTGCCCCAGGTGCTTATTGATTGTTTAGATCTTTATAAAAACCGCGCCAGAATATCCCGTGGCTTGACACGAGGATGAATGGCGTAAACCTATCCAAGGAAACGGAGGTTTTGAAACTACTTCTAACAATTCGTTGTCGTACGCTTAAATACGGACATTTCATTTTTATTAAAAATATTAAACAATTAACTTGACAGCAATTCCAACTGCCTGTATGATCCCCAAAAATTAACAGTGTTCCTGGTTGTAATTAAAAATCACGTAAGCCCCGGAATAACTCCGGGGCTTTTTTTTATTTGAACACAGTTTGAACACAGAAAGAAGGTATTTATTGAACTTTAAAACATTTAATTTTCATCCCTCCGTTGCCGCAGGTGTTGCAGCGGCGGGTTATGAAACCCCGACCCCAATTCAGGCTCGGGCGATCCCGCAGGTGCTTAATCGTCGTGATGTGATGGGGCTGGCCCAAACCGGCACCGGCAAGACGGCGGCCTTCGTACTGCCGATACTGAATCGACTGATGGGGAGAAAGCATGGAAGCGTCCGGGCCCTGATCATGGCCCCCACCCGGGAACTGGCCGAACAGATTCACCAGGCTATCGAAATCCTGGGGCGCAAAACCCGCCTTAAAAGCGTTTCGGTTTACGGTGGCGTGGGTATTAACCCACAGATTCAGAAACTGAAGCGTGCCGATATTATCGTTGCCTGCCCTGGCCGGCTTCTCGACCATATCGGTCGTCATACCGTCAATTTCTCCCAACTGGAAGTGCTGGTAATAGACGAAGCTGACCGGTTGTTCGATATGGGTTTTCTCCCTGATATCCGGCGAATTTCAAAACATCTTCCAATAAAGCGCCAGACGCTGCTTTTCTCGGCTACCATGCCCACCGAAATACGACGCCTGGCCAAGGACATCCTGCGAGATCCGGTCACCGTCCAGGTGGGAATCACCGCACCTGCGGATACAGTCAGTCACGCACTCTACCCGGTGGCCCAGCATTTGAAAACAGCGCTGCTGTTAAAGCTGCTGGGAAACAACAATACCAAGTCGGTGCTGGTCTTTACCCGAACCAAACATCGCGCCAAGAGCTTGGGGAAAAAGCTTGTTGCCGCAGGATACCGATCGGCTTCGCTGCAAGGAAACCTTTCCCAGGGAAAACGTCAGGCAGCACTGGACGGCTTTCGCAACGGGACTTTTCAGATCCTGGTGGCCACCGATATCGCCGCTCGCGGTATTGACGTTACCCGGATTTCTCATGTCATCAACTACGATATCCCTTCCACCCCCGAGGCATACATTCACCGCATCGGACGGACCGGACGGGCCACTCGCAGCGGTGAAGCGTTCACGTTTATTACCGGAGACGACAGGGATATGGTTTGTGCCATCAATCGAATCATCGGTTCTAAGATCGAGCAACGCACCTTATCTGCCTTTGACTACGGTTCGCCAGCGCCTAATCGTGAAGGCCGCTCGCAGTTGAGAGGAAAACCGAAACGGAAATTATCCGGAGTGAAAAAGGGTCGGAACAGGTTACACTCCCATATTGAACAATAATATCGTCGACGGTTTTGCTGTTATATTCAATTAAATCTGACGTCAAATATCACTGCCGATGATGAGATTTGAAAAAGGTGACTAGACTTTCAACCAGTTCGGCCATAAACCGGTAATCCAGCTTTTCCATGGTATCTGACGGCAAGTGATAATGAGGGTTGCGGAAAAAAGCGGTATCCGTGATCATGACGGCCTTGAAGCCCTGATCCCAGAAAGAGGCATGGTCGCTGAGCCTTACGGCAGGCAGTATCCATCCTCCTAAAGGGACGGTAAGTTTGATCACCGGAAGGTTTTCATTTTTCTTAAAAGACTTAAAGAGGCCATTTGCAAGTTTTCTTGAGCTGAGGTTTCCGACAATACCGATATAATCTCCCTTCTTTGGATAGCCAAAAAACATCAAAGGAAACGGATAGTCCTGACAGCCCGGCTGGTGACACGCATAGCCCACCATCTCCAGGCAAATCATGCCGTCTATCCGTCTCTTTTCTTTTTTTGCCTTTCCGGCATATACCCTGCTCCCCATGTGTGGGGTGCCATACGTCGGGGGTTCCTCCAGCGCAAAAGAAACGAATGTGACAGCCAGATCCAGATTTTCACGACCCTTTAGCGTATTGAGCTGCCGGGCGGTTTCCAGCTGAACGGCAACGGCACTGGCGTTGTCGTCGGCACCCACTGTACCGCCTACTGAGTCATAATGGGCCCCCAACAGATAATGTTTTGAAGGATTTTTCGAAAAAGAAATCTCTGACACGATATTGGTCACCGTGAGATTTCCATATTGATACGGCTCACCGTGTACCTGAATGCCGTTGGTTTTATAAAATGATTCGATATAGTGAGCTGTTTTCGTGAGGTTTTCGGGAAGGAAGACACTTCGTTCCCCGATGGTCTGTGTAAGCGTCTTGAGATGACTTTTCAGCCTTTCAACGGTTTTATGAATGTCGTTCATGGGTTCGCCTATGACTCCGATCTTTCCAAAACAAATCCCGAAAAATGTAAAGATTAAACCGAGGATCAGAACAGACCATTTTTTCCTATCCATGATTGGTTTGTCTCATGAATCGTGATATTGTTCAAGTTAATGGGAACTTGTAATCACTGCGGAAACAGCGCCTTGACCATATCGGATGTCATCGGTTTTTGTGCCGGTTGTATCCGTGAGTATTTTGAAGAGATCAGTTCGGAAATCAAAAAGGTTCATAACCACAGCCGGCGGAGATACGGCCTCCCCGAGAATCCACCCCGTGCCGTCAATGGCGTTTCCTGCAATCTATGCGTGCATGAATGCCGAATACCTGAAGGCGAAACAGGCTTTTGTGGCCTTCGACGGTCAAAAGACGGGCGTATTCAAGGCGGCAGGCCTCACGAAGGAAACCTTTCACACTACTACGATTCCCTGCCGACAAACTGCGTCAGTGACTTTGTTTGCCCCGGTGGAACCGGCTGCGGGTATCCGAAATATGCGGTTAAAAACGGACCTGAGTACGGCCACAACAATCTGGCTGTTTTCTACCACGCGTGTACTTTTAACTGTTTGTATTGTCAGAATTATCATTTCAAAACCAGAACATCTTCTTCAAAAAAGATATCGGCTGGGGAACTTGCCAATGCAGTGGACAAGAACACGACCTGCATCTGCTATTTTGGCGGCGATCCCACGCCTCAGCTTCTTCATGCCATTAAAGCATCAAAAATAGCAATGAATGCGGCAAAAAACCGCGTCCTGCGGATATGCTGGGAAAGCAACGGTGCGATGCAGTCACCTTACCTGAATATGATTGCTGAATTGTCTCTTAGGTCCGGGGGGTGTATAAAGATCGACCTGAAGGCCTGGAACAAAGGAATCCACCAGACCCTTTGCGGCGTAACGAATGCAAAAACCATTGAGAATTTCAGGACACTTGCCGGGTTGACGAAAAAACGGCCGGATCCACCGTTTCTCATTGCCAGCACGCTGCTTGTTCCCGGATATGTGGACACACCTGAAGTAGCAGAAATCGCCCGGTTTATTTCAGACCTGAGCCCTGATATTCCGTACAGTCTTCTGGCCTTTTATCCGCAATTTTACCTCAACGATCTCCCCACCACCTCCAAGTCCCACGCGCTTCGCTGCAAAGCAGCCGCTGAAGACGCCGGCCTTCAGCGAGTTCATATCGGCAATTTACATCTCTTGAGGGATGACGAGTGAGTCTCCTCCCGCATAACGGGGGCATCGCCCACGGTCTTGAAACCGCCACTATTTTATAGTTGCCGAATATCCAATATCCAACAAGGAATGTCGAAAGATGAAGTGTTCTCTTTTCCGCCTTTGTAACATGGCGACGCCAAATCTCACGGGAAATCCAATCCGAAGATAAACACGCTGTTTTCCTTCTATATTCGACATTGGATATTCAATATTGAAAACACCGGTTGAATGATTCCAAACGTATCGGGGCACCCCGGATCGGTAAAACCTCTTCGGGTTCTCCGCCAGAGGCGGAAGGTTTAGGGTAAAACAAATACAATTTTTCAAAGGTATGCTTTCAGGGAAACATCTGGGCGTATTGATATGGGATGTAGTTGCCGCGCTGATTGATTTCGGGAAATTCCATGTCTGCGTGGATTTCACCGTACAGCACTTTTAAGATTTCGGTGATATCCTTGTCACCGGACCAGATGGTTTTGGGCTCGTTATCCCTCGCAGCCCTGGTGAAACAATTCGCCACAAAGTGAACGTCCCTGGTGCTGGGGGGAGCTGAAGTTGTTCGGCGAAAGTAGTCTTCACAAAATGATACAATCTTCGCATACAAAGGGTCTTCTTTATAGTCAAAAACCTGCCCGCTGAGTTTGAGTGTTTCAATGAGCATGTCAACATTTTCAATATAATTTTTTTGGTGTTTCCAAATTTTTTCAATCCATTTAATTCTATGGTCGGAACGACCATGGTAAGAGGCAAAAAAGTTTTCCAGCCCCCTCTTCTGTTCATTATAGATGTCTTCGGATATGGCTATAATTTGAGAATAGACGATCTCTTCGAGCACCTTGAGGAACTCTTTCAATTCATTATATAGTATGGGGAGGTACTCTCTGTACTCCCGGTTTTTAACCCGTTTGATGAAACCGATGTAATTGAAAAGCTGGTCTATCTGACCGGATCTGATGTAGCCTGGATATCGCTGAGTCTGATGATGAGATGATTGCGTCTTTCGAGGATCGTCTATTTGCGGTACGGGCAGATCCGGTGGCAGGGAAGCAGCGAATATGTTTGAATCGACGATATTCTCAAATGTATTGTTTTCAAGTACCGATTTTAAAGAGTAAGGATATCGTTCTGTGTCTTCTGCCAATCTGCTCCCTCCTTCTCTGAATATGATATTTTTATCTCATAACATATCTTAATGATTCTATCACAGGATTTTTTCCTTTCATTGACTTGTTTCCTGCTGAATTCCCTGTCGCACCCATCCAAGACCGATACGGCCCCACAGATGATACAAGAAAAGCGCAAGCGAAACCGTTTCCTCTATAAGGGGTGTGAGATAGCAGAGTTTGATTAATTTCGAATAAAGCTCATGGATATCGTCGGCATCGACAAAGATTTGATCATCTTTATAACCAAAGCCCCATCTGCGCGCAATTTTCCGGGCTGCCCGCTCTCCCTCCCGCATGGTAATCACGGCATTGAAAGGACCAACGGGTTTAAACGGCTCGGTCGTAAAATTGGAAAGGGCATTGACTGCCGCATTGACGAGACCTGAACGCCACGAATCCGCATCAAAGTTTTCCGGTCCCGGACTTTTATCGATAGGGTAAACATGAATCATCCTGATCGCCGCCCGAGCCTGTTCGCAAGCAACCGGACAGCCGGAAAAGAAGATGGGTTTGAGTCGGTAGGGTGAAAGAGATGCGGAGAAAAGCGCCACCTCAGACATCGGCTTCCCGTTCACTTCCAGCCGCCGAAGGCGTGATGTGAGGGTATGGGCCAGAAAACCTTCTGTTCCGGAGGCAGCATGCATGCCCAGAAACAGTATTGCTTCGGTATCTTCAGGATCACCGATGCCGGGCACCGGTCCGCGCCGGTAACCGGAGATAACCTTCGCCCGCGGATCAATTCGTTCTGGAAGGATGTTGTACCCGGTGCGGTGGAAGTCTTTGATGATGATGCGTTCAACACCGGCGTCAAACAATCCTTTGACGACTTCATTTACATCTTGTGTCATTCCAATACATGCCTGACGCCATTCTTTGGTCATAAAGGATGAAGACCGATAGCTCCAGCAACAGGAACTCCCTTCAATATCTGAAATAATGAGTATGCTTTTATAATTCATGTCATATCATGCTGAAAACAATAGCGGTTGTCAAAAGGCTTCACTATGAAGGTTTTATACCAGTTCTAATGATTATTCTAAATAAAGGAAAAGAGGCAAGATTTAAATCACAGAGCTGTTTTATACTTTAATTGGCAACAGCGGATATCACACAAAACCAGGGGAGTATCTGTCCATGGGTCTTTAATGTATTGGACTAGAGGCAACGGAAAGTCGGTGGCTTGCTGTATCTGACTGTGAACATCCGTTTATAAAAAAAAATGTATAATTAGCTTGATTTTCTTAAAAAATATATTATCATTGACGCAATCAATAAAGATCCGTTCTTAATTGGCGGACCGGTTTCGTGCTGAAGGAAAGATCCATTTGTCAAATTGACAACCTGAAGTCTGGAACTATGAGAATTTTTTGAAAGGAGGTTGTCAATATGGCAGAAGGAATTGTAAAATGGTTTAACGGCAGCAAAGGCTATGGCTTCATTGAACAGGAAGATGGGCCGGATGTATTTGTTCATCACTCAGGAATCAATGCAACCGGGTTCAAAACGCTTGATGAAGGCGACCGGGTTACCTTTGACATCGAGGAAGGCCAGAAAGGTCCTGCCGCAACAAATGTCACTGTGATTTAGATTGTTATCTCTGAACTAACAAAAGGGCATTCCAACACATTTTATTGGAATGCCCTTTTTCTTTTGACAAAATACCACTGGGTCATCCATCACGATTTACGGCAAACGGCGCCCAG
The DNA here is from genome assembly GCA_042573625.1 of Thermodesulfobacteriota bacterium. Taxonomy (GTDB): domain Bacteria; phylum Desulfobacterota; class Desulfobacteria; order Desulfobacterales; family UBA11574; genus JBHPCZ01. The sequence continues at coordinate 35,928 of JBHPCZ010000017.1, forward strand.
GTTTGACATACCGGCATCACCTCAAGGCGATTGATATTGATATGAGGCGGCAGGCTGGCAACCCAGTAAATCATTTCCGCGATGTCCACTGGAGTTAACGGTTGCGTACCGTCGTATACCTTGGCCGCTTTTTTCGTATCTCCCTTAAACCGAACAACTGAAAACTCGGATTCCGCCAAACCGGGTTCGATATTCGTCACCCGTATGGCAGTCCCGTAAAGATCCGAGCGCAAATTGCGGGAGAACTGTTTCACAAAAGCCTTGGAAGCCCCATATACATTTCCTCCCGGGTAAGGCCAGTCACCGGCGATAGAACCGATATTTATAATATGCCCCTGATTTCGCGCGACCATGCCCGGAAGTGCCGCGCGTGTACAGTACATCAGTCCCTTGACATTGGTGTCAATCATTGTATCCCAGTCCGAGATGTCTGATTCATGGGCCGGTTCAAGGCCCAATGCAAGGCCGGCGTTATTCACGAGGACGTCAATCTCAGAAAAATTGTCGGGCAGATTTGACAGTTCGGTTATTACCGCATCCTGATCGCGGACGTCCAACGTGATGATATGAACGGATGTTTCTTTCCCCAGTTCCTCTTGTAAAGCTTTTAAACGTTCATTGCGCCTGGCGGCCAAAATGAGCTTCCAGCCTTCTTTAGCAAAACGTCGGGCGCATGCTTCACCAAAACCGGACGATGCGCCCGTTATGAGTACGATTCCACCCATGCCCACTCTCCTTTCAATTGTTTTGTCCAAATCCAACCTTATACCGCTCTTTCCACCTTACAAAAAAGACGGGCTTTCGAATATCCAATTTCGAACAAGGAATGTCCAATGATGAGGTGTTCTCTTCTCTACCTTTTGGTATATGGTAGCACCAAATTCCACAAAAAATCCAACCCGGCGGCAAACCGGCCGTTTTCCTTCTATATTCGATATTCAATACACCGGTTGAATGATGCCGCTCTGATCGGGGCACCCCGGATCGGTCGAACCCCTCCGGGTCCTCCGCCAGGCGGAGGATTTAAAGCACAACCAGACTAAGAGATATCATCGGGCATGCCCTTCATCCGTTCTATAGCTTCAGCAACCAATTCCTGGTGACGGTAATTGTTCGCATCTTCCGCCAGCGCTTTTTCTCCCCAGTGCAAAGCTTTTGAATAATCTTTTTTCTGCCGATAGTTTTCAGCAATGGCATATAGCACATGCTTTAAGGGCGCGTTTCTGACTTTCGATGGAAAATCAAGTACTTTTTTAAAATCAGCAACCGCGAGGTCGTGCTTCTTTTTAACCGTGTAGCAGCTTCCTCGTCCGATCAGACTCTCTTCGTCGTACTGTTCCACAGTCAAAGCGCGTGTATATAACACGATTGCATCATCGATACGCCCTTCGATCTCCGAAATTTTACCCAAGTAAAAATACGGGTTGTCACCATCCTCGTGACGATAAACAGGGTTTATCGCAATAACCTTTTCAAATGCCCGCACGGCCCCAACCCCGTCGGGTTCGTTGAAACATCTCAATCCTTCATTAAACCAATCGGCCACAGAGAGTTCTGTTTGGTTTTTATTCATGGTTTTTACCTTTGCAAGATTTTTAATTTAAATGCAATGCTGCATTTAAACATGATTGCGCAACTTCAGTGCAATCGGGTGAGGATTCAAATAGACCTGCTGGGCCAGGTAAGGTTGTTTGTATTTCCGCACATAATGATTGAGCAGCGTGACCGGCACGATCAGGGGGACATGTTCCTGTCTATACTGGCCAACGATCTCAAGCAGTTCCTGCTTCTCATCAGCTGACAAATCCCTTTTGAAGTATCCCATGATGTGTTGCAGAACGTTTACATTTTTCTTCTGAGTGGTTTTCAGTCTCAACGCTTCCATCAATAGGGTTTCGTACTGTTCAAACAGTTCTTTCACGGGGATGGTTTTGCCTCCGGCAACCAGTTTGCCCATCAACCGGGAATGATTGGGGCTGTGTGACATCATCAAGAGTTTGTGCCGGGTATGAAAATTGACCAGATTTCCCATGCTTTTTCTTTGCGAAAGGGCTTCCCGCCATCGTTTTAACGTAAAAATCTGCTCGATGAACATCTCCCTGAGCTTGGCATCATGCAAGCGGCCGTCCTCTTCCACCGGGATCAGTGGGAAATGTTGCGTGAATGTTCGGGCAAATATGCCCTGTCCTTTTTTTTTGGGCATTCCTTTGAAATTTTTAACCGGAACATTAAACAGACCGCTGCTGGGCGAGTTTTTTTTGAAAACAAACCCGCACAGGTTTTCTTTTTCCAGTGCTTTGACCCTTTTCCGTGCCCATTCGGTCATCCGTTGGGTATGATCGATATTGGTTTTTGAAGTGACCAGGTTGGGGTTGTCCGGATCCCCCACGAGGCGCAATGTCTCCCTGGGAACACCCATCCCGCATTCCACCTCGGGGCATACCGGAACATATTCAACATACTGCCCAAGTATGTCCGTCAGATAACGGTCCCTCGAATGTCCTCCGTTCCAACGAACGTTTTCTCCCATCAGGCAGGCGCTGATTCCGATTTTGATCCGGTTTTCCATTTAAGGCTCCTCGGTTCGAAAAATTATAAAAAACTCTTTTTTAATACATTGTTTTTAAAGAAAATGGTAACACCATTTGAAACCACTTAAAATTCATCAATGAAAAATACCCGATCATCTTATCATATTTTGAGGAGGACTATGGTCACATTGGGTATAAAGGCCGGGAGTCTATCCAGGGGGTGAGCCTATCCTTCAGCGTCAGGCGACTAGAATCCTTGTTGAGACTTTCCCGGAAACCCGATCCGCCGGACTGGGCTGCGCACTTCAGCCAGCAATAGGGATATTGTATCGTTAAACAAATGCCCTATTTAGACGGATCCGGCAAAAAGTTCAGGTTGATAAGCAGCTCCTTTTTTCCAAATGCTGTATATTACCGCCAGAATCTTACGCTGGGTGTTGAGTCTGGCGTGTTTCCGGTTATGGGTGCGTTGTAACGAATCCAAATAAAAGCGTTTGACCTCATTGTCGCCTTTCATTGCAGCCATAAAAGCCCGATAGCTTAATGCCTTTAGCTCGCCGATGCCGGATGGATCGATGCGTCTCAGAGAATCAATGTTGCGCGCACGCCTTTTTCAGTAAGGGTTTCCAATTTTATCTCCCCGCTGTGAAGTATCGTCACTTCTTTAACAAAATTTAACCCCAGGCCGGTGCTTTTTTCCCCGCTGTCCGGTCTTTGAAGGGAGAAGAACCGATCAAATATTTTCTCTTTCGCATAGTCTGGGATTCCAGGGCCCTCGTCATCTACGGTTAGTTTGATTCTTTTTCCATCAGATTGGCCGTTTAATATGATCTGGCCGTGCTCGGGGCTGAAATCGATGGCATTTTGTAAAAGATTGCCGATGGCCTGGTGGAGCAGGAAAGAATCTCCGCTGACCATAATATCGTCTCGAATCTGAACCACCACCTTCAGATTTTTCTTTGAGATCATCGGTTGCTTGCTTTCGAGTACGGCTTTTAGCAAAGAATGAAATGAAAACCGCTCAATTCTCGGGAGGATTTTCATGTTTTCCAGTGCGGATAATTCAAGCAGCCGGTCTACGATATGCTGAATCCGATTGGCTTCGTTGCGAATGTTGGATAAAAACCGGGCGCGCTGCTCGGGCTGCATTCTTTCTTCCAGCAATTCCGCCGCCCCGCGGATGGCAGACAGCGGGCTTTTGATTTCATGGGTCAGTGTCTGTATATATTGTTCCACATATTTTTTTCCTTCCAACGCCTCCTGCATTTTCTTGAGTGCGTTACCCATATCACCGATTTCAGTACGGTCTAGCTCGGGGAATACTACGCGTTTGCCTTCTCGAATATCATTGGCATACTGTGTAAGTCGCTTAATGGGGCGGGTAATCCATACGGATGCCAAAAAGCTGAGAAGCGCGGCAGCAAACACTGAAAGGAGTCCGACTCTGGAAATTCGAGGTTTGGCGCCCTTGAGAAAATTGTTGATGTTTGTGGTCGGTTTGCCAACCGTCAGGACACCCGCGATGTTTCCCCTGACCATCACGGGTGCTGCCACGTAGAGCACCGATGAGGTCAGGTCTTCCGGATCCTTTAAACTGGTTCGGGCGCCGTACTCGCCGTTTAATGTTAAGTGTACGTCTCTCCATTTTGCGTAGCTCAACCCCACATTTTTCCTGTTTTCGGAATCGAAAAGTATAATTCCTTTTTTATCGGTGATGTATATCCGCATGTCCACATGGGTTTTGACGAGGTCGTATATCTTGGCAGACACAGAACGTGAGTAAACTTTTTCAAATGCGGTAAAAAGTTTTTCCGGATCGAATTGATCCGCCTCCATTTCAAGAGCGACAATTTCTGCCATTATATTGGCCTGATCCACCAGCGGATCTTCAACACCTTCAACATAACGGGTGCGAAGATTTTCCATGATCCAATCGATCGGGTAGTAAAAACAGACCGCGAAAATTAAAATATAGCAGAAAAAAATGCGGGTTCCCAGTTTCATAGATCCTCTTTCAGTGAATATCCCATACCCCGGTGTGTAATAAAGGGGTCGATATCCGGTTTGATGGTTTTCAACTTGGCGCGCAGGTTTTTTATATGGGCATCCACCGTGCGGTCCATGCTGGTCTCTGGTTCATCCCACACCAGATCCATGAGTTGATCGCGGGAATAGACATGCCCCGGTCTATGGACAAACGTATTCAGGATCTTGTACTCATAATGGGAAAGATCCAGGATTTTGTCAAAATAGGATATCCGGCGCTTTGATTCATTTATTTTAAAGGCTGGAGAGGGGGCAGACATCGGGGTCTGCTGTGTGCGGCGAAGTATTGCCTTGACTCTTGCGCACAGCTCTCTGGGGCTGAAAGGCTTTGTTACATAGTCATCCGCACCGATTTCAAGTCCGACAACCCGATCAATTTCATCCGTCCTTGCCGTAAGAAAAATAACGGGGGTGCTATGAGTTTTTCTGATTTCCTTGCATAATTCAAGCCCATTGATGTCCGGTAGTCCGATATCCAGTATGAGCAGGTCAATCGGATTTTTGGCCAACATCGGGATGACCGATATTCCGGATGTCAGGCATATTGTTTCAAACCCGTCGGTTTCAAGCGCATACTGGATCGTATCCATAATGGCGGGTTCGTCTTCTACAATCAGGATCTTCGGTTTCATGATTTCTCTCTTTGTCATTGAAAAAATTAAGGTTCTTCTCTCGATTCGTTGGTATAAGGAGTCGAGTGCTTTTACAGTTCATCGCTCCATGGATAATCCTATATTAAACCGTGCAATCACGCCTGAGGCGGATAAAACTCGTATATAAGGGTCCGTAAGAAAAAACAGAGGCCTAAAGGAAAATCAATTGATCTGCATAACGATCGGCAATCTCTTTTAATGATACTTTCGGCATGCGTCTGTTTTTTCCAACGGTCCCTAATATACTCAGGCAGTGCACAATTTAATATAGGATCACCCATTACGCGAACAGTCCCGGCTTTATAATTATTACGTATTTCACTTGAATCCCTGAATCCTTGACCACTTGAATCCCTAGGATCACTCCAACTTTTTTTAGAGGTGACCCAAAATTAAAAACCCTGTTGAATGGTCGTTTTTTGTGCCTTGCTGCAGAAGGGTTCACAGGTAAAAAGAATATTTTCCATTATAACCTATTTTACTACCGATCCGCCGGCAACACAACTGTATCAGGAAGATCAATAAAAAAACAACCAAGCAGACGGATAATATCACCAGGCAGTGTTCGATAAACAGCGGACCGTTTTTATGATACGCGTGGTTGAAAAACGGGATGCCCATGGAAAACAGGCCATACCAAAAAAAGGGGATAAATGCGGCGGGGATGATTCGAGTCGAATTCTTATTCTTGTTGATCCATTTTTCCGTTTTTCGAATTTCATTCCGGTTGCAGAGATGAATTGTTTTTCTGAGCACCGAATAAAACAGACACAGAAAAAGAAAATAGATAAAAATGCCCTCTATCCGATGAAGTCTTTCCGGCGTCATCCATTGATAATGAATATCGGCTTCAATCGTATAAATGGAAGCAATGATTCTGAATGCGTTTACGGTAATGGTCAGAAGATAGGCGGACGCAGCACAAATTCCCAGCCAAAGGACCTTTGTCCCGGAATATCTCAAATGGGGAAGTCCTGAAAAAGCCGCCATGCAAAAAGCGATAATCAGAAAATTAACACCGGCGCATGATGGCGCGATGATGATTTCGCAGCTCTGGTTGACATATCCGGCTCCGTCCTCTTTCTCGAATCGAATCCCGCTGATCGTTTCAACCACGCCGGCAGTGGGACCCAGTATCCAGCCGAGGTCATCACTGCCGGCGCGGCTGTAATGATATTTAAATCCCACTGCGATAAACAACGCAACAATATAGAAAGCGGCGGTTTTTATAATGTCAGGCTTGATTTTGCTACACTTTGATATCAGCATAATAACCCCCGGCAATATTTATAGGTCACAAGGACATGAAGACACAAAGATCCTAATAAATACTGGATCGGGCATATTTTCTATACCCGGTGGCTATGATCAGGACCAGAGCAGCTATCAGCAGCAAAATGTACAATTCGGGTTCAGGAACCTTTGACACGGAGCAACCAACCGCTAGGTTGGAAACATTTAGCGGCAGCGGCAAAGGCTGATGAACATCCTTGCTTTGAGCCTCAGGGTTCCGAATGACTTCATGAACGGCGATAAACGAGGTGTATGCTGTTAACAGATTGTAAGTTAGCCCCAAAGTCGTAATTTCCGCTCTGTTTTCACTGTTTTTATTTTTTAAATTGAAGTCTGACAGGCGCGCAATTCTCGAACGGGCCCACAGGTAGCGCAATGTATTGTTTGTTGCCAGCGGTTTTGTATCCGACACCTTAAAGGTTTGGACATATTCACCGGTTCCTCCGGAGCCGACCAGCTTAATGATGCCTTCCGGTTCCCCCCGCCATTTGCCGAAGACGACGACCGGCCTCCGGGCAAACAGATCAGGGATTGCAACCGGTTCGATATCGTAGGTTTCAAAACCATCATATTGGACTGAAATGTTCGCCAGCACCGGTGATTGCACATAGTCGCGAAACCTATCCGCGGTATCGCGGGCATGCCGGGGATGAGTTACGATAAAAGGTTCACCTTGCCCGGCTTTGGCAATTCCCTCAATGAGATAACGGTTTACGCTGCTGCCGATGCCGAAAGAAAAAACGTTGGTGCGATTCAGATTATTCTGAATCAGATGGAAGACATCCTTCTCGGCTGCAATATATCCATCGGTTATGATGAGAGCTGTTCGAGAGGTTGCTTCGTCCCGCGGCAGTGACAGCGCTTTTGTTAAAGCACGATGAAGTTCAGTGCCGCCGCCCCCTTTCTGCCGATCAATCATCCGGATGGCGTTGTGGATGTTTTGAGTGGTGGCCGGAATTGATGCCGGAGCCATCAATTTTGAACCGCCGGCAAAAAGAATCACGTTGAATTTGTCGGATTCCCGCAGATTACCGATAAGGTTTCGAAGCAGCTTTTTAGCCGTGTTGAGGGGAAAGCCATTCATTGAACCGGAAACATCCACAACAAAGATGTATTCTCTGGGAGGAATATCTGACGGTGTAACCCGCTCCGGCGGTTGAACCATCAACATAAAGAAATTCTCATCCTGACCGGTATGCAGCAGTAAACCGGATTCAATCTTTTTTCCGGACAGCCGGTAATGCAAAATAAAATCACGATTCCCGCCGAAATTTTCCGATTTTGATAAAAGGATTCTGGCAAACGATTTGTTTTCCCAGAACACCTCGGTTTCATGGGAGGGACAGACCACATCCTGGATCGCTATACCGGTGGAAATATTCAGGCCGATGTTAAACTTCGTGCGTGGTTTACTGCCCTGTTTGAGATATGGATTTTTAATCCATCTGTCTGTTTCCGGCGAATCGGGTTCGGATTGGTTCGAGTAACGGGGTCCCACAACGGTCGGGTACACAAATTCATACGTTCCAAATGTGGGAACAAGGAGTTCAGTGTAGTGTAATTCAATATCAATAGTGTCTTTGGGCATGATATTGGCCACATTCATGCTGAACACATTGGGCCGCTGCTGTTTGAGCAGAGATGCGCTTTTCCCCTGCTTTTTGGCCGCGTTGAATTTCTTTTGCGCGATCCGGCGCTCCTTTATTTCAGCAGAGATGATCTGCTCGCCGATTTTCATTTTCATGCCGTGAACCGCTGCTCGAGTAGAGGCGGGGAAAATGTAACGTGCGTTGATGGGACGGGTGCCGTCATTGGTGTATCTTTGGGTAATCACAACGTCGGCGATCACTCCGGTAATGTTGGCCACCACATCGGTTGCCTTTAGGGGAAACCGGTCTACCGAAGGGTCCCCGTTTTCAATGAAAAAGTAGGGAGAGAGGGTTTTGTCGTTGTTCGTTTCTGCATACACCGGTGATGCAGATATAATAAACGTGATCATAAGAAAGAAATAGGTCAATGGTTTGATACGGTTACGCATAATTGCCACCTCCTGATCCTGTGGTTAAAGGTTTTTGTCCTCCCGGTTTTTGTTCATCCTGGAC
>JBHPCZ010000180.1:0-4698 GCA_042573625.1 Thermodesulfobacteriota bacterium
ATTTCGAGGATAGCGCTAAAGGTTGCGCCTTACGGCTTGAAAAACCGCACTTCGTGCAAAATGTTGCGCCTGACCCCAGAGGAATAGGCTTTGCATTCCACAGGGCAGGCACAGAAATTGGACGAAAGGGGGCGTTTTGCAAAAGTCTCACAGAGAGCACTCTGCATGCGGCAAAACGTTTCAGGGTTGATTTTTATCTTCAATCCGATCAGATTCTTTTTTCTCACTATCTGCGGTTGCACCCCTAAAATTTTTTATGGCTTTGCCCATGCCTGCCCCTATTTCCGGAAGCTTGCCTGCCCCGAAAATGATCAGGATAATAACAAGTATTATAATAAGTTCCGGCATTCCGATTCCAAACATACAATCCTCCTATTCATCGGACGTGGTATCTTTTAGTTCCTCTACCAACTGTATGAACTCTTTTGATTTTAAATAACGGTCGATGACGCCTTGATAGTCGATCCATCTCTTCCAGATTTCAAGCCAGTCATCATTATGCCAATAACAGTCCGGGTCTCCTTTACCCTTGAGCCGTTCAATATAATCTATGTATTCTTCCGAGCAGCTCTCACAGAAGCGATAGGGTATCCTTAGGTTGCTATAGTTGCCTTCATCCACCTGATCCGGCTGATTAACCTGCATACCGCATTTTTCGCATTTGAAAGCGCACTGGATGCACTGGAAAACCTTTTGAACCGCCTGGATTTTACGCCTTCGTATTATAACGGCTTTTTTTTCTTCGGTATGGCGGAGTTTGTCGTTGATTGATATGATATCAGCCACGGGAAACCTTGTAGAACCTATCTCAAAAACAATCTAGTGCCCATGGCGGTGTTGCGAAACGGTTCAAAATGCTCACATACTATGTGTATGCTCCGCTTTTTCGACTGTTTCGCGCCTTGCCCTGAACCCTAATCTTATTTTTGAGATAGGTTCTAATCATATAACGCGTTAATACAGCTGTCGAATCACCGGAAATTTCCGGTTGACTGAACAGCGTTTTTTGAAACGGAAACGGTTGATTTATAAATAGATTGTGATTGCGAAATAGACGGGTATATTGCAGATAATTCCTAAAATTGAAATATCGTTATAAAAAGGACCGTTTCCATACTAAATACAATATAGCACTTCGATTTTTAAGTGTCAATCTATTAGGGATGGCTCGCAAAATCCTTTGGTTTTAGGATGTTAGTTTGATCTAATTCTTGAATTGTAACCTGCCTCGTGATAACCTGCCGAAAGTGGAGGAGGGGGTTTAACCTCAATTGAGGTTAAAGAGACTTCGACATGAAAGGAGCCCGATTGAAAGTGCAAGAATTTCATTCAAACGGCCTTCCGGTGTTGATCGGAAGCCTTCCCATTGATGCTCACAGCCAGGCCGCTGAGCTTGTTTTCGAGTACACGCCCGAGATCCCTTTATGGGTTCAGCTCCCGATTCATAGAGAAGAAGGGATGGTGCCCCAGTTCCAGCCGGGAATGCCGGGCCTGACCATAGAACAAGACAGGGCTTTTATTGACACTTCAAGTCGAAATTTTGATGAAGATTTTCTTCATTTCTACGAGGATTACCTGGCTGTGCTCGAGGGTGAATTGGATCTTTCCAATTCGCGATTCGTTTTGACTGAAGAGACTGCCGGAGGATTTTTTGTCTTTTTGGAACGGATCAAGACCCTTTCTGATCCGCCCAAGGCGTTGAAGGCACAGATCACCGGTCCCTTAACATTCGGACTGGGTTTGACCGATCAGAATGGAAAGGCCATCTTTTATGATGAAAGAGTCAGGGACGCGGCAGTCAAACTCATCGGTCAAAAAGCCAGATGGCAAATCAGAACGCTTTCAGGATTCGGACACCCGGTCATACTCTTTTTCGATGAGCCTGCGCTGGCCGGGTTTGGCTCATCCGCCTATATCAGCGTTTCACATGATGACGTCGCCAAGTGTTTTGAGGAAGTGATCGATGCCGCCCACTCGGAAGGCGGCCTTGCAGGGATTCATGTTTGTGCAAATGCCGACTGGTCGGTTATTCTGGAGTCTGCTGTGGATATTGTCAGTTTCGATGCGTATTCCTATTTTGACCGGTTTATACTTTACCCGGATCATATTAAGGAATTTATCAAATCCGGCCGAATCCTTGCCTGGGGAATTGTCCCGACAGGCAACGCCGAAGATATCGATAAAGAGACAACGGACTCACTGGTTGCCAGTTGGGAAGCTAAAGCCAGACAGGTTGAAGCGCTGGGGTTTGATCTGTCAACAATACTGGCCCAGTCTTTGATTACACCGAGCTGCGGGACAGGCTCCCTGAGCCTTGAACACGCCATCAGAGTGCTTACACTGACGCGTGAAGTTTCACATAGAATTAGAACAGATTTTTTATGAGGTTTTTTATGGAATCCACCGGCACTTATCATAAATTTAAAGGCGCAACACGTTACGTTTTAGATGACGAGCTGGCCAGCATCGTGAATATAACCATGGCGCTGGAAATGCCGCTTTTGCTCAAAGGGGAACCGGGAACCGGCAAAACCATGCTTGCCCATGCCATTGCAGAAAGCCTGCAGATGCCGCTCATTGTGCTCAATGTAAAGTCGAGCATGAAACTGGTCGATGCGCTGTACCAGTATGACACGCTGACACGTCTTAACGACAGCCGTTTTGGGGATTCCCGAAGGGATGTCAGCAATATTGAAGATTATATCAAGATGGGAAAGATCGGCCAGGCCTTTACATCAGACACACGGACCGTGCTCTTGATCGATGAGATAGACAAGGCGGATACCGATTTCCAGGATGATATGCTCGATGTTCTGGATCAGATGGAGTTCGATATCATCGAAGTTGACAGGACCGTAAAAACCAAACATCGACCGGTCATCATTATCACTTCCAATGCCAAAAAGGATCTTTCGGATCCGTTTCTCGGCAGATGTAATTTCCATCACATCGCTTTTCCGGACCCAAAGATGATGCGCAACATTTTAAAGGTTCATTTTCCGGATATCGACGCAAACCTGATGGAAAGTGCCGTATCGACATTCTACCAACTGCGGGAAATCGATGCGGTTGAAAAGAAACCGGCCACACGAGAGTTAATCAACTGGATACGAGCGCTGAGAACCGACCCCGATTTTAAGCCGGAGAAATTGGACAAAGGGGATGCGCCGTTTATAGGGGTTTTATTTAAAAAAAGCCAGGATTACGAGAGAGCCGTGGATTCCACGAATCGCCGCAAAACTTTTTAATTTATCTCGTGCCAAAAAGCATAGATTTCTAATCCAGCTCGGAAAAAGTCCGGCCAAGCTTGTAAAAGCAGTAACTCGGCAGAGTTTAAAGTTTGAAGTGATTTAAAGTTAATGCCTGGGATATTTCAAAGATGTTCATTGATTTTTTCTATCAGCTAAAAAATACCGGCATACCGGTGAGCCCGGCAGCGTTTTTAACCCTGCAAAAGGCGCTGAATTTGGGGCTGGTGAACTCTTTAGATGAATTTTATACTTCATCGCGGGCGATTCTCATCAAAAGCGAGCGTTACTTTGATATGTTTGATCAGGTTTTTGCCCACCGCTTTCAAGGGACCGAGATGCCTGAATATGAAGGGTTGGAAATGGATGAAGTTACCCGGGCGCTGTTGGATGAATGGTTAAAAGAACCCAAGTACCTTGCAGAGGCGCTGGGTATCGACGAAGAAGAGTTGTTTCAACTGACACCTGAAGAACTGATCGAGTACCTTAAGGCGCGGCTTGAGGATCAGAAAAAACGCCACGATGGCGGAAGAACATGGATCGGCACCGGCGGAACTTCTCCGGTGGGTCATTCAGGGCACCATTCGGGCGGAATGCGCATGGGCGGTGTTTCCCGCAACAAGTCTGCGGTTAAAGTCGCGATGGAAAGGAGATACAAGGATTATTCTTTAACAGGGCCATTGACGCAGGGCATGGTGGGTGAAGCCCTGAAACGGCTTCGCAACATGCGGCCGGTCGGTCCTAAAGATCAAATTAACATCGACGAAACCATTTACCAGACCGTAAAGAACGGGGGTGAGATTGAAATCGTTTTTTCAAGGCGTCTAAAAGATCGCCTCAAGGTCATCCTTGCCATAGACAATGGAGGGTGGTCAATGGACCCTTATATAACGGTCGTCCAAACGCTCTTTGATTACGCCCGTTACCAGTTCAAAGATCTGAAAACATACTTTTTCCACAACACCATATACGATGCCCTGTGGGAAGACCCGGCAAGAATCCATAAGCCTTTGAGAGTTGAAGAATTTTCAGCATCTGATCCTGAAACCCGTCTCGTCATGGTAGGTGACGCCAGTATGGCACCCTACGAACTGACTGCCGCGGATGGCTCCATTCATATTGAAGAACGAAGTGGAAAACCGAGCATCGAGCAGCTGAAGTTCCTGGCTGGAACCTTTCCCCATTCTGTGTGGTTGAACCCTGTATCTTCGGAGATGTGGGATTACACCCGAACCATTTCCTCCATCCGCCAAATCTTTCCCATGTTTGAGCTTTCCATTGATGGTCTGGAAGGGGCGGTCAGGCATCTGATGGCCAAATGAAGAGACCTGTGAAAAACCTCATCTGGCTGCTGAGATAAAATTCAGGTATCATGAAAACTTAGATAGTTGAGCAGTCGGGGAGTTTTTATCATAAAGCTTTATAAATTAGCGAAATGGATGATCAGGTT
>JBHPCZ010000181.1:0-4671 GCA_042573625.1 Thermodesulfobacteriota bacterium
TCTTATCGTATCCAGGGAGATTTTTTCCGTGTAAATCGTAGAGATGTTTTCCAGTACCAGTTTCCCTCCGATAACCTTAACTTCTTTGGGGTCAAGCCGGATACTTTCAAGGATTAAATTTGAGAGCAATTCTCCGGTCCAGTCCACCTGGACCGGCAGAACCTTCTGGGTCGGGACATCAAGGGTTACCTTAACCTCTTGCGGCACAACAGTTTTTAAAACAACGCCGGGCGGCAACTTAATATTTTCGTTTTTAATGGTAAAGAAATTTTGTCCCAAAACAGCTTTGCTTAGATCTAGCTGCACACGGACCTGTTTCGGCTGAATAGATTTTATTAGCGCACCCGATCCGCTCAAATGAAGCCGGACTGCATCAACAGATGCGCCGATAATTTCCATTTCAGGATTTCGATTCATGTATTCTACAGGAATTTCAAGGGTAATCAGCGTGTCAAACCCTCTCGTAACGCTGAGCCACAATCCTGTAACAAAAAAAATGGACACCAGCGCTGCGGCAACGGTCTTGAGTTTTTCTTTTCTTAACTGGGCCGGTTCTTCTTCAACGAACCCCAAATGCTCCCGTAATATCTGCCCAAGCTCTTCTCTCTGGTTTATCGTTTGGATGTCGGAACCTTTGGACACCGCCACATGCCCTCTTTCTTCAGACACGACAATAACCAGGGCGTCAGCGAATTCGGTCAAACCGACTGCAGCCCTGTGGCGCATACCGTATCGTGAAGGCAGTCCCTTGCGATGGGACAAAGGGAGTACGACCCTAACATCTTTGATCTTATCATCCTGAATGATTATCGCACCATCATGAACCGGGTTATCCTTCCAAAAGATAGACTTGATCATCTCTTTGGATACCCATCCATTCCAGGGTATTCCGCTGTGGACGACTTCATCCAAATCTTCCTTTCCCGGCATGACGATCAGAGCCCCGCAACGTTTCTGGGCCATTTCAAAAACACTCTCTGTGATGATCTCAATAGGCGTGTCAACGGCTTTCTTCGGAAACCCCCAGAAGATCGCCTTTAAAGATCTGGACTGAAAAACACTGCGAATTTCACTCCTGAATACAACGATGATAATCAGCGCACCGACGGCAATAATGCCCTGAATCGCCCAACTGGTTACGATCAGTCCGAGCGCACCGGCGATCCTGTGAAAAAACCAGAGACACAAGAGCCCGATGAGCACCCTGAACGCACGGGTTCCCTGGAAAAGGACATAAAAGCGAAATAGGATATAGCTGTTTATGCCGATGTCGACGGCATCCTGCCATCGAATGCTCGATAAAAATGATAAAAAGGTGTCCATAAACTTTCGCCTGACGTTAATACAGAAATCAATCCGTAACGCTGAATCTTAAAATTTTCAAAACATTGTCGTCCTGATCCGTTATTTCCACGCGCCAAGGGCCTCGGTCGGCTTCTCGAAGCTGGATTCGACTGATTGTTGCCCAACGCGGTGGATGAAGGAGAAGTTTTATTTTGGTGATGAGCTTTTCATCGCGATACCAGCTGTGGTGAATATATGTTTGTTGAACAATGGAATCAAACAATGAAAAACAGTAAACTTGCTGCCTTTGGATCGAAAAAACAGCTGCCGGATTTCGTGGACCCTGATCCACAACTTCTTCGCACATTGTCGCCCGAACCAATGTTAATGTTTCGGAAGCCGGGGCAGGGGAGGCGACTTTATTCTCTTCTGAAAATGACGAGGGAAGAAAAAATAAATGTACGCACGCCAGTACTCCAAAGAAGATAAATAGTACATATTTCCTTTGCCGTGCTATTTGCATTTTCGCAACCTCCAGATGTTTGGATCCATTTATTCTTTAAAGATGAAGCTTCCTTCCACAAACGGCATGGTCTGTCACGACATGTTTGATATATAGTCACAAATTAAATTATTATCAACGGATAGATGTGAAAAGGATTTCCTATTTTTCTATTGAAGTCCCCAGTTCTTCAACTTTTTTTATTGTTTCTTCCACCTTGGCCCTGGCTTTAGCCGCCTTGCGAAAGGCTTTGTCAGCCTCCTTTTCAGCCTTATCCGTCTCAGCCTTCAATTTAGAAAGATGCTCTTTTTCTTCCGAAGTCTGTGAAACGGATTGTGCTTCAAGCATTTTTGCCTTGGCGATTTCAGCGATTTCTTTTGCTTTGACCTCATCCTTTTCGGCCTCACCGGCCTTCTTCTCTATATCAGCCAAGGCATCCATCGCTACTGCCATCTCACCGGCAACTCCCTCTTCCGGTTCGGCGCCCAGGTCGATATCTTCTGCTGCCAGCACCACCGCGGTAATCTGCAATCGGAGCAAAAGATCTTCGATAAAACCATCCACAGGACCCACCATCTGGCTTCCCTTCAGGCGAAACGGCAGGAAAACCAGCGAGGCATCTGATGAAATATCCGCTATTTTTCTGATATCCGATTGAACGACAATTCTGGGCTCCGCTTCAATTCGAATCTCCTCCAGCGTGGTGGTTAGATGTTCCATATTTTCCCGGGAGTCTTTTTCATAGTTTATAGCGAGAACCCGAATTGAGGCCGCGTCCCAGGGCTCGGTACGGGTCATCAGGTAGGCGAGCAACAGCATCATCCGGCTGGTGGTATCTCCCCGCCACCAGACATCGATCCGGTGTTTCTCAGCCGGCAGATCCTTCAGGGCAGTCCACGTTGTTCCCTCGGAATGAAGAATCACAATATTGCATCCGAGCCGATAGACAGTCCTGAGGTGCCGTCCGAATAATAGTTCTCGGAACCTGTAAGTAAATGGAGAGTCCGGATGGAGCCAGTTCAACAGAATGGTGTTGGCTTTTAAAGGACCGATGCCGAAAGCCTGAAGCAGGGAATTTACCCCGGCGTCCAATTCAGGGCTAACCAGAACCAGCGGGAAGGCATTCAGACCGGAATCCATAATATTTTTCTTCATTTCGTTTTCAACCTGGATTCGTTCCCTGTGAACCTTAGCCCCGCTGCCTTCAAGAATTCGAACCACCGTCGTCATGCCGCTGCGGCCTTCGATCCAGGACGCAAACCGAATCAATCGGGTCCGGCGCTCCGGGTTATTGGAAAACGCCAATATTTGAGGCCGCCAGTCTCTGGGGTGTTCCGGCTCTTTTGAAGCGGCTACGATATTTTCACGAATTCGTTGAAGATAATAGGCCCGGCGGCTATCTGCCCAACGGGCAGGCCCTGCCGTTCGCTTCAGGTATTGATGAATGGCAAAAAGTATGGATCCGGCAACGATTCCGGTTTTTAGGTCGATGGCCATCATAACTGCGAAACAGGCAATGAATCCGAGTAAGCTGAGGCGCAGGTCGAACCATTTGAATCTGGGCCGAAAAGAAGGGCTGGCTGATCGGGCTTCGAAGAATGTGGCGTAATTGAGAAGCCCGTAGGAAATGAGGAAAAACATCGACACTATCCGGGCGATAAGATTGAGTTGACCGAGGCCAATGGTGCCCAGGGCGATGGCGGCCGACAGCAGTACGCCGCGGCGGGGATTGTCGGTCTGACCGGCACCTTTGGCAAACGGCAGCAGAAACGGAAAAATCCGATCTTTGGCAAGAGATTGCAGACAATCCCCGCCGCGGCGTACTGCTGTCGGCCGCCATCGCCGAAGATAACGCGGCGGCAATTACACCGGCATCAATAAGAAAACCGAAGCGCGCCACCCGCTTCATGGCGCCGTAATCATTCATCATCACGTCATTGGGAAGAACACCGGCAAGGACAACGGCGGCACCAAAATAGACCAGAATCGAGACGCCCACCGCCATAAAAGTGCCCAGGGGCAGGCTTTTGCCCGGATCTTTGAGATCTCCGGACATGCTGACGCCCTGGGTAAAACCGGTTACCGCCGGGAAAAAGATGGCGAAGAGTACCCAGAAATTCGGGCTTTCGGCCGGGACTGCCCAGTTTTGGATCAGGGTTCCCATTTCCCATTGGGGCAAACCGCCGACAAAAAAGGAGGAGAGTGCGGCAACCAAAAGACCCATGACGACATATTGAAAACGGGTTGCCCAATCCGCCCCCAGCCAGGCGAAGATGAACAGAAAAGATACCGCTAAGACCGCTAAGACTCTGGGGGTAGTCAAAACGCTTGGCGGCAGCAATACGGTCAGCGCCTCACCGAATCCAATGCAATAAAATGCAATGGAAACCGACTGCGCCAGAAAAAGAACCATGCCGATGGCTCCCCCGAATTCCAGGCCGAGGGTCCTGGAAATCAGATAATAATCACCGCCGCCTTTGACTTTGAGATTGGTGGCAACCGCCGACAGAGATATGCTGGTCAGAATTGAAATCGCGTTGGCCAGCGCGATAATCATCAAAACCCGACCAAACCCGGCGCTTCCGGTCACATACCCCAGACGCAAAAACAGAATAATGCCGAGAATGGTCAGAACGCTGGGGGTAAAAACGCCGGAGAACGTTCCCAGCGTACCTGTTTGATGTTTTTTTTCGGTTTTGTTCGGATTGTTTTTCATGTACTTTTCAGGGTGGACCGATACGGGCAACAAATGCATCGACCCGCCGGTATGTTTAAGCTTAAATGTTTTTGTTACACGACAAACCTTTTAATAGTAAAGATATATTTATTTTCAGCAATTTCCGGTTAGGAAATTGCATAAAAAGCATGTAAAATTATGGAATTAG
>JBHPCZ010000182.1:0-4669 GCA_042573625.1 Thermodesulfobacteriota bacterium
TGAGTAAAGTACATTGCGATCAGCTTCACACTTTGATGCTTATTGATTGATAAAATTTCGCTTTTTGAGAATTGATAAGAACTCATTATCTTCAATCTATTCATCAATAACTATTAGGTTGAAATCAAACCCATGACAATAAATCTCGCCTCAAAAATTTACCAAGCTTTTTATTGTGATCATAATAATGGCCGCGAAGCCATATACGCGTTTTTTCATCCATTTTGGGGATATCTGGTTCAGAAGAAAACGTTGTTGCGGCAAAATTGCACATAAAAAAGTTCATGAGTTTATAACGAAGTGAGGATCTTACGCTATGTGTTGGTATGGGACGGTTTTTCCATATAGGGTGAGATAACTTATTGACAGTAGTGTCTAAATCAAGAAATTCGATAAGTTCTACAACTATAGGTTTGGCTTGTTTTAGCAAGTCTTCAAAAAGGATCACTTTCAGGTTCTCTTTTGGAAAAAGAGCCAGTTACCGCATAATCTGTTGGTAATAATACCCTGAATCAAGGCAAGTTCGATATAGACCGAGGCCGATTTCTCCTTCGGGTTTCTTACGGGGTACCTGTTCCGGATTGTCAACCAATGACTGCACAATGCGCTTGATCAGGTCTTTCATAGCTCTGTTTGTTTTGTTTCCAACGTGGATTTTTCACTCGATTCAGTTGTTATCCTGTATGATCAATTCTTTAAAATTTGGCATATCCTACAAATATCCACACCATTCATAACAACAATCGATATACACATATCATATTTTTCCGGTGTCAGGTCAAGTGAATCCTGATTTAGACTGTTTTTAAATCATCTTCGTCCACCAACAGTTCAGAGTTTAGGGAACGGAACAGTAAGAAGATGACCCCGGTCAAATGAGTGCCTAAAGGCAATTTAACTGGGCAGGGAAGGTAAGAAGATAGGAAGAAGAAACAAGAAGAAAAAGGTGAAAAGAAAAAGGTGAAGGGTGAAGGGTGCAAGGTACAGGGATCAGGTTTCAGGGATCAGAGCGCAAAGAGCATAGCGTATGTTTGCCTTACTTTTCACTTTTCGCTTTTTACGTTTTACGGTTGTAGGTTAGATAAAAATTGAGCAGGCGTGAGGATTTTAATACCTTCATGTTCTTTCAAAGAAAGCAGATGTCGGTCTCCGGACACGATTACGTCCGCTTCGGCGACTTTTGCACAGCGGATAAATTTATCGTCCGACGGATCACGCGAAATGATGACCGGTCCGGATGGGATGTCAACGATTTCAGAATACGGTAGTATTTCGACATAAAGAAGGTAGTCGATCTCTTTTTCCGTGAGCTGGAATCTGGGATATGCTAAAACCCGCATGATTTCATCGATCATCTCTTTACAGACAAAGAGCTGAATACGTTTTTCTTTCCACAGATCGATGAGTCTGCCGGGAGTGCCGGCAAACAGAAGCGCGGAAACAATAACATTCGTGTCAACGACAACCGGTATTACTTTTGTTTGGCCCATCGTATCGCTTCACCCACACTGCCGGGTTTCAAACCGAGTTTGTCAATTTTATATCGAATCTGATCCAAATTCGTATCCAGCACCTTTACCGGCTTGAGCATGACAACCCCATCTACAAGTTCAAGATCAAAATATTGCGTTTCCGGAAGCTGTTCCATTATTTTTTTGGGAATGGTGATCTGATTTTTAGCGGTAATCTTGGCAAGCATTTTTCCATGATCCTTTTTGTTTGAATTTATTACTTTCCGATATCCTTACTACATTACAAAATAAAAATCAACCTATTCGAGTTTAATATGCAACCGTTATTTGTGATTGATTTGCTTTATACAGATGGAGGATGCGGGGGAAGTGCAGGGATCGGAAGGCAGGTTTCGGGGATCGGGGATTAAGGAGCGGGGTTCAGGTTTCAGGGGTCGGGTGTCAGGAGGTAGGGAGCAGAGCGCATGGCGTATATTGCCGCACTTTTTATTTTCACGTTTTACCTTTTACCCTTTACGGCTCTATCAAAGCACCCCTTTGGGCATCGGCCCCATGGCTTCGCCGCCCAGGACGTATCCGCCGTCAAGCCGGAGCACACTCCCGGTCATAAACGGGGCATCCTTTATAAAAAACAATACGGTTTTAACAACATCTTCAATGATTCCGGTTCGTTTCAGCAGTGTATGATCGATTATGGCCGTTTTCTGCTCATTGCTAAGCAGGCTCCAGCCCATGGTTTTTTCTCCGTGCCGGGTTTCAACAAAACCGAGCATGATTTCATTGACGCGGACTAAAGGCGCCCCCTCGCGTGCCCATGTCTCGGTCAAAAGCGATATCCCGCGGTTTGCCGCTGCATAGCCATCGTTGAATATACCGCCGGCCGGCCCTGATCTTCCGACAATTCCTGCAATCGAGGAAAGATTGATCACAATGCCATCCCCGGATGCTTTGAGATGCGGAAGGGCTGAATCAAAAACCCATCGTTTTGCACGGAGCGTGGTTTCCATTTCAAGATCCCACTGCTCCCGCTCATAGGGGCCGTGAACCATTGGCCATCCGCCCCGTTCAATGTTGTTGATCAGAATGTCCAGGCGGCCAAAATGATCGACGACTTTCTGGACGAGTCCTGGAATTTTGTCGGTCTCAAGGAGATCTGTTTTGATAATTAAATGGTCCTGACCGGTTTTGGAAAAATCCTGTTTCATTTCATCGAGGCTTTCTTCCCAATCAAAATAGTTTAACGCGACGGATGCCCCTTCTGTTGCAAGGGCAAGACCGATCCCCTTTCCGATGCCTTTTATTGAGCCGAGCACCAGGGCGACTTTGTTCTTGATTTCCATAATTTTTTCCATTTCCTTTTGACAGGATTAATCCCGGTTAAATAGGCTCCGCATTTAACTGGACAAGCGGGATAGACTGGTCTAAAAAGACAAGGATTCGAGGATCCAAGGATTCAAGGGGCCAAGTATTTTTTTAACAATTTTATCAACGCCTTGAGCATCCTTTCAACTTTTCCTACATCATCCTTGAAAGCCTTTCAGATGTCTGTATTTGTAATTTTTAGGCATTTCACTCGACCCCTTGGACCCTCGATTCCTTGAATCCTAATTGTTTAGCATTTCACTCGAACCATTAAATCCTTAGGATCACTCAAACTCTTGCGGCGATTCTTTAGGCAGAGCCGGAGAACTCTGAAACAGTTCAAAGAACCAAGTTCTTAGGGAATTAAATAAATCATGACCATCCCGTCGATCCTGTCAGAAAAATTACTCAATTTGACCAAAGAGGACCTTTTTTATCCACCGGAGTCCCAGTTTTAAGAGTTCAACATCATCTTTTTTTACAAGATCCAGAGTGCCGGGATCTATCTTCTGATCATTTAATATCCCCTTTTCAAATATGTGTGATCTAAATGTATCCAGATCGTAACATGCCAGGTAAAAGAGGCGCCCGGACTTAAAATCCAGCGGCCCCGGCTTAAGGGTATTTTTCAGGCTGATGATCTCCATGAGCATATCATTGAGTTGATTATAAATGGTCAATCCCTGGTTTTCAATCCAGTCTTGAACCGTCTGGTTCTGGTTCTGATGAAATCCCAGACAATGGGGTTCTTTTAGGAGCAGGTACTGCTCGACGACCTCACCGGTCTCTCTGGACCGTGATGCCCCACGAATCAGCGGATACATTCGGCACGATGAAGGGCGGTTTTCGTAAACACTGCACCCTTCAGCAGTTACAAACGGACACATTAATTCCCGGGCATGATCTGTTTTGAGTGTAATAATCGGGAGTCCGGATTCAGGGCCGATGTGCTGGGAGGTGTAGCGTTCCAGAAAAGAACTGGAGGGTAACTCCATATGTTTTTTCAGGCGCAGTATATCGTAAGGGGTCAGCGCCTGGTTCAGATCTCTGCAGCATTCATTGAAACAGGGCACCTGTTTAGAGCATGAAAAGGTAAACGTGTCATCGAGCGAAAGGGGTATCATGTTGTTGTTCATAATTGAGGTTCTTCTCCAATTTATTTGGATAAGAGGGTTCGAGGATTCAAGGGGTCAAGCGTTTGTTCTCCAACGATATAGCGCTTTGAGCATCCTTTCAACTTCCCCTGTATCATTCTTGAAAGCTTTATAATTTTCTTTATTTACATAATTTAAGTCTACATGAATTATTTTGGGCAGGCAAGTCAACACTAAAAAGAGATGGTTCTTCTCCAATATATTTGGATAAGAGGGTTCGAGGATTCAAGGGTTCAAGGGGCCAAGCGTTTGCTCCCCATCGATTTGGCGCTTTGAGCATCCTTTCAACATCCTCTGTATCATCCTTGAAAGCCTTTCCGACCTCTATAATTCTCAAGCATTTCACTCGGACCCTTGGACCCTCGACCCCTCGAACCCTTAGGATCACCCCCACTCTTTTGGAGATGATCCAAAGAAATTTAAGCGATAAACATCTTCAATAAAATGCATTGCATGTTGATTTGGGTCTATAAAAAATCGAAGGAAAAAATACGGTGTTGCCATATAGATTCCCGCTCTGAACTCCCCACACAAAATGAATGATTTTCAGCACAATATATAGTGCTAAATCGAGCATAACAACTATATATCGCCATTGAAAAATACGCCCATACAGGGCCATAATTTTTTCAAATTTAGTTTGCCCAAAAGTCCTTGACAAGAATATTATGGGATGTTATC
>JBHPCZ010000183.1:0-4561 GCA_042573625.1 Thermodesulfobacteriota bacterium
AACGATCCTTAAACCACTCAAACAGCACACGCTTTAAAACCTGATCATCCATTTCACTAATTTATAAAGCTTTATGATAAAAACTCCCCGGCCCCTCAGTTATATAAGGAAATCATCAATTGTAAGCGATGCATGATTAAGGAAGGCGGTTTTCAACCTAAGCCGTACTAATTACGAACTAAATATCGTGTTTGATTTTAACGTTTATCCTGCTTGATTGGAGGACTTCCAAATGGCTATAAAACCAACTTATGAAGAATTGGAATACCAGGTAAAGGTGTTAGAAAGGGAAGCTGTTTTGCGGAAGAAGGCTGAGAAATCACCGCGGGCGAGTGAAGAACGTTTCAGAAAAATTTTGGAAAATTTGGGTGATGCTGTCTATGAAGCAGATAGCTCTGGTAATATAACGTATGCCACTAAAGTTAGCGAGAAAATTACAGGTATGCCGTTGAAAGATATAATAGGAAAATCCTTTCTCCCTTTGTTTACAGAAGAAAGCCAGATTATTGCCATGGATGTGTTTCAAAGAACCTTGAATGGGGAAAGTCCGGAGTACGAATTGACTTTTACCAACGGAAATATTTGCCATTTTAAAAATGAACCGTTAATTGACAAGGATGGCGATATTGTCGGTGTATTCGGCATAGCGAGAGATGTCACTTCTCGAAAAAAGGCTGAGGAAGCGTTACGGAAAGCCCACGATGAACTAGAGCGAAAAGTTAAGGAACGTACGAAGGAATTGGAGATCAAGACAAATAGCCTTGGAGAGGTCAATACTGCGCTGGAAGTTTTATTAAATAAAAGGGAAGAGGACAAATCAGGACTCGAAAACGATGTTTTGCTCAACGTAAAAGAGATGATTCTTCCATATATAGAAAAAATTAAAGAAACCGATTTGGATGAACGACAAGAAACCTTTTTAAGTATCATAGAGACAAACATAGATGAGATTATCTCCCCTTTTTCACGGGGATTGTCATTGCACTTTTTAGCCCTGACACCCACCGAAATTCAGATTGCAAATTTAATAAAAATCGGCAAATCCAGCAAACAAATAGCCGAGATTCTGAAAAAATCCCCGAGAACAGTCGACACCCACCGGAAAAACATCCGCGAGAAGATTGGTCTGAAGAAAAAAAGGGCAAACCTCAGATCCCGCCTTTTATCATTGCAGTAGTCGGCATTTTGAACCGAAAATGCAAGCCCCAATGAAATTAGCTCCCCGATGGAATACCCGTAAATAAAAAAGCGGCTTGACATGCCACAATGTGGTGTTATTTTATGTTGAGCGAATATTGAGATAGCAGTATTCGTTGCAACATTCTCCACCTTTCTCAAAAAGGGCGGTTCATTTTCTGAACCGCCCGTTCTTTTTTATGGTTCTTCTCCCGATGAGTTGGTACAAAGGGTCAAGAACTCAAGGTGTCGAGTGTTTTTGCACTTCAATCGCTCCATGGATAATCCCATATTAAACCGCACAAACTCGTATATAGGGGCTCGTAAGAAAAAACAGATGCCCAGGAAAAATCAACAGCTTGCCATAACGACCGGCACTTTCTTTTAACGATATATTTTGGCATGCGTCTGTTTTTCCCAACGATCCCTAATATACTCAAACAGTGCCCGATTTAACATAGGATCACCCATTGCGCGAACAAATCGGTGGTTATTTTAAGTAGTTCACTTGAATCCTCGAATCCTTGGCCCCTTGAATCCTGTGAAAATCGCCAACTCTGTTGGAGATGATCTTTTTTTATTTATCCTGCAATGTTGAGCCAGACGGTAAAGGTTACCGCCGAGAGGAGAGTGCTTGTCGAAATGGCTGCAACGGCAAAATCGGTATCGCCCTTCATCTCTTTTGCCATCACATAGCTTATGGTGGCTGTGGGGGATGCAAGCAGGATCAGCCCGGGCAAGTAATCATGCGATGGTAATCCGAATAGCCGATAGAGGCCAAACCCAAGACCCGGCAGCAAGATCAGTTTCATGGCGCTTGAGGAAAGAAGTGAGCTGATCCGAAGCCGCATCAATTCAAAAGTGAGCGAAGCGCCGATGATCAACAGCGCAAGGGGAAGCGCGAGTTCGCTTAAAATATTCAGGCTGCGATCGATCACCAGCGGGATAGGTATTTCTGCCAGGGAAAACAGGATGCCGGCCATGGCAGACACGATGACCGGGTTTCCCAGTACTTTCCAGACCATATTCAGTTTGCCGCCCGTTGTCGAAGTGCTGTTGGAATTGAACTGGAGTGCGATGACAGAGAGGAGGTTTTGCAAAATCATGACAAAACCTGCGATGATACTGGCCCGGACAAGGCCTTCAGTTCCGAGGTAGTAGTAGGCCACGGCCAGGCCGATATATCCCAGGTTCCCATGACAGCAGGTCTGAATGTAGGTACCCAACTGACCCCGTCGGATACGATGAGCAAAACCCAGCCCCCAGGAAACCCCGAAAATCGCAACAACAGCGAAAAGCGTGATGAACAGAACCTTGATGTCAAACTGGGTTTTTAGAGAAGCTCTTGATATTTCACGAAAAATCATGGCGGGTATGGCCAGGTAGAAGACCAGACGGTTTGCAGGTTCAAGGAATTCGTCCGGTATAAAACCTTTCCAGCGGGCAAACCACCCGAGGATGATCACGGCAAAAATCGGAATGATGGTGGTAATAATATTCATCTTAAATTATCAATCAACTGCGCATATTATCGTTCATATATCTGGGATATTTCATGAAATATGCGAGATAGAGTAGTCGGGGCATCAATTTCTGTCAATCCCTGGAATACATATTTTTCATCTGCCTGAAAAACGGATAATAAAAGCCTTAAGGTCATAGCGTTTGCACAGTCTACCTCGTTTTTGAAATCTGTTCCAAATTTGAGGCCGCTACGCCGGTACTCCGATACTCCAAAAGCTCCTGGTGTGTTATAACTTCGGGTAACCGCTTAGGGGGGTAAATCAATGCCGGATCCTTTGTATTTTTATTCTTTTTAAAACAAATAGTTACAAAGAAGAAGCAGGTGTTGTTTTTTGTTTTTCTTGACATTACAGATTATTACGATAAATTACATCGATATCCCACATTCATGCAATTCATCAGGAAATTCATATAACCAAGAATATTTTATAACCTTCAACCGATAAAGGGAGGTTACCATGGACAAAATTCTAAGAATCAACATGGGAAGTGAAGGTGGACCTCAAGCCAATGAAGAACCGTTGGGTGATTATGCGGGTCTGGGCGGCCGTGGTATGACATCGGGAATTATCGCCACTGAGGTACCCCCACTGTGTCACCCGCTTGGAGAAGAGAATAAGCTGGTCATTGCTCCCGGGATGCTTAGCGGAAGCCATGCAGCTCAGTCAGGACGCGTTTCGGTGGGGTGTAAGAGTCCGCTCACCGGCGGTATCAAAGAAGCCAATGCCGGCGGGCAGGGCGCCCAGGTACAGGCCCGGCTGGGCTACGCCGCCATTGTACTTGAAGGGAAACCCAAAGATGACACCCTTTACAAGGTGCTTATCAATAAGGATGGCGTAGAAATCATCCCGGATAACAGTCTGAAGATGATGGGGAACTACGACCTGATTGATAAGATAAAAGCAGAATACGGCGAAAAGGTTGCCTGTATCTCCATCGGTCAGGCCGGGGAGATGAAGCTGGGTGCCGCCTCGATAGCATTTACCGACATGGAGCAAAGGCCGACCCGTCATGCGGGCCGCGGGGGCGTGGGCGCTGTTATGGGGGCCAAGGGTGTCAAGGTCATTGTATTGGACGATAGTGATACTTCGGCAAGGGCTCCCAAAGATGAGGAAAAATTTAAAGCGGCCAACAAGGCATTTGTCCAGGGGCTTAAAAAGCATCCGATCACCGGCGAGGGCCTTCC
This sequence comes from Thermodesulfobacteriota bacterium, assembly GCA_042573625.1. GTDB lineage: Bacteria > Desulfobacterota > Desulfobacteria > Desulfobacterales > UBA11574 > JBHPCZ01. The sequence goes on from JBHPCZ010000183.1 coordinate 3,887, forward strand.
GGCATACGGGACCAACATATTGACCAACGTGATTAACGAAGCCGGCGCCTTGCCCACTCATAACTTTCAAACCGGACGATTTGACGGAGCCGGCAATATAAGTGGCGAAACTCAATCGGAAATCATGACGTCCCGCGGGGGTAAGGTCACAAAAGGCTGCCACAAGGGATGCGTCATCCAGTGTTCGGGCATTTACAATGATAAAGACGGCAACTACCTGACCAAACGCACTGAATACGAGACGGTCTGGGCTCACGGCGGCAACTGCGGTATCGATGATATGGATGTCATTGCCATGCTGGATCGTCTGGACGATGATTTTGGCCTCGATACCATTGAAATGGGGGCCACCATCGGTGTGGCCATGGAAGCGGGCCTGGCCAAGTTCGGTGATGGCTGCTATCAATCTTTTGAAGGAAGTCGGTAAGGGGTCGCCGCTGGGGCGAATTCTCGGCAGCGGGGCTGCCGTCACCGGTCAGGTTTTTGGTGTTGAAAGGGTTCCGGTGGTCAAACGCCAGGCCCTACCGGCCTATGATCCCAGAGCGGTTCAGGGTATCGGAGTGACCTACGCCACCAGCACCATGGGCGCCGACCACACAGCCGGTTATGCGGTTACCGCCAATGTCCTCGGTGTGGGGGGCAGCGTTGATCCCCTGAAACCGGAAGGCCAGATTG
>JBHPCZ010000184.1:0-4426 GCA_042573625.1 Thermodesulfobacteriota bacterium
ATATTAAATACGGATTTAACTGGGCAAGCAAAAAGACCATTTATGGATGGACACTGAGGTGCATGCTATGTCTCCAATTACAATGGGAATTATGGCCAGTACGCTTGCCGGTTTAGCCACAGGTATTGGAGCACTCCCTGCTTTGTTTTTCAAGAATGTATCCGATAAAATTTTAAACACCATGCTGGGCGGTGCTGCCGGGGTGATGTTGGCGGCAACTTCTTTTTCGCTAATAGTCCCTGGAATCGAACACGGCAACCAGATTTGGCCGGGTTATGGGGTCTATATAGTTGTGTTTGGGATGCTTTTTGGTGCTGTGTTTCTAGATCGTATCGACAAATGGCTACCGCATGAACACTTTGTTCTGGGGCACGAAGGCCCATCCAGTTCTCTTAAAAGGATCTGGTTGTTCGTCATCGCGATAACCATTCACAATTTTCCTGAAGGGCTTGCTGTCGGTGTCGGTTTCGGTACAGGAGACATCGGGGCCGGAACCAGCCTCGCGATCGGTATCGGGCTCCAGAATATGCCGGAGGGCCTGGCGGTGGCAATGCCGCTCATCGGCCTCGGTTACCCCAGGTGGCGTGCGATCGGCATTGCCACTTTAACCGGACTGGTGGAGCCCGTAGGGGGTCTTCTGGGTGTTGCTGCGGTAACGCTGTTTCATCCCATCCTGCCGTTCGGCCTGGCTTTTGCTGCCGGTGCCATGCTGTTTGTGATCAGCGATGAAATCATCCCGGAAACACATGCCAAAGGGAAGTCACGTTTGGCAACCTTCGGGGTTATGGTCGGGTTTGTCACTATGATGGCATTGGATAATCTTCTTGGATAGAAATCTCCTGACTTATCCCGGAATTGACAGGATAGGATATGGATCTGTCTGTTGTTGAAGTGAATTGAGTACGGGGCAAACGATTCACAGTAGCATTTCCTTAAGTACCTCGCTAACTTGTTTTCCCGACATAATATCCTGATCTATAAATATCTTTCCGATAAGCCGATGATAACCCATGTCGATATCTTCCTGGACTTGGATCGTTAGTGCTTTGACAAGTTGATCCGCAGTGATATACCCCTTCTCCAGAGCAACAACGCCGAAACGCTTTTCATATTTATCTACTATCTTGGATTTTATAGGCATTGAGTCACGTTTCCTTTTCAAGTTCTCAATTCTGTTATGCTTTCAGGCCTTGAGCCAATATCGGTATTTCAGGATTGGCGCCGTCCGTTCGACGGATTTAATCTATCTGTTTGGGATCCATTTCTCTTTTCGCATAATCATAATAGAGGCGGCTTCCGATAAAAAGATCATAGATGTCCGGGTCAATGTGGTCGTCCTTCTTCATGAATCCCATGATCTTGACCGCTTCGGAAAGCTTCAAAGGTTTTCTGTAGGGCCTGTCCGTGGCGGTCAGGGCTTCGAAAATATCCACAACGGCCATGATCTTTGTCTGCAGGGGCAGGTCTTCTTTTGAAAGTCCGCCAGGATATCCTGATCCGTCCAGTTTTTCGTGATGCCCGGCGGCGTACAGGGGAACATTCGCCAATTTTCGGGGAAAGGGGAGCTGGTTCAAGATTTTTGCCGTCATGGTGGCGTGGTGTTCAACAACCCTGCGTTCTTCTTCGGTCAGGGTGCCCTTCCGTATGCACAAGTTCTTGACTTCTTCTTCAGTAAGATAAGGGTGCTCTGTATCATTTATAGCGTAGGTTTTTTCTGCTATCTTATGGATGCGGTCGATTTTTTCATCACTCATGAACTCGCCGGGGTCATTGCACGATTTAATAAATTTCAACTCCTCATTCAGGCGCCCAATTTTCGACTCGAGTTCTTTGTCCAGCCGGTCCAATTCCGACATGTCATCCGGTTTTTTTCGTAACAATTCGTTTTTCAGTTGAAGGTATCTGTTTGCAATCAACTCAGAGATCAGCCGGAATCGGGTTTCGATGAGTTGAACCCTGTCAAAGATGGTTTGAAGCTTGGTCGATTTGTCGACCACATATTCGGGGGTCGTAATTTTGCCCACGTCATGCATCCACGCCGCCATTCGCATCTCTTCGATTTCGTCTTCGCTGAAGCGGACATCTTTAAAAGACCCTTCTTCGGTTTCGTTGATTTTTTCAATGACCATCATTGCCAAATCGACCACACGCCTGATATGGCCTCCGGTATACGGAGATTTCTCGTCAATGGCCGTGGCGATGCTTTTAATGAAGGCATAGAACAGGTCTTGCAGATCATGGATCAGTTGAGTTTTGGTCAGGGCCACGGCCGCCTGAGAAGCAAGGGACGAAATCAAGTCCGCATGTTCAGGAGAAAACGCGACCACTTCACGGGTTTCGGGATCCTGAGCATTTAAAAGCTGCAGGACACCAATAATATCGTTTTCATGATTCTTCAGAGGAATCACGAGCATTGATTTGGATCGATACCCGGTCGATTCGTCATACTTTCTGGGACCAGTGAAATCAAAGCCGTCAGCTTCATATACATCCGGGATGTTGATTGTTTTGCCGGTAAGGGCCGTGTAAGACGACACATTGGAATGGTTGGGTTTCCCGTCCTTGTACAGCGGCACTCTGGGCAATGAGAAATCATCGCCGCTCTTCCCGCCCATCCGGGTTTTCATGGTGTTGTTTTGCAATATTTCAAAACGGAGGTGTTGTTTATCGTCATCGAGAATATACAATGTTCCGGCATCTGCGTTGGACAGAACCCTGGCATTATCGACGATGATTTCGAGCAGAGTGCTGATGTCTTTTTCACCTGAAAGCGCCAGCCCTATTTGAGCAAAAGAACGGTATTTTGTTTCGCTTTCCAGAAGTGCCTTCTCACCAAGCTTGCGCTTACTCACATCATGCATAATGACGATGGATTTTGAGTCATTTGCAACAAGCGGCATGATGTCTATGACAACCTGAAAGCTATTCAGCCGCATCGGGAAGTCTTCAGTGATTGTTTTTGATTTGTCGCCGTCAATTTTCATAAGATTGGAAATGCGCTGGCGACTATCTTCTGGAAATACTTCGATAAAATCAGAGCCTAAAATATTTCTTTCAGGCATATTGAACAACGAAAGGGCAACCGGGTTGGCAAAAACAATTCTTCCCTCTGAATTAATTTCTAACACCCCCTCGGACATTCTCTCCAATATGATTTCAAAATGGTTCTTGATAGAGAGAAGCTCTTCGGTAATGCCGCGTGGAAAAATGCTTTTGATGCCGAGAATTTCTCCGGACAGGCATTGCTGCGCAGCGAGATCAGGCTTTTCGATTACGGCAAGAACGTATTGAGCCATTTCGTTCAACGGGCCTTTGGCAATACACGCATTTGCCCGTATTTCAGTAATATCCAATTCCTCTTCCACCGAAATGGCGGATATAATGGTGATGTAAACATCTTTAAATTTCGGCATGCTTCTGATGATCCTGCAAAGCATCCTTCCATCGATATTGGGCATGACAAGGTCGACAAATATGAAATCAGGAGTATAGGTCTTCAAGATATCCAGTGCATTCAAACCATCTTCCGCAACAGCGACCTGATGACCTTCCTCTTCGAGTAGTTTTGTCATGAATCTCAACACAATCCGATCATTATCAACTACCAGTATCTTCTTCATAGTTGTCGTTCCTGTTATTCCTTTAAATATATAAGTTGAGAAAAACATAATTGCAAAGATCGTATTCCGATTGTCCAAATAGATAAAATATAAAGCTCTAGGCTGTTGAGCAATTATTGTGCCGACCTGTAAAATTGTCGGCATGAAATACGATAGAACAATGTATACTACAGAATTTATTAGATTAAAAATGAAAAATGAAAATATATTAAAAGGACAATTCCAATGGTTTCTCAACAGGCAAAATGACACTTCTGTAGAAAGCATACATTTTTGTAGACTGATAATAAAAGGTAGCATGCCATCTCAAAGATGTAGATCACGTTCAAGGGCACGCCCGCCAGAGGCGGATAAAGCGCGAGACGCCGTAGGCGTCATGTGTAACATATGAAAAAGCGCAGCATACATGGGCGCATGTGAGCATTTTGCCTAAACAACAAACTGCGAAGCAGTTTGCTGATTTAACGATCCGTGATCGGGAAACCAGGGAAGCGTTAGCTTTCATTGTTTAAGTATTGTGAAACCATACAACAGGCTCGCAACACCGTCATTGGGCGTCAGATGCCTTTTTAAGATGGCTTGTAGAGACCATACCCCCATAGGCGTAAATGAAAGTCAGATCTTATGAGTAGGGGTTCTTTCTGGATAATCCATCCAATATCTATGGGTTAAAGAATAAGGGTCACCTCCAAAAGAGTTGGAGTGATCCTAAGGATTCAAGGATTCGAGTGAAATGCTTAAGAATTGCAGAGAAAGGATGCTCAAGGCGTTGATAAAATCGTTAGAAAAAAACACTTGGCCCCTTG
>JBHPCZ010000185.1:0-4087 GCA_042573625.1 Thermodesulfobacteriota bacterium
ATTCTGGGCAAATGCGCGAAACTCGAATCGGGGTGAGATTTCTTTCATAAGGCCGCAGCTACTTTTGGGTAAGAATGTTGTCCTGAATTTTTTCCCACAGGTTTATGTATGCTTTTGAAGCCACTGATTCCGGTGCAAAAGCCACCACCGGCGCTCGATGAATCCCCATTCTTTCGATCAGTGCCAAGTAAGGAATGAGACTCCTTAAAACACCGTTAAATTCTTTTAACACGCTGATGATAAAATTCTTGTGCATGTTTTTTCGTCTGTCGACCATTGAAAAAAAGGTGTAAATCCGATCGACATCGTATTTGTTTTTTTTGCAGAACGAGAGCAGCTGCCTGTGTGTTCGAACCGACAAGGTTGTTGGAATCAGTGGAACCAGTGTGTAATCAACGGCGTTCAATATGTTCTCGGCCAGGATATTGATGGTGACCGGACAATCAAGAATAATGATATCGTATTCATCCCTTAACGGCGCCATTATTTTTCGCAATCTCTTTTTGGGGCGTTTCAATTCATTGAAAGTGATATCTAAATTGCGGAGGCTGAAATCAGCGGGCAATAGATCCAGGTTTTTATAATCCGTTCCTTTGATGTTGATATTGACCTTTTTTCCCCCTTTAATAAACTCTCCGGCGCCGGACTTCAGCTTGGGTTTTACACGAAAATAATAGGTTGCGGAGCTTTGAGGGTCGAGATCGCAGATAAGGGTTTTGGCGCCAGTCTGTGCTGCAAGGTAGGACAAGTTGACCGCCGCCGCGGTTTTGCCCACCCCGCCTTTGTTGCTGTAGATTGCCAGCGTTGTCATGGGAAAAACCTCTCTTTATTTTGAAGCGAAAAGTTCTTTGAACAACTTTTTGTTTTCAGGTGAGGCGAAGCCTGCGAAGGCTTTTGAAAACGCATTTTTCACCTGTTCTCTTTTTCTATCCAGCGTTCCGATCAGACTGCCGATGGCCACAAGGGTTTTTTTATACTGCTGACCCTTCGCGGGCAGTTCCCCTGAAATATTCAGAAGGTATTCTTCCTGGACACAGAGGTCATTAAAATCGCCTAAATTGTCTTGCAATTTTTTTAATTGGCCAATCAGCAGATTAATTTTTCTCCGGGGAAAGAGACTGGAGAAGAATTCCATCAGGTATCTCAGTTTTTTACATTCAATTCTGAGTGCATGCAGCTTTTCGTCTTCGGTATCCTCGAGGATCTGGTTGCCGGCTTTCACAATATTTCGATATTGTTTATAGATTCTTTTCCTTGCCAGATCGATTACAGGAAGATCCGCGTTAGATGCCGCTGGGGAATCCTGTCGCGATACATTTAAGAACGTCTCCCAGTCATTCAAAATTTGGGCATATTTTTTAGACTTCAAACCTCTGACGACTTCATTTAAAGCCTCTTTTCGTTTTTTTCGCAGATAATCAAATAAAGGATCAATATCGTCACGCGAGACAGCGGGGAGCATTGCCTTGTAGCTGTCTTCATTAAGAAGATATACATCCAAATCCCTCAACTGGTTGGATAGTTTGCCCACAAACGCGAAATCTTTCTTAAATCGTTTGGTCGTCTCCATTGGAAACACGGCTTTTATCTGCTCTAGGGCAGATCGGGTTCGCCGGATGGCGACCCGAAAATCATGTAAAATTTCCGTATCCAGGTCCTTTTCAATGTTGGGCTCATTCATTCGCATGACCTGCAGCAAAAACTGTAAAATCGTTTTTGTCGCGTTATCAGAGGGCATATCGGCGCCGAGCTGAATACTTAATTTGGCAGAATAACTGCCCGGCTTTTTATGAGCCACGTTTAGTGCTTTAAAGTAAATATCTTCATTTTTAGGGGTCGTGAATCCGGCTGCTTTGAATTGACCGGCCAGATCTCGGTAATATTTGGGATATCCCTTTACCGGGTTCAACCACAAATATGTTGCCAGCGGCAGGGATTTTATGTCACGGGACGATCTAAATTCTTCATGGGCCAACAGCGCTACTGTTTTTTCATCTCTGTTCAAAATACGAAAAGGCGTCGAACGGGAATATACTTCTGTAAGTTTTAAAAGTGCCCGCATTTTTATGATAGATGCCAGATATTTTTTTAATTCACCCTCAGGAAAATCCCATATGAATATTTGCGGAGCTGTCATGACACCGCTGTGAATGACTTCATTTTTATACAGCTTCCTTAAGAATAGTCTGTCTCCGGTCCCGTACAAAACAAGCGATTTGTCAAACAAACGCCAGTCAAATGTATCGTAAATCGAAATCCGTTCTATGGTCGGTCGACCTTTCTTGATCGAGTGACGGGGGGCCAATTCACTGATCAGCTGCTTTTGAGTAACCCCCTCGGGCAAGCTGAATTTCAAAGGATTGAGCATGATTTGATCCTTAACTATCCGAATACCGCTTTGGATAATCGAAAAAGACGGACTCGCCTTTACCTTCTTGGATTTCTTTCCAACTGTCCACGTTAAACCGGATACAGTAAATCCCTGTCGTGGGGATATTATATACAGGATTTCGTTCAAGCAGCAGGTCCGCAAAATCATTGAAGCCGGGATTGTGACCAAAAATCATGATCGCGTCGTTCTTGTCATCCTGGTTCCGCATCATTTCAAAAAGATACCACCCGCTGCAATGATACATATTGGGATTTAATACAATCTTCTTTTTGGGATAGCCGATGGTCTTGGCGATGACTGAGGCTGTTTTTCTGGCTCTTTTTGCGGGGCTTGAGAGGATGAGATCCGGTGAAATGTTCCCTTCTTTCAGTTTTTGTCCCATAAACGGGGCATTTCTCTTTCCTCTTTTGTTCAGAGGCCTGTCAAAATCATTCAGGCTGGGATCTTTCCAACTGGATTTGGCATGCCTGACCAGAATAATTGTTTTCATCGGGAATATACTCCTGTGCTTTGGATTTCCGGTCGGCCCAGGCCGGGAGGAAGCGTTGAAAAAAATGAATAGAAAAGCGGGTTATGATCTATTTTCGGGCACCTTCCTGGTGCTTGTTTTGATTGCTCAGCCCCGGCAGACGGATTTCCCCTTTTGGGCGCTTTCTATCCACGCCATTATTTTCAAAAAACGTTGGTAAAGCGGATGCCATATCCGCTTCTTCTCATAATGTTTGTTCTTCTCTGCCATTACATCCACTCAATCCGTTTGCTCGAATCTTTTCTTTCAACAACTTCACCGATAATGAAGGCTTTTTCGTTTATGGCAGAGAGACGTTCCAGAATCTCCTGGACATTGTTTTCATGCACAACGAGAATCATGCCGATGCCGTTGTTGAAGGTGCGCATCATTTCAGGCTCTGAAATCTTCCCCGCGTCTTGAAGAAAAGAAAAGACAGGCGGCACATCCCAACTCTGTTTTTTCACGATAATGCTGCAACTGTCTGGAATAACGCGTAAAATATTATCCACGATGCCGCCTCCGGTGATATGGGAAAGACCGAGAACCGGGAAATCCTTTATGATGCTGTGAACCGTTTCCGAATAGATTCTTGTCGGTATGAGCATCTCTTCCCCGATGGTCTTGCCCAATTCCGGTACATGGGAGTCAATCTTTAAGTTCAGAATTTCAAAGCAGACCTTGCGCACCAGTGAATACCCGTTACTGTGGAGGCCGCTGGATGAGATGCCGATCAGCTGATTCCCGAAGTGAATTTCCGAGCCATCGATGATGCTGTCGCTTTGGACGATACCGACGGCGAACCCGGCCAGATCATATTCCTTTTCGCCGTAGAATCCCGGCATTTCGGCTGTTTCACCGCCGATCAGCGCACATCCGGCTTGGCGACATCCCTCTCCGATTCCCTGGACAACATCCGTTGCAATATCTGTATTCAGCTTTCCCATTGAAAGGTAATCGAGAAAAAAAAGCGGTTTTGCGCCCTGGACGATAATATCGTTGACGCACATGGCAACAAGGTCAATACCGATGGTATCGTGCTTTTCCATCATAAAAGCGACTTTAAGTTTGGTTCCGACGCCGTCCGTGGAACTGACAAGGACCGGGTTTTCGAGATGGGTCAGGTTGAGCGAAAAAAGGCCGCCAAACCCGCCGATTTCTCCCATGACTCCGGATCTGTGCGTCTG
>JBHPCZ010000186.1:0-3917 GCA_042573625.1 Thermodesulfobacteriota bacterium
AAGATGATTATCCATGGAGCGACTTAACAGCGAAAACTCCCCGACTGCTCATATATATAGCGTTTTTATTCGCACTCATTGTTGAATTTTGTCTCGTTTTTGTCTTGTTTGGGGGTTTTTAAAGCATTTTACCCACTTACACCCTTTCAAAATAAATACTTGAAATTGTTAGTGTAAGTGGGTATTAAGAAAATCAGTAAATTCCCAAAAATACCGAAAAAAGAATGCCTTAAACGGACAAAATGATCTTGCGAATTGGTAAAATAGCAGCTTTATTAATCACGTTGGTTCTGGTTGTTGTTACCAGTGCCTATCTTACGCTTACGCTGATAATCAAAAGTGAAAACACTGTCGTTGTTCCCGACCTTAACGGAAAAGATGTAGTGTATGCCCTTGAGATCTTAACCGATCTGGGACTAAACACAAAAGTTAAAGGATCTGAATACAGCGCCGGCGCTCCGAAAAACCAAATCATTTTTCAGGAACCCGAGCCGGGAGCAGAAATCAAAAAAGGCCGTGACGTTAGGATAATACTTTCCAAAGGCGTCAGAACCATTTTGATGCCCAATCTTAAAGGGCTTTCCGTTCAACAGGCTCGAATAATTCTGGAAGAAAATGACCTGTGCCAGGGTGAAGCGTCGAGAACATTCAGCAAGAAAGTGGAAAAAGACGATGTCATGGCCCAGGTCCCAACTCCGGGCGCCTTGATAACCCGTGGGAGATGTGTCGATATTCTTTTGAGCATGGGGATCCGAACCCCTACCTACATGATGCCCGATCTCATGGGGCTCTCTCTTGACGAAGCAATACAACTCCTTGAAGCCAGGAACCTGATACTTGGTGAAATAAAATCTTTTTTTCAGGAAAATAAACCGCCAAACACCATTGCCCGTCAGGAACCGCTATCCGGTTCCCGTGTAACCGAAGCCAGCGTCGTCAATATCGTAATAAATAGAAAGCCGGACAAGAAAAACCGGGAATCATTAACCGGCGCCAATGGAATCGGCCTTTTCAGGTACAGGCTCGAAAACGGATTTCTAAAAAGGCGTATCCGGGTCAGACTCAACAGTTTTGGGTTTTCTATCGATCTGTTCAATGATTACGTAAAACCGGGAGAAGAAATCTGGCTTCTTATTCCCAGAAACAATGATTCAACGGTTCTTCTTTATGTGGATAGCGAACTGGTCAAAACGGAACACTTTTACTAATATCTGCCTTAATTTAATTGAGTTCGGAACAAACTAAACTTCGGGAGCTAAAATGATGAAACTTATTGCACCATCCATTCTTTCTGCAGATTTTTCAAAACTGGGAGATCAGATAAAATCGGTTGAAGATGCAGGGGCGGACTGGATTCATGTTGACGTCATGGACGGCCATTTTGTGCCGAACATAACCCTGGGACCCATGGTTGTTGAAGCTGTCCGGCGGGTCACATCACTCCCCATTGACGTCCACCTTATGATTGAGAATCCAGAGCGTTACATTCAAGATTTTGTAACCGCAGGCGCCACAATGATTTCAGTGCAGGTAGAGACATGTGTGCACTTAAACAGGGTGATCCAGTTGATCAAGGAAACCGGCTCCCAAGCCGGCATCGTTTTGAATCCGTCAACCCCATTATCATCAATTGAATGGATTCTGGAATATGTTGACTTTGTACTCTTAATGAGTGTTAATCCGGGTTTCGGGGGACAGGCTTTTATACCCAATACACTCCAGAAGATCAGAGACCTTCGCAAAATGATACAGGATCGAGGATTATCAACACTGATAGAGATCGACGGAGGGGTGAATGAGGAGACCATATCAGAGATTTCAGCAGCCGGTGCCGATGTCTTTGTCGCCGGATCTGCCATTTTCGGAAGCAAGAATTATAAAAAAACCATAGACAGCTTTAAAAGTAAAATCGAAAAATAATCTTTTACCATTTTAAAGAGTGGCTTTATATTTGGCCCGGCAAAAGGTCATATTTACAGCAACCGCTTCACGCTCCGGCCGAGAAAAATATCACCGCTGATCTATGCGACTCTGTGACACCAATATGAGGAGATCATTATGGCAAAGATTGAAAACCACCCAAAGGTTCTAATCATCCACGGCCCCAATCTGAATATGCTGGGAAAAAGAGAGCCCGATATCTACGGGAAGACAACTCTTGGTGATATCAATAACGAACTGGAAGGACTTGGCCAAAGACTTGGTCTTGAGATAGATACCTTTCAATCCAATCATGAAGGAGAAATTGTTGAAAAGATCCAGGAGGCCGTGACAACATACAATGCTCTTATTATCAATCCCGCGGCCTATACCCACACCAGCATTGCGATACGCGATGCACTTCTGCTGCTGGATATGCCCGTAATTGAGGTGCACCTTTCCAATATTTATAAAAGAGAACCTTTTCGACATAAGTCCATGATTGCCGACATTGCAACCGCCAAGATTTGCGGTTTTGGCATTCATGGATATACCATGGCCCTAGAAGCTGTGGCCGGGATGATTTGAAAGGAGGTAAAATAGATTGCGCCTTTACAAGAGAGGGATTCAAAATTTTCGTTTAATCAAACTCGTAAAAAATCTTCTCCCCGTCCTTGTTTTCCTGCTCCTTGTCAGACATTCACCATGGTGTCGGGCGGATGAAAAGACCAGCCTTAAACCGCTGTTTCCAATACAGCTCGATCATGAATTCCCGGAGTCAAAAGAATCATTTGAGAAAATAAAAGACCTGATTATAAAACACTATTACAATTCAGGCATCTCCGAAAAAGCGCTTTACTGGGCAGCGATTCAAGGCATGCTGAGGCACATATCGCCACCGGAAAAGCCTGATCTATCAAGAATCTGGACACCTGAAGAGTACGAAATATACCGCCAATCTATAGAGGGCGTCCAGGTTTCCATCGGCATCAAAAGCTCTTTTAACGCCAATGAAGGCAGCCTGACTATCACACAGGTGTTACCCGATTCACCTGCCGACTCGATCCTTAAGCCCCTTGACCGGATTCTGAGAATTGACGGCCTTTCTCTAAAAGGCAAATCCCTGGAAGCATTGAATAGACTTTTAGCCGGAAAGGAGGGAACGGCAGTCACGTTGACAGTGAACCGAGATATTAAGGTTTTCGACGTCATACTCAAACACCGGAAATTCGATACAACCTCGGTGGTCGTCAATAGGCTTACCGATACAATAGCCCTGTTGGAAATCAAAAAATTTACAGCCAACATCTCAAAGAAACTCAGAGACGAACTGAACAAACTAAAAGACGATAAATTCCGTGGGTTGATAATCGACCTTCGTAATAATCCAGGCGGTATCTTCCAGGAATCCTTGCGTACCGCGGAACTCTTTTTGCCGAAGAAACGAATTCTTTTGAGGGCTGTGCAACAAAAAATCGGCCTGCGAAACTATGTTTCCGACAACCCTGAACCCTTTGAATATGACATGGCAATTCTCGTTAACCAAAATACCGCATCTATGGCGGAAGCCTTTTCCAGTTCCCTGCAAGACCATAAAAAAGCACTTCTGATCGGCACTCGAACCTTTGGAAAGGGAGTTTTCGAACGAACATTTACATTGGAGAACAATTACAGGGTCAAGTTTATTACCGGCGCTATGTATTCACCCGCCGGACGAACGTGGCAAAGCAAGGGAGTCGTCCCGGATTTCTTGGTGGAACAGGGCGAAAAAACCCTTGATCATCTGTTCAGCCTGGAGGCCAAGGAGAGATTTCGTAAAGATGTCGCCATGATTACGGCCTATAAGCTCCTATCGCGCTGATATTCCGAGCTTGAAAAAACTGATTTATATGATATTAAAGGTAATAAGAATTTAAATAATTGATCGATTTACTTAACGAAAGGGGGTCCCTATGCATGAAATAAACTTGGAAGATGGCAAAATAAACCATGAGGGT
>JBHPCZ010000187.1:0-3875 GCA_042573625.1 Thermodesulfobacteriota bacterium
CACTTTTGACTATATATTAAAAGTGCGCTCGTGGCGCACTTGCAGATATCACAACTTTTGTCAGAATTGCAGAAACTCAATATATGGATTTAAGATATTGGAACCAACTTTGTCCATGCCTTTACAAACACACATTTAGGCAGCCAAATAACCCATTATCATTTTCGGGAGCGCACTGCAAAAACCCTTCCGTAGTCATAGAACAAGGGGCCTCGAAATCCCCATGTCTCGTTGCCAGAATAGAAGTTGAGGCCCCATACTGTTGCCGAATCTTTTTCTTCTTTTGACCATACAAACCATCCGGTAGTTTTCAACAAAGGCACCATATTTCTTTTCCCAACGCCTTTTTGATAAAGAGTTTTCAATTCCTTTCTTGTAGGCATCCGCCAATAACCGTCAGCAACCTCTTTCTTGTTCAGAATCTCAACCCATCGTTTAGCTTCGTTCCAAGTTGTATCCTTGTCAGGACCTGTAATCCACTCAAAGCCAGTCTTTGTGTCCACTATAATACCGCCGCTATCGGCGACGACGTGACCATTAGGGCCGTTTTTTCTTTTTCCGGGGTACGTTATATTCCTCTTTGGATCACTTTTAAGACTACTATCACGACTTGTTCTTTTTAAAACACAAGAGTATTCTTCCTTCTCATCATATATTTTAATATCATCCTCTAATATCTGATACCCATCTTTTTCTATTTTTATGTTATGCCACCCTTTACTGACCTCAATATTATATGGTGTGTTTCCAATATACTTTCCATCAAGATAAACCCTTGCATCTGAAGGGTTCGAAGATATTGAAAGAGTATAAATTGCAGTCTGATGCAAGATTTTCTGGGGTCCGATTCTGCCGTCGTAGCCATAGGCTACTATGGCGAAATCTGCATGGACCAGGGGCAGTGTTTTAAGCATTGTGCATCAAAGCACAAATTTTGGCCTAAAGCACAATCGCCTTGAACCTGATGGGTGACTGGTGCGGATCGGTATATGCTGGACGAGAACCGATAAAAACGAAATAACGGGTGCAAACCAGGTCGAAAACAAGGTCGCGCTGTTGTAATTATTATTGCTCAAGGAAAAAATAACTGTTTTTCAGAAGAGAAGTGTTTTTTCGCTTGACCTGCCCTTTAATGGGCGACTACAGATATCTCCTGTTCTTTTCGCAACTGGACAGCTAAATTATCTTCCAGATCAACCATATCATAGGTAATTACCTCATCTTTTTTAACATCACACCTGAGTGTTGCAAATTCGGCAAGGCCAATAGGAAGGAACTGCTCCTGTGCTGCTACTTCTGCTTTCTCTACCTGTCCATAATAATCATACCCACCCATTAAATCCAGCTTTTTCCCTGAACTCAAATCTGTTTTTGCTAATGTAATCACATCTGAGCACCATACACGCGGACACAAGGAAGCACTATTAAACAGCACAGCCTCTGCAATGGTTGAAGGGGCTTCAATAGAACATAAATGATGATCTCTGAAAAACAAATAATAAGGCCCTGAACCTTTTTTACAATATTTCATCTCTGCTTTAAGCCGGTTGTCTTGAGCATAAGCAACGACAAAGACCGGGCCTCCCATGTCTGGCTCAGTAGTACCCATAGTGTAGTCTATATGTCCGTTATCTAATGAATCCAGATTTATCAATTCGTGGAATGTGTTTATTAACTCTGACTTTTTAGTCCCCGGACCATACATCCCTCTTTTTAATGGAGGATAATTAAAAGCATTGGCTACTACAGATAACTCAAGCGACAGTTTTGACCCATCCGCTGCTGCTGACCACATGTATGGATCCCCGCCCTCTGGAACCCAGGGAATTACACCCTGTGGTGTTTGGTAATGATCCAGAAATAACTTATTATTTCCAACTATTCGAGGCTCAAAACCCCATTCAATAATATAGTCTAACATCCTTGCCAGACAACCAGGCTGATCACCGTCTGTATTGGTGTAAATCACTCCATGTTCTCTGGCCTTTTGTGCCAGAATCAATCCAATAGTTGCATCCATTTCAGAATTAACAGTTGTAAATGGGATTTTATGCTCAATAGAAATTAATGCAACTCTGGTTCCAGCAAGAACATTTCCTGTAGACTCGTGCATAACATCTATACCCAGTCTGGGAATTTCTTCCAGGTAATCCAGGGCAGACATAACTATATGCTGATAATTTTTTGCTTTTTCTATATCCTCCAGGCTCTTGATGTGAAAAATCTGAGTTTCACTAACCCCTGAATCCATATAGGCTTTAATACATTTATTGATATCTTTATCTACCAAAACCCTTGGATGCATAAAGTTCAGATTATAAAGATATTGTGCCACACCACTTCCCCACAAACCGCAGCCTACAATGGCAACATCAATCTGCTTCCCTCTTTTGTTAAGTGCTTCTTTGATTAACCTCACAATTCCGTCCTTTTTAATACGTCTATAAACTGCTCCATATGGTTGTAAAAAGAATATTTCTCTCTGATGCTATCCATAACAGAAAGAGCATCCTCCCATTGCTTTGTATTAAATATGGTATATGCCCTTTCCATAATAGTTTCAAGATCGTTGTCTTCTACCAGGAAAGGATAATCAGAAGGTAATACTTCTAAAACACGCGGCGTCTTTTTTATGATGATGTTTGACCGGCATTCTGCTGCAATTAATATTTTTGTTAAGGGCTTATACAAACAATTTTCCTGTATAGGATTCCAATCGATATGCATATTAACATCTCGTAATTTAGGCAGATATTTGTTAAAATTAAACTCTGAAAGAGGGATTATATCTATTGACATCCTCTTTTGTAGATTATTAACTTTTTGAATATCCAGGTTATAATCAAATCCAAAATAACAAGACTTCAATTCATTAATTTTTTTATAGCCATTCTGTTGGAAAAAATATGTAATAGCCGGATCGGGATATCCATATAAAACCAAACAATTAGAACTTGTGCTGCCTATTTCTAAAAACCTGTCCAATAATGCCTGATTTGGGAATATTAAAAGATCAGCAATATCCCTTCCCGCAAAATCTGGATTCAGCACACCATAGTCAGAACAATAATTATCCCTGACATCTATAATAATTTTATTTTGATTAGATTTTATAGATCGCAGATCTTCTGGGAACCCCGCTTTGACGAAAACAATAATTGAATCATGAATAGTTCCAGCAGGGATATTTCTCCCTGACCGCGCATTAACTCCTATCCGTCTCAGTGCTTCTATAAGATAAACTCCTCCTAATTTAAAAGAAGATAATCCAAATGTACCAAAAAAATATACAGGATTAATTTTAGTATTACAGAAAATCGTCTTGCGGCCTTTTAAAATATAAGGAATGATTTTTCTAGCATTCCGGACATTCCGGAAAAAATAGAAATGAAGCAGAAAATGATAAAAGGCTGTGATTTTAACATACAGCACCTGAGGCAGAATTTTTTTAAGTATATTGTCTATTTTTTTCATGAATTGTATCATACTGTAAAAATTTAAATTATATCCGCCCAATCCCAAATCTTGTGAGAATTTCAATTATCACAGTTTTGACCGACTTTGTGATAACTTACCACAACTCTAAATCAGTTCATACCGAGTCGGGTAGACCGGAGGAATCTCACCTCCAGTCCCCCACAGTACCGTACGTGAACCTCTCAATTCATACGGCTCCTGCCAGCCATTTTCTTGAAACCTCTCGGCTTCAAGCCGACGCAGAAAGCAATCCAGCTCCTCCCAGTCTCCTGGTTGACTGCCACTTTTTGCGAGCTGGCTCATCCCCTTCGCTCCAGCCCCATTACAGAGCCTTCAACACTAATACAGGATGATCCGCCCCCTTCATGTGCATCGATACTTTCCCCCTTCGTGGTCCT
>JBHPCZ010000188.1:0-3736 GCA_042573625.1 Thermodesulfobacteriota bacterium
CGGGACCGGATAACTACAGAAGGCCGGGCCCTGTCCGGTTTACCGGGAAGAGTGAAGAGGACAGGCCGATTACACTGGTATTGAACGCGGTGGGTTCTTTTGATCCATGTAACGGGTGGCTTATGTCTCAAATGTAAACAAGCTCCAGATAGTTTCAAAACCTCATAGTGAAGCCTTTTGACAATTTTGCTCAATAGTTCTTAGCGAAGCGCTAAAATTTGCAACTGTTTGAGGGCGATAGCCCGAGTTTTGTAATTTTCGCGAAGCGAGCTTAGAACTTGTCAAAATTTTCAAACCAGCGAACGGGAGGTTCTGAAACTGCTTCTAATCTTTGAAATAACAACAAAATTCAAGATAATAAAATATTACCGCCAGGCGGTGTTTGTGTCAAGATCATTCCACGTTTATGCTGCAGGAGCGATTTTCACAAACTCTTGATTCCTTTGACCTTGACAGGATGATTTTTCGTGTCTAATGACTATGTACGGTTTACTACGAAACAAAATTTCTTTAAGGATGAATTAATTTGCATACTGTTTTGATCATAAAAATGGGCGCCACATTTCCGTCTCTGGCTCAACGTCGTGGTGATTTTGAGGATTGGATAATACATCCCATGAGACTGGATCCGAACAGAATACGTGTTGTAAAACCTTATCAAGGAGAGGGACTCCCGGATCCTCATCAGTTGTCCGGCGTTGTGGTGACAGGCTCTCACACCATGGTAACCGATCGAGAAGACTGGAGCGAAGGCACTGCTGCGTGGCTTTCACGGATTGTCGAAGATAGAACACCATTGCTGGGTATCTGCTATGGGCACCAGCTTCTGGCTCACGCCATGGGCGGGGTCGTCGGGCCCAATCCGCTCGGGAGTGAATTCGGAACCGTTGACGTACGGTTAAGTGAGCATGTTGCCCGTGATCCCCTGTTCGCGGGTTTCCCTTCTACCCTGCGTGTTCAGGTGTGTCACACACAATCGGTTCTTAAACTTCCTCCCGGCGCAACCTTGCTGGCCTCGAATGACAGTGACCCCCATCATGCCTTCTCTATGGGTGGTGCAGCCTGGGGCGTTCAATTTCATCCTGAATTCGATGCCGATATTATCGAATTTTACTTAAAGGAATGCGCGGACACACTTCGCACGGAAGGACTCGATCCGGCCCGTCTGCGTTCCACTGCAGAGAATACGCCATATGGCGAGGATCTGCTTCGGCGTTTTGGAAAGATCATTCTGGAAAATGATAAATAAACCTTTCTATTGTATAGTTGAGAAACACGCTGTATGCCGTTAAAACAATATATACAGTTGGCGCGACTCGATCTTGATATGGATGAACTCGCTGTGCCGGTTGCGGATTTCATAAAAAAATACCGCAAGATCGCAGCTGAAAATATCCCCCCCAAAAAATGAAGCCCCGCTCTATTCCTATGAGGTCCCCGGGCTCAGCCCAGACGGTAGCTGCGCCATACCGGATGCATCAGATCCTGAATATTACGACCTATCGGAAATTTTGGGCGGCCGAAACCCCGACACAACGAACCAACTTGCCAGACTCAACGCCTTGGTCACCCGCATCGCCGAGGCCATGTCCGTCGACTGGCTGGGGATCTATCAGCGCCGCACAAAAAAAGACGGTTCTGATGTCCTGGTAAAGCTGGCCTACCATGGCGCAAAAAGCCGGGCGGAATTTCCGCTGAACGAAGCGTTTGCCGCCCAGAGTAACAACAGCACCGTCGGTTTGACGGGCGAGGGCAGAATCATCAACAATATCCCGGAGTATATAAATTCAGGGGGCCCTTATTACAACTGTGACCCGCGCGTAAAGGCGGAAGCCTGCCTGCCATTATTCTCCCGGGGCCCAAAAGCCGTTGTTGGAATTGTCGATGCAGAAGCCTGGCACACCGACTTTTTTTCAACTAAAACCCTGGCCCCCCTATTGGCATTATGTATTGTGCTTCCGGAATTTCTAATCTAACCGGCAACAAAAAAATAACTGCTCAAATTCCGCACCCTCTCTTTAACGGATTTAATCTCATATTTTTATGCAAGATTTCGAAATCACACTGTGAAGCCTTTTGACCATTTTGCCAAAGTACTTACCGAAGCAAGCTTAGCACTTTCCAAAATGGACAAACCAGCGAACGCGGGATGTTGAAATCGATACTGCCGACAGATCGAATCGGACCATCTTTTACCCCGCCGCAAGCGGACGGGGTATTAAAAATCATGATAAACCCCTTGACAAGTTCACTGCCTCAAGGATCATGCCTTTCCAAATGTCAGGTTTCTAAAAGGGTATCGGCACTTCATCTCTGTTTTCCGGCTTTCTGCCACAAAGAGACCATGCATGCATTCAATTGCCCTGAATCCAATTAATACAATGATTGACATTCAATTTTCTTTGATCTATCTAAACCATTGTAATGCTTTTGCCTGCGCCCCATCCCACAAGGAATATTGTCATGTCAAATGAACTGCTACCCCTTGAAGTTAAACGCCCCAAGTGTATGCATACTGAAATCATTTATATTCAAAAAGAAGATATCCCCAAATGTCCGAAATGTGATATCCAAATGGTCATCCAGGAAGTTCTGGTTGAAGGAAAATCATATTAATTTTAAAATGGCATGGAATAATCCAGTCAACAATTTCAAATAACCGCTTTTAAAAAAGGAGGGTTAAGTATGAGAAAACGCTATTTTGCGGTATTTGTGGCCCTGGCAGTTTTTTGTTTCTTTATCACTACGCCCGTGTTCGGGGCGAACATCAGACTTGCCAAATCGTCTACACTCGCGCAGATTCTGAAAAACGGTAAACTTCGGGTCGGGTTTGAGTCCGGTTATGTCCCGTTTGAAATGACAGATAAAAAGGGAAACTTTATCGGTTTCGACATGGATTTTGCCCGCCGGCTGGCCAAAGAGATGGGTGTTGAATTCGTACCGGTCAATACAGCCTGGGACGGTATCATTCCCGCCCTCATGACCAACAAATTCGATATCATCATGGGGGGCATGACCATAACCCAACAAAGAAATCTCAAAGTGGCTTTTTGCGATCCTTACATCGTCGTGGGGCAGACCATTCTTTTAAATAAAAAACATAAAAAGAAGGTCAAATCATACAAGGACCTCAACAACCCCAAATACATCCTTACTTCACGGATGGGCACCACCGGCGAACAGGCGATTAAAAAATATATTCCCAACGCCACTTACAAGGGGTTTGAATCCGAAGCCGAAGCCGGCCTTGAGGTGATTAACGGCAAAGCCGATGCCCTTGTTTACGACCTGCCCTTCTGCGGATTCCTGTATGGAAGCCAGGGCAAAGGCAGGACTGTCTTCCTGAGCGAACCGTTTACCTATGAACCGCTTGCATGGGCCATTAACCAAGGCGATCCGGATTTTCTTAACTTTCTGAACAACTTCTTACAACAGACCAGAGGCGACGGATTCTACGACAAAGTATACAACAAATGGATCATCGGATCAGATTGGAAGAAGGAGCTTGAATAAACAACTGATATAGATTCAATTTTTAGACATCATCATGCAGGCCGGCCTTGTCTGTTTCAAGCTTGGCCGGCCTGTTTCACGTTAACAATGGGTAGAACTGGCTTCAAAACCTCATAGTGAAGCCTTTTGACAATTTTGTTCAAAAGTTCTTAGCGAAGCGGAGCGTTAAAATTTGCAACTGTTTGAGGGCGTTAGCCCGAGTTTTGTAAATTTCGCGAAGCGA
>JBHPCZ010000189.1:0-3684 GCA_042573625.1 Thermodesulfobacteriota bacterium
TGCGGCTTGTGGGTATCGATCACGATAATATCCGCCTTTTTTCCCTTTTCAAGGGAACCGGTGATATCGCCAAATCCTAACGCTTTCGCTCCTTCGATGGTGGCCATTTTCAGCACGGAAAGCGCATCCATGACCGTGGGGTCCATGGTGTGGACTTTGTGGAGCTTGGCGGCCATGTCCATTTCTGAAAAAAGATCCAGGTTGTTGTTGGATGCGCACCCGTCCGTTCCCAGTCCCACGGTCACGCCGCGGGAAAGCAGTTCGGGAACCGGGGCGACGCCGGATGCCAGCTTCATGTTGCTCTCCGGGTTGTGAACGACCTTTACGCCGTGATTTGCCAGTGTTTGAATATCCGGTGTTTGCAGATGTACGCAGTGATCCGCAATCAGGTGGGGGCCTAAAAGTCCCAGCGCCTCAAGGTGCTCCACCGGCGCTTTATCATATTTTTCTTTGATTTCACCGATCTCGCTCAAGGTCTCGGCAACGTGAATAATCAGCGGCACGCGATATCTCAACGCCAGCGCGTTGGCGTCGGCAAGCAGCTCCGGGCTGCAGGTATACAGAGAATGCGGTTCAACAGCAATGGATACGACGGGATCATCTTTCCATTTTAGGATCAGCGATTCGGTATATTCAAGACCTTTTGCTACCGGTCCGTAATTGGGTGAGGGGAAATCGTACAAGACCTCTCCCGCCAGACATCTCACCCCTGCTTTTTGGGCTGCCTTTGCCACTTCGTCCTCGAACAGATACATGTCACAGAAGGTTGTCGTACCGGACATGATCATCTCCGCAAGGGCAAGCAGGGTGCCGGTATAAACAAAGTCAGCATCCATTCTGTTTTCCACCGGAAAGATATAGTTGTTCAGCCAATCCATGAGCGGGAGATCGTCGGCAAGCCCCCTGAAAAGGCTCATGGCCGCGTGGGTATGCGCATTCACAAGGCCTGGAAGGATCAACCCCCCCTCGGCGTCGATTATTTTACCCGCTTTAAATGCCGTTGGATCTTGATTCCCGATATGGGTAATTTCTTCTCCGGAAATCGATAGAAAGGCATTTTCCAGAACCGTATTGGTTGAATCCATGGTTAGAATGGTTCCGTTATTGACTATGATATCCGCATGCTGCATGGTTCACTCTCCAGGTTGTATTTCGGCATATCCACATCTGATCAACATTCGTGCTGTTTTTTACCTGTTACATCATCATCCGTCAACCTCTCTTGACATTATAAAGGTATTATATCATGAAGTATTTAACTTAAGCTTTGGAAATAGAGACATGATTTTTGATATGGTCATACACAACGGTACGATCATTACCGTGAATCCAGATTTTGACATTATTGAGAAAGGCACGGTCTGTATCAAAGACGGTCGAATTGAACGGCTCGAAGCCAGCGACGGTAACATTCCATTGCCGGAGGCCGAAGAGATCATCGATGTTAAAGGCGGGATCATTATGCCCGGCTTGGTGAATACACACACCCATCTGCCCATGACCCTTTTCAGAGGTCTTGCCGACGATCTTCCCCTTTCCGTATGGCTGAATGAACACATCTTTCCGGCTGAAGGGAGGCACATCCATCCCGCATCTGTTGAACTGGGGGCGCTTCTGGCCTGTTCCGAGATGCTGCTGTCAGGAACAACGACTTGCTGTGACGGATATTTTTTAGAAGATCACGTTGCATCGGCATTGAACAGATCCGGCATGCGGGCCGTACTCGGACAGGGGGTTATCGATTTTCCGGCACCGGGTGTGCCGAATCCGTTGGAAAATATCAAAAACGCTGTGACATATATAGAAAAGTGGCAGGAAGTGTCTCCGTTGATCACCCCGTCGATATTTTGTCATTCTCCGTATACCTGCTCGGTTGAGACATTACAAAAAGCCAAAGCGGTTGCTGTGTCAAACGGGCTGCTCTTTCAAATTCATGTTGCTGAAACCAGAGCTGAACGGGATCAGATTCAAGCGGCGCACGGGATCTCTCCGGTCCAGCATCTTGACCGGATCGGCATCCTTGACGAAAAAACACTTCTGGTTCACGGCGTTTGGTTGGATGACGACGACATCGATATCATTAAAAAGCGACGGGCAAAGGTATCCCATAACCCGGAAAGCAACATGAAGCTTTCTTCGGGCATTTCTCCGGTTGCGAACCTGATAAAGAACGGTGTTACGGTCGGCCTCGGCACGGACGGATGTGCAAGCAACAATGATCTTGATCTTTTCCAGGAAATGGATATGGCGGCAAAGCTTCACAAAGTGGATGCCCTTGACCCCACGGTGATGGATGCCCGAAGCGTACTGAAAATGGCCACGATTAAAGGGGCTGAAGCCATCGGCCTGGACAGAGATATCGGCTCCCTGGAAGCCGGAAAAGCGGCGGACCTTATCGTTATCGATACGGCCCAGCCCCATCTGGTTCCCATGTACAATCCCGTATCCCACATTGTTTATGCTGTGCGGGGTTCAGACGTGAGGGATGTTATTGTTTCCGGAAGAATTCTTGTGAAAGATCGAAAGCTGATGACCCTAGATTTGGAAGAAATCCTTGAAAAGGTTGCTGAAATCAGCCAGATTATAAAAAAAACAAAGGCACCCTAAGATGATTCTCAATAAAATTATCCGATCGGCCCGCGGCCAAGAGCCGGTGGATCTTCTGTTGACCCATGCCCGGGTCATTGATGTTTTTTCAGGCGAGATCGTATCCGGTGATATTGCCATTGCTCACGGTTGCATCGTCGGATTCGGGGACTATTCCTCGAAAAAGACAGTGGACCTGGGCGGGCGCTTTGTCGCACCGGGGTTTATTGATGCGCATGTACACATTGAAAGCGCGATGACCTCTATTACCGAGTTTTCCCGTGCCCTGATCCCGTTTGGAACCACGACGGTGGTGGCAGATCCTCACGAAATTGCCAATGTACTCGGCAGCGAGGGGATAGACTATATGCTGCGTTCGAGCGAGCAACAACCCATGCAGATCTATTTTACACTGCCTTCGTGTGTTCCGGCCACTGATATGGAAACATCGGGCGCAAAACTTTCGGCCGATGATCTTCTTCCCTTTATGCGCCATGAGAGGGTGTTGGCTCTGGGTGAGATGATGAACTTCCCCGGGGTCATATATGGAGACCCGGGTGTACTGAGAAAAATCGAAAATGCAAAAGCCCATGCAAAGCCGGTGGACGGCCATGCCCCGGGAGTTTCCGGTTTTGACCTTTACGCCTATGCTGCCGCAGGTATCTCAAGTGATCATGAATGCACCACGGTCCAGGAAGCCAGGGAAAAGCTGATGGCCGGAATGCATATCATGGTTCGGGAGGGAACCGGTGCCAAAAACCTGGAGGCGTTGCTGCCGGTTATCAATGAGCAGACCGCGCGTCGTATGATGTGGTGTACCGACGACAGACACCCTCACGACCTGTTGGATGAGGGGCACATTGATTCAATGGTTCGCAGAGCCATACACAAGGGCCTTGATCCTGTTATTGCCATTCAGATGGCAACCTTGAATCCTGCCGAGTATTTTGGCATCAGGGAAGCCGGAGCGATTGCGCCGGGACGCCGGGCAGATCTTGTGGTGTTTTCGGACCTTGAGGACCCCCGCATCGAACAGGTGTATTGCCGGGGCGTTTTGTCGGCTGAAAAAACATCAATGACCCGGGCATGGGTCAACAG
>JBHPCZ010000018.1:0-43762 GCA_042573625.1 Thermodesulfobacteriota bacterium
TTACAGAAAGCTGTCTATCTTCTTAAATCTGGTGTCATCGTTCTGTCACTCTCCGGCCGATCGCTGGATAGACTATTATAATCACTGATCAAGATTTGACCACCACCCCCCGCAAAGCAACTTATAATCTTATGTACCCTATTTTCCTACCCAATCCCTTTGTGGACGCCCCTCAATTCTTCCTATTCTTTGACGCCCAACGTAATGGAAAGGATTTCCCCGGGACGCCAAAGGCGCATGCGCGGCCCCCACGTGCCGGTGCCGCGGCAGACGATGGCGGTCATTGGGCCGATTTGGTACCGCCCTGCCAGCATCGGGTACCTGAGGCGTATCAGATAGCTGAAGGGCCAGATCTGACCGCCATGGGTGTGACCGCTGAGCATCAGTCCTGCGCCGGCATCGGCGGCCTCACGGGCCTGCCAGGGGGTGTGCGAAAGCAGAACGGCGGCACCCGGCGGACGGCCCGAGAGCGCCGGGCCCATCAGATTGCCGCTACGTTGAGCCCTGCGAAGGGTGGTGAGATCTTCCACCCCCGCCAGAACAAGGCCCGGCCGGACTTGGGCCCAGCGGTTTTCAAGAACCCGGATACCGGCCTTTTGAAGCAGGTCAAGGCTCTCGTTGCGGTCACCGTGGGATTCGTGGTTTCCGGGAACGGCCCAAACGCCGAGCGGCGCCCGGAGACGACCCAGGATCGCAATAATCTCCTTTTCAGGCGGACCGTGGCCTTCGAAAATGTCTCCCAGCAGGACCACCAGGTCGGGCTGCCGGGCCTCAACCTGGGCAACTCGTGCGGCCACCCACCGCTGCCCAAACAGTGAACCGATGTGCAGATCGGACATGGCCACCAGAGTGGTGCCGTCCATTTCAGCCGGAAGGCCGGAAAGTCGCACGTCGTATTGTTGTACCACGGGCGGGCGCAAGCCCTGAACGAGCGCGATAACCGAAAGCAGGCCGCCGGCAACAAGCGCCCAGCCTCGCAGCGAGCCCACCTGCCTTCGAAAAAAAAGACCGAACCCGGTAGCCAGGTCCACCGCAAAAAGACTGACACACAAAAGAAACGATACGGCCATCCAGTTCATACCAAAAAACTCGATGGCGGTCGCCAGGATTCCTGTGCCGTGGTGGCCGTAAACGCGGCCAAGGGAAAAACCGCTCCACAGGACGACACCGGTTGCGATCAGAAGTTTTCGGGGAACATGCCGCTGGATAAACGGCACGCCGGCGGTCCGCCAAAAAAGGTAGATGTGCATCAGTGTGACAACAGAAATAAGAATGCTACCAAACACAATTCAATCCGATCGGCTGATGTCGTGCGACTTCCGGAACGCTCCGGCGCTTTCTCCTGACCCTTGTCTCTTTCGAGGGAGTGAAAAATTTTGGCGTATCTATCAAGTACTGTTCGAAACCTGTTTTAACATCAATGTAAAATAGGTTTTTGGAAGTTATTTATATATTGATGAACGTTCCTCAAATCATACGGCTTTCCAACATGCAACTTATAAACTTATGTCCCCTATTTTCCCCGACATAAAACCCTCCTGAAATGATTCTCCGGCACACAACGTTTCGGGTTTCCTGAACAGTGACTGTAACCTCACATACCTGCAGGGGCGCCTTCATCATCCCGAACCTCTCTTTATGCTTTATGAACGCGTATCAGCATAGTGGGAATCAGCGCCAACAAAAAAGTGACCCCTGCAATAAGGAAACAGTCGTCAAAAGCGGCAACCATGGCTTCTTTTTTCACCATGAGATGCAGCATTGTCAGCGCTTTCTGATAGGCTGCACTTTTCACGCTTCCCAGTTTCTGATAAATTTCTTGGAAATGGGTTAAAAAATTTCTGGTGGCGAAAGAATTGAGATTTTGAGTCTGGGCTAAAAGCGAATGGTGAAAAACCTCCCGGCGGTCTAGCAGAATTCCGACAATCGCCACGCCGAACGCACCGCCGATTTGTCGAGAAACATTCATCAGCCCCGAACCGACGGCGGTTTTTTCCAGAGGCAGACATCTAAGTGCCAGGCTCATAAGGGGTGGAAAAATAAATCCGATGCCCAAGCCTCGAACGACCAGCATCAGATAGGCGGTTGTATGGGAGACCCTTAGATCCACGAAAGACATCCAGTACAGGGAAAGGGCTGAAAACAGAACGCCCAGCGTAATCGGAATACGTCCGTCCATTCGATCTGCCATGCGTCCTGCTATCGGCAAAATAATCGCGACAACGACCGCCATGGGCAACATGAGAAGCCCGGCCTGAAGGGCGGTATAGTCCAGCATGCTTTCAAAATAAAGCGGGATAAGGAAAGTGGAGCCGTACAAACCAAACCCCTGGATGATAAAAACAAGTGTTGCCATGGTATATGCAAAAGTCTTGTATACGCCAAGATCAATAAACGGCTCTATTGCGGTGCGCTCTGTCCATAAAAAGGCCACCAACCCGAAAGCGGCAACGGTAAAGAGAGCAAGAATATAAAAAGAGCTCCACCCTTCCCTCTGTCCCTGACTGAGGGCCGCGAGCAGGCTCCCCAGAAAAACAGCCATGGTTAAAAATCCCAGGATATCGAAATGCATCTTTTTTTTGTGCGTGTCCCTTTGCAGAATAATCGCGGCCAGGGCAATACCGACTATGCCGATAGGGACATTGATATAGAAAATGAGATGCCAGGAAAAGTGGTCCGTCATATAACCGCCCAGGGTCGGGCCGATGGCCGGGCCAAATGTTGCGCCGATGCCGTAGACTCCCATTGCCAGGCCCCGCTCTTCAGGTGGAAAGGTCTCGAAAATGATGACCATGGCAATGGGCATCAATGCGCCGGCGCCCACACCTTGAATAATTCTAAACAGAATCAGTGCATCCACATTCCATGCTGCCCCGCAAAAACAGGATGCTACAGTAAAAACGATCAGGCTCGCCATGAAAAGGGTTTTGTTGCCGATTCTGGCGCTGAGCCACCCAAC
This sequence comes from Thermodesulfobacteriota bacterium, assembly GCA_042573625.1. Taxonomy (GTDB): domain Bacteria; phylum Desulfobacterota; class Desulfobacteria; order Desulfobacterales; family UBA11574; genus JBHPCZ01. Next base: position 2,960 of record JBHPCZ010000018.1, read on the forward strand.
GGACGGCATCAAGATCGCCATGGCGATCATATATGCGGTGACCACCCATTGGATTTTATCCACATTGACGCCGAATGCAGCCATGATTTTCGGCAGTGCGACATTCACAACGGTGGTGTCGAGCACGACCAGAAACGCCCCGCTCATCACCGCAATAACCACCAGCCACTTGTAAAACGGTCTTTGGTCTGCCCCGGTCACTGCAGGTGTCATTTTTGAATCTTCCGGATGTCGATACCCACCATGACCATCATGCCGGGCCGAAGCTGCTCGGCTGGATCGACAACATCTATTCTTATGGGGATTCTTTGGGTGACCTTGGTGAAGTTTCCCCCTGAACGGTTTTCCGGAATCAAGGCGAACTCAGAAGCTGTCGCAGCGCCGATGTTCATCACTTTGCCGGTGAATTTTGTTTTTGGATAGGCATCGACCTTAAGATCCACCGGCTGCCCCAGGCGAACGTGTTCCAACTTGGTTTCTTCCAGATTCGCTTCCACCCAAATATGGTTCAAATCGATGAGGACGGCAATCGGTTGACCGACACTGACAACTTCTCCGATGTTGACCACTTTTTTGGCAACGACCCCGTCAATGGGACTGGTTACCGTCGTGTGAGCCAGTTTGAGTTGTGCAGCTTCAAGTTCCGCCGTTGCTTCGTTGAGTTTTCCTTTTAACGATTCGACCCGCCGCCGCCGGATGGCAACTTCGCCGGTATTGGCCCGGGCAACGTTCAGCATAGCCCGGCTTTCATTAATCTCTTCCTCCGCCTTTACCAGCCTGGCTTGAGCCAGTTGATAGCCTGCCCGTATCTTGTCGACTTCACTCGTTGAAACCGTTTTGCTTTTGAACAGTTTGCTGACCCGCTCATAATCCAAGTTCGCCAGTTGCATATTTGCTTCAGCTTCTTTAAGTCGGGCATGGGATGCCGCCAAGACCGCTTCAGCCCGCTGCACTTCTTTTTCTGTCTTTTCCTTGACCAGCAATACATCGGCGATCGCCTCATCGAGCGATGCATTGATCGACTGAACAACGCCGGCGGCAACATCAACTCTGGCCTGGTAATCTTCTTCCCGAAGCTGGGCAATCAACTGACCTTTTTTAACATGTTCTCCTTCACGGATGGGCAGCTGCCTTATCTTGCCGGGAACCGTTGAACTGACCGAAATCAGGTCTCCTTCGACCCTGGCATCGTCGGTGCTGGCGTGAGTAAAGTAATAATGGAGCCAGCGAATGCCGTAAAAAGCCCCTGCGAGAATCCCACATGCAAGAATGACAAAAAGCCATTTTCGGGTCGCGTTGCTGCTTAAAGATGCGGGCTTGACAATCTCATCGTTTTTGCCTGTCATTTCTTTTTTTTCCGGTTCCATAACCTCTTCTTCTTAACTTTTCTGTCGGGACGTTTCCAGGCTGATCAGCTTCGGCCCCTGTTTTAGAATAAATTTGTCATCCATCGTCTCCCATATCCATCCGGAATAGCCATAACCGCCCACCGGCTTTGATACAAAAGCGTTTTTCCAGGATTCCGACCGCCCCTGATTCACTCCGAGGGAGAGAGAAGTAGGGTCAAAGCTTGATTAAAGCACTTAGCTGCTGAACTTTTTTCAGTAATCTTTCGTCCCTTTGGATGCTTTGTCTTACCATGGCTGCACGCCTGCTCACAGAGGAGTATGACAGCCCCAGCAATTCGCCAATTTCCCGGTTTTTAAAAATCCCGGAATTCCATAAAAGATAAAGCATCAAGTCCCGGTTCATTTTGTCTGCATTGGAAATTCGTAATGACTTTCTAAATTTATCCACACGGCAATTGAGCGCCTGTGCAAGTTTGTCTAAGGTTGTTTCAGTATTAATATCCTTGACCAGCCTTACTTTCTGCGGAAGGTCCGACTGCGGTGTTGCTTTTACAAATTGTTTTTTGAGCCTGTCGGCGTAGCTATTTGTCCCTAAAAATAGTCCGTACCGCAAATCTTCAAACAGAGACGCTTCTTCACCAGAATAATTTTGTACCTTTTTCCGGTAAGCCTGGTGGGGATTTTGGGTGCCGAATTGCGATAAAATCAAACCGGTATTAAGCCACGCTTGAGATTTCTTCCGGTAAGCATACACCGGGTAGCTGCTCCAACGATAATCGGCCAACCGCTGAACAATCCCGGCTCGAAGCGGATTTCGATGAATGTAGCAGGAAAGTTGAGTCAGGTAGGCATCATTTTGGACGATGAAACTTTTAAAACGGCCCTGAAATAAATGGCCGGAACAGTTGTGGTCGATATTGAATCGCCGCGTGTAAGTGGTTCCAAACCACTGCATGGCTTTTGACAAATTGGCATTATGGGTTTTTAATAGAAGATGATAATGATTGCCCATCAATACATAGGCATAAATGTCAATGTCGTAGCAAGACGCCATCTGGCCAAGGGTGTCCAGGAAAAGGTGATGATCAGCATCATTTCGGAAAATATCCTGTCTTTGATTGCCTCGTGAAAGGATGTGATACAGCGCACCTTCAAATTCAATTCGCCAAGGTCTGGCCATGTGTATCCGGCTAACACATGATTAACAGAATGTCAATTTAATGCACTAATCAAGCTTTGACCCCATTCCTCCCCAAGATGTTCCTGTGGCCCGACATCCAATTCATATCATGAGAGAATGAGGCTAATCGGCAGTGCCCAAAGCCTTGCTCCAAGTTTCACCGCATCTACACCGTTGTGGCATAGAACCGCTGCTTTACATTGAGGTGTTGCCTTTAGAAAGGCATTCAGACCCGCAAGGTCTCTTTCCTGCCACCTGGCGGCTGATTTGATTTCCAATGCTATGCATGATCGTCCCGCCTCAATAACGAAGTCCACCTCGCTTCGACCCTGGATGCTCCAGAAATGCAGGGCTGCATTTTGCCACCTGGAATTCAGAATTGAGAGCAGGTTTTGGGCGACATAAGACTCGAATAAAGCACCGAACATCGGATCATCTTGAATGGATGCCGATGTATCCAATCCGGCCAAATGACATGCCATACCCGTATCGCTCAGGTACAGTTTATGCGACTTGATGAGACGGCTTGACCGGTTGCCAAGGTATGGCGGGATGCGTGTGATTAGAAAAGATGCCTCAAACAAAGAAATGTAACGCGAGGTGGTAGCGGCGTTCAGTTTGGCATCACGCCCCAACTGGCTCGGAGACAGCAGTTGTCCCGTACGCAGGGAAGCCAAGCGAAGCAATGCCCGCAGAGCCAAAAGGTTGCCTACCTGGCTCAATTCCCTTACATCCCTTTCAAGGTAAGTTTGCTCATACCCCCTGAACCATATGGCCGGTTCTTTGATCTGCTTAAGGCAGACCGTCGGCATACCGCCAAGGGTAACTTCTTCAGGGCGGATGGCGTTTAGGGGTCCTTTAGAGCGAATACCCTGAGTCTTAAAAAAGTTCTTTACGAAGGGCTCCGGCGTTGTTAGCTTGCCAATTTCACGACGGTTAAAGGGATGAATCGCAAGATATACCGATCGTCCTGCGAGACTTTCGGTAATGCTTTTTAAAATTGAAAAGTTAGCTGAGCCGGACAGTAAAAATTGGCCCGGAATTCTCTCTTTGTCCACGGCGCTTTTTATAGCATCAAATATCTCAGGGCACTTTTGGGCTTCGTCTATCGTGATGGGTTTGTCGCGGTTGACAAATCCATCCGGATCTCTTTTGGCCGCCTCGAGTTGTGAAAAATCATCAAAGCTGACATAGATGCGGTCTTTTAGATCAGGTTGTGATCCCAGGAATGTGGTCTTGCCCGTCTGCCGCATTCCGGTCACAACCACTACGGGCATATTTTCAAGGGCTGTTCCGACGGCATCAGCGATGTCTCGCGGGTAATATTCTGTCATAATGCTGCATCCTATAGTGTCATAATGCCAATGTCAAGTGATTAAATATGACAGGTCGGCAGGGTGTCTTTTCCCCGAGATTTTTTCGGTTTGTTTTGCAGGCCGCTTTATACATGAATCTTGCACATGAAAGCCTCCGACTCGTGCAAAATTCAGGTTATACATTTCACCAAATCATGGATATTTTAAAAACGCACAAAAAGATGTCCCCATAACCCCTACAAACCTTGCATAGCGTCAAGCACTTTCTGCACGTATGTCCCCTATTATTATTTTCTTGACCGCTTGGCAAGGGATGGACTAATTGAAAGGCGCGATAACCCGAGTGACAGAAGGGCTATTCTTGTATACAATTTATATTCATACGAGCTGTGTTAGAGAAGCCGGAGGTGTGATGAAGATAGTCAATCCTGCATATATCGAGGAACTTAAAAATGTCGTTAAAAACAGTCCGTATCCCAAACATATGTCGATGGTACTGGACCATATTGAATTAGAGGGGGCGGATGTTGCTATTCAATTGGCAGATTACCACTTGCAACCTTTTGGCATTGTCCATGGAGGGGTGGTCGCCACCCTCATCGACACGGCAACCTTCTGGTCGGCCTTCCTCAGACTTCCTGAAGATGCCGGTCTTGTAAATGTGGATTTGAAGCTGAATTACCTTCAACCGGTTATTGAAGGCAGATTAACAGCAAGGGGAACCTGCATAAGACCCGGCAGTACCATCAGTTATTCGGAAGCAAAAGTGTTCGATGAAGGCAACAGGCTGATTGCCCACGGGACATCCACTCTCATGGTATTGAAGGGAAAAGGGTTGAAACTGAATGTTCGAAAGTTTAGCGAAGAATAATCAAAATGTTTTCCTTAACCGCGCACGTCCCGCAGCCCCCGAATTCAGTTATTCAACCTTGTCCCGCAAATCCCCATTGTCTCTTTCGAGGGAGTGATAAATTTTGACGTAATTATCAAGTACTGTTCGAACCCTGTTTTAGCAACACTATAAACGAGGATAAAGTTATTTATATGTTTGTGGACGTCCCATATGTCCCCCCAGCACCGTTCAAATCCTGTTTTGCATAGCCTCTAAAGAGATTTCAGGAAGTTATTTATATATTTATGGATGTCCCCCAAGTCCTGTGATATTTGATGATATCTCATTCACCGTGCAACCGGAAACTCGATGGAAAATCGGGTTCCGACGCCAACCTTGCTTTCGAGGTTGATGGTCGCTTCGTGCTTATGAAGGATCGTTTCTACGATCACCATCCCCAGTCCAGAATCTTCTTTAGAAGCCTTTGTCGTGAAAAATGGATCAAAAATCTGTGCCTGGACATCTTCGGACATTCCGCAACCGGTATCCTCGAAATCGAGAATGACAGTATCATCCCGGTACTGCGCTTTGATGAGAATCTCCCGACTGCCATTTTCCCTGTCTTCCAAGGCGTGAATGGCATTAATCATCAGGTTTGATATGACCTGCTGGATGCCATTTGCATCTCCATGTATGGCCGGAACCCCTTCTTGGAATTCTATCGAGCAACGGATGTCGTTTATTCTGAGCTGATGTTCAAATAAATTCCTGGTTTTATTCACTGATTCCTTAAGAGAAACAAGTCCCATCTGTACCTGTGATGTAAGGCTGATCGTTCTGAATTGATTCATCATGTTGCTCATTCTATCAATCGTCTCTAACATTGTTTGAAGCCGTTTTTGGTGCTGCTCAGTCAGGATTTTTTCGAGTTGCATAAGTTGGAGATAGCCGTGAATACCGGACAACGGTTGAATGATTTCATCAATAAGACCCGATGCCATCTTCCCCAGGGTGGCCATCCTCCGGGCGTTATAAAGCTGGGCTTCTATCTTTCTTCTGTGTTCTTCCTCTTTCTTGTGGGAGGTGGTGTCTATGAGAATTCCTCTTATTCCTACCGGTTCCTCTTTGTGTAGAATAACTCGAGGATATATGAGGACAGGGAAAGCACTTCCGTTTTTCTTTTGTGCCGTAGACTCAATGTGCATGATTATTTCTCCGCTCAACACCCGCTGAATATTCGCCATTATTTTATCCCGATCTTCGGGAACGAACATTTGAAGGGCATTCAGGCCTTTATCAAAATCCTCCTGGGTATATTCAAAGATATTAAAAGCCATGCGGTTGGCAAATGTGATATGTCCGCTGTCGTCCAACTCAAACACAGTTTGTGGTAACAAGTCAGCGAGTTCTCTGAACCGCTTCTCGCTTTTCTGTACGGCCTTTGTCCGCTCGTCGACAATTTCTTCAAGATGTTCGCGATATTTTTCCAGCTCCTTTTGTGTCTCTTTCTGCTCGGTAATGTCTCGGGAGACACCAACGGAGCCGATCACTTCTCCCTCCTTATCCCGCATGAATGCAATAGAAAGTAATGTGGTAAAGGTATTTCCGTCTTTACGTATGTTCTCTATTTCGCCAATATAATCTTCTCTTTTGAGGGCTGTTTCTCTAAGCTCTCTTCCTTCCTCTATGTCCGCATAAAGAAGATTCACGCTTTTTCCAACGACCTCCTCTTTTCGGTAACCGAATGCTGTTTCTGCGGCTTGATTGAACTCCACTATCCTCCGGTCATTGTCCACAGATATTATCATATCAAGAGAGCTGTCTATTATGTTTTGAGCGTATTCTCTGGCCGACTTGAGTGCATCCTCCGCCTGTTTGCGCTTCGTCACATCATGCATTATGATAATTGCTGAAGTCTCAGGTTTGTCGAGCGGAAGAATATTTAACGTAACCTGTGCCCGGGTCAAAAAGACAGGAGATTCATCTGTAATTGTTTTTACACCCGTCATTTTCATCAGATCAGAAATGCGCCGGTGATCATCTCCGGAAAAGAGATCGACAAAGTGACTGCCCAACAGATGTTTTAAGGGTATTTGGGTCATTGAAAGGGCGGCCGGATTGGCGTAAACAATTCTTCCCTCTGCGCTCATTTCAAAAATGCCCTCTATCATTTTTTCCAGTATGACTTCAGAGTGTCTTTTTGCCGAAAGCAGCTCTTTCGTAATGCCGCGGGGGTAAACAGCCTCGATGCCAAGGACTTTCCCCGATAAGCACCTTGAAGATGTGGACTCAGGTTGATCGAGGGTGGCCAGAATGTGCTGTGACATTTCATCGAATGGGCCCTTGGCGATACATGCGTTTGCTCCAAACTTGGCAATATCGACAGACTCCTCTGCTGAAATTGCAGATAGAATAATCAGGTAAGCATCTTTAAATTTCTCCATGCCCCTTATGATCCGACACAGTGTCTCACCATCGATATTGGGCATCACGAGGTCAATGAACATAACTTCAGGCGTATAATTCTTTAAAACATCAAGTGCCTCAAGGCCATCAATTGCCGTTTTTACTTGATGGCCTTCATTTTTGAGAAATTTTTTCATTAACTTCAGAAAAATCAGATCATTATCAACTATGAATATTTTCTTCATGATGAGATTCCTTAAATAATTTATTCCGTTTTGGGGTCGGGCAACGGTAACCAACTATAATAACAGTAAAAAAAGCTTAAAATTGAAACGATGCTTGATCCTTTTTCCCCTGTTAACTGGGTTGGTTTTATCGACATAAAATCCTTCATCAAGTTTTGTTTTTAACAAAGCAATGAAAGCTTAAACGCTTATGAATCTCTATTAATCTATTCATTTCATTACGCTGCTGAATTGTGGTTGGGTAATTATAAATCCTTTCACATAAATCTTATTCTATATGGCCAATTACATCTAAAAATTGCGAAAATATTTAAATAGCTGATATAATAAAATAATGCGGCACAAATCTAAAGGGAAGCCAGCACAATATAAAGAGTATTAGAATGGAAATCAATTCGAGATAGAGACTATATTTCAAGAGAGAATGTATATTAATCCCGTTATTAGATAGAAGTGTACGTGTCAAATGAAAAATTAGAAATTATTTGGAATCAACTGCCAGAACGGTTCGGTGCGCATGTGATAAAAAGGATAGGACATGATGCCTTTGCTGCCCATCGGCATGATGCTGTTCCAGTAGCCGTTCCAGGTATCAACCAGATTAAAGGAAGGCTCTATGAAATTATTTGTAATCGCCTCTTGAGCGATCAAATCCATGATGGAAAGAAGAAGAAATGGTTTGTGAGGTGCCTGGTGGGTAGTGAGTGCAGACCAACGGTTCCGGTTTTTATCTGCCCGAAGTCGTGAAAAGCTTTTGAGGTATTTATCCAGCATTATGAAAACTCCTGGTTTTAAAATGCTGCCTGCCCTGCTTGCCCAATGGAATGTTTTTGTTAACTCTATTCCATCGGGGTGAAATTTGCGATAGCAACAGTTTAGCCCGTTGAATTCCGTTTATCGGACATGCTGAAAGCTTGATTCAACTGGGTTGAAACGTATTTAACCGGGGCCTGCCCAGCCTGCCCCGTAGGTCCGGCAGATCGTACTGGGGTTAAATTTCTTTTTCATTTATTTAACCGGGGTCTGTTGTTTTCCTGATGTGTCAATTTAATGCACTAATCAAGCTTTGACCCCATTCCTCCATTCCTTACACTATTATATCAATATATTAGTTTGGCCCGACCCCAATTCCACCTATGCGTTATGCTTTACCCGTTCAATCCAGGTTCATCGTAAACGGCAGATCCGGCTGAATACGGATGTCCGACTCGATCGAGGTATAGCCTTCACAAAAATAGAGTTTGATTGCTTCTACGGGTTGGGAAAAGTTGACGGTAATACGATATCTTTCGGTGACGATCTGATCTTCCGAAGTCATCGTGAAAGACTCGCCCCGCCCAAGGGTCAGAATCCACTCGCCGTTTACCCGGGCATCCATTCCCAGATAGTTTTCCTTTCGGCTGAAAATCAACACCACCACTTTTTTTGAAGTGAGATGTTCAACCTCGAACCGGACGCCTTTTACTTCATGGCTGCCGGCATAATTATTTAAGTTAAATTCAACGGATACCGGATCAATCGGCAGCACAAGACGCATCGCGCCTTCAACCGCTGTGAAGCGAGACAGCGGGGTAGTTTTAAAGTCGCTTAAATAGACCTGCCGGCTTCCGGACCATAAACCCTGTTCTTTGTTAAAGTTCAGATAGACGACGTGAGCAAATACACCTTTTTCAAAGAAATGGTCTTGATCGTATATATCCAGATTGCCCTGAATCTTTACAGCCTGAACCCGGATACCGAGCATCCTGCCCGGCAGTCGCCGGGGAAGTTCAAAAGGCGGTGCCAAACGGGCCTTGATCTCCAAATAGGGCAGATAATCCTCTTTTTGGATGGCGAGGGTCAGTGATGGACCGGGAATCGTGCGGTAGGTCAGCGGCTCAACTCGGCCTTCGATCTTCTTATAATTCATGTTCTTATTAGCATCTTCTTTTCCGCACCCTGTAAACTGGAATGCGCAAAAACCGGGCAGGATGACCGCAACGATGATCATCATCGTCAACCGTCGTGCCGGCCTGAATCTGGCGAATTTTAGATCATTCACGGTTTGCTCGCCCCCTTTTCAGTACTTGGATGAAATTTGGCTTTTTTGGTTTTTGAGGTTCAAGAAAGATACCGGGAATGCATAATTTCATGAGCGTCCCCATGTCCTCCTTTGCTTCAGCTCGACTCTGACCATCAACGCCAACAAGACCGAAGTCGAGATTATCGCTCTCAATGAATAAATGGTAGCCAAGACACCTTTGCTCGAAAGCAGTGCAATGCATGGAGCTAAAAACAGGCCGATCCAAGCAACAAATGATTCCGTGTTCTCATTTGACTTCCACATCCTGCTTATCACCGGAAAATAGGCGATGATGAGAATCACCTGGATCGAAACATGGGACACAACGTGATGCTGAGAGACAAGCCAGAACACCACGATGACCAAAACTGCAATTAGGCAACCGAGATCGAACCTGTTGAATCGAGTGCTTCGGTCACCGAATATGAATATGAACACTGCAACTGTTACCACCAAGACAAGATCCGAGGTGTTCAGGATATTGTCGAGGAGGCTGTAATTTCCTGCAGACAGATAGGTGACTAAACTGCCCCCCACTGCGATGGAGAAGAGAACCCACATGGCCAGGGCGGGCTTGATCCTCTCTTTCCAGATCAGCCAACAATATCTCACTAAGATAAACAGGTTAATCGCAACAACGGCAATGATTGAAGTTTCTCTCACCTGAATCCTTTTTGCATGATATGCATACAGAACGAATTGAAAAGACGATATGGCACGAATTTATGTGGTAATAATTGGCGATTACCATTTGTTGTAAGGTAAGAACTTCCCGTTCATGGTAACGACGACACGATCTCCCTTAGGATTTTCCTCTTTTTTGACATCTAAGGTAAAATCGATAGCACTCATGATGCCGTCACCAAATTTTTCGTGAATAATTGTCTTAAGGGGCATTCCGTAAACCTGCATAATTTCATAAAAACGATAGATCAGCGGATCGGTGGGGACGACAGGACCCAATCCCTTCAAAGGGCATTCGGTAAGCGCTTCGGCCGCATCAGGACCAAGTCCCAAGGCAGATACAATTTTTTTCGCTTCTTCCTGAGAAGCGCTTGCCTGCCGGTAAAAAACAGCCGCAATCCAGACTTCATTACGTCCCACAACCGTTTCCAAATCTGCAAAACTCAATGATTTCTCTTTTTTAGCAGCCAATAGTTTTTTTGTGATTTCAGACAGTTTCATTCAATTCCTCCTGAGCTGATTATGATTAAAATGTAAAATAACGACAGCAGGATTAACAATCAGTTTTCCTCAACCAAAGACGTTAACGTAAACCGTCGTCGTTTTTCCCATCCGGTTCAGTCACCTTATATATATTGAGAGTATCTCGCTAAAATTTTCCTTTTCAAAACAGGACTCATCCTGAAGCCAATTTTTATTGGTTTCACATATCCCAAAATCCCCGAAAAATCAAAAGGACAAACCCGGTAAAACGGATTTGCCCTCGCAGCGTGCATCCAGCGCTTCTAAACAATTCAGAAAGAAGTTAAGAAACGCACAATTTCATGGGCGCCCCCATGGACTCTTTGAATTTCCTGCTTGCTAAATATTATATAAAGATTCTTTGTTTAATCCTAAGGCTGTTTAGCTGTTATCTAACTCCTTTGTCTTGCTCAATCTGTCAAGAATGTAGACCTGACCCCGTTGTTTTCAAAGATTTGATCCCAATCACTTTCCGAAGCGGTGTAAGATGAGAACCTAAAGATCATCCAATCAATTTCGCTGAAAGATTGATTTCTGTACCGGCAAAAAGTCTTGAAATTGGGCATTTCTCCTTGGCTGTTTGAGCATATTGAGCAAATTTATCAGCATCCAGGCCGGGCACCTCTGCTTCACAATCTAAGTCAATACTGGTAATCTTCGGGCCGTCATCTTCTCCCAAATGAATTGAAGCCGTTGTCTGTACGCTTTTAGGTGTAAAATTATCCGCACTCATAATAGCGGCAAGGAACATTGAAAAGCATCCAGAATGGGCAGCCCCAACAAGCTCTTCAGGATTTGTGCCTTTGCCCTTTTCAAAACGCGATGCAAATGTAAAAGGGCCTTCAATTTCACCATATTTCATTACACCGTTGCCTTCTCTCAGCGTGCCATTCCATCTGGCAGTTGCGCTACGTGTCGTCATATTTTCCTCCTATTCAGGTAAGGGGTTAGACCGTTAATGTTTGATTTTCGTTTGCGATTTTTACAGAAAGCTGTCTATCTTCTTAAATCTGGTGTCATCGTTCTGTCACTCTCCGACCGACCGCTGGATAGACTATTATAATCACTGATCAAGATTTGAGCACCACCCCCCACAAAGCAACTTATAATCTTATGTCCCCTATTTTCTAGATAATTAGCTTCCTTTTAAAATTTGAAACGCTCAGCTTAGGTTAATCTCTTTTCCGATTGACCATGCATCCCCAAGCTTTTCCCCAATGCCGTGATAAGTTTTGGATGAAATCGCAAATATAATCGGTTTGACTTTTTCTATATCAATATTTCCATTTGCATCCATTACACTCTCATCAACTTTGACATCAACAATTTCACCCATAAATTGAGTATGTAATCCTATTTCAAATGTATGAAGGAGTTTGCATTCTAAAATAAGAGGGAATTCCTTGACATATGGTGCTTTTACCAAATCACTTTCTATAGGTGTAAGGCCGGTTGCTGAAAATTTGTCCTCTGTTTTTCCTGATGCCATTCCAAAATAATCAGACTCCCTAACATACTCTTCAGAAGGAATATTTATAGTATAAGCTTTATTTTCTACAATATTTCCATAGCTGTATGTTGCTTTTCTGAGTGATACCGTAACACATGGAGGTTTAGAGCTGCAAATTCCTCCCCAAGCGGCGGTCATAACATTTGGTTTGCCTGATTTGTCATATGTACCCACAATAAGGATAGGAGCAGGATAGACTATTGTCTGTGCACCAATGGACTTTTTCATAATCAACCTCCATAAGAAATTATTATTATCACTTTAAACGATTCTTTTTGACCCCCAAAAGGCGGGTTTAAGCGCGTTTCAAGCCTGTTTATTAATCTCTTTACCTATTATTTAGATGGTTACCGCGGTCAGACCCCAGCCCCTACATATCGCTCCCTGAGCGATCAGGTCCATGATGGAAAGAAGCAGAAACGGTTTGTGTGGTGCCTGGTGGGTGGTAAGTGCAGACCAGCGCTTTCGGTTTTTATCTGCCCGCAGGCGGGAGAAGCTTTTGAGGTGTTGATCAAGCACCTTTCAATTCCTGATTTTAAATCAATTCAAAAAAGATTCAAGAAAGACTCCGAGAAACTTATAAACTTATGTACGTCCCCTATATACCTATGCCTTGGAGTTCGTCAAACCGGGGTTGCTTCAGTCTGTCCCCTGCAACTTCCTTAAACTTCAATTTTTTAATTTCCGTTCTGCTCCATATATTCAGGATTGTGTGGTTCCACCAAGTGCTTTAAGTCAAGCCAAAATTTTGTCCTTTGTTCCGATTCAGGTGGCTGTTGAATCGGCAATTCTAGAAAGGAAACATCCATATTCAAGGCATGAAATTTTTCAGATAGGATCTCTGCCATAATACCCATAAGTACCGGCTCTTTCGGATCAGGGTTATCAACCGGCATGGGTGATTCTGTGCTATATCTGTTCACCTTGTGTTTACCCCAGTGAATACCACAGGTAGGGCTGTTGTGTAGACCTATGTAAGCCACTAAGCGATAGCCATTTTTCAAGAATTCCTCAACCATAAGAAATGGAGTCTTCAGAAGATCTTTACAATGATTACGGAAAAATATATTATCATATTGCTGTCTTCCCTGGGGATTGCGTTTTAATCCCATTGCTGTTGTTTCAGGACAGGGATATTGGATAATACCTACCCGTAATTTCATTAAATAATCCATTAATTCATGTGACAAAGGAAAATTCTGCCCAAGAACATGCACACGGCAGTAGGGATTAATTAAACATTGTGCAACTAAAATGATTTTTTTGTCTTTTTTACTCATAATTATCTTCCTTTACCGCATCTTAATTAAATATGGTAAGGTTCACAAAATTGTGACTACTTGACAAAACAAAAACCTGAAGACAAGTTACATCGGTTACATATATCGTAAAATCCAAGAAAAATCAAAAGGGCAAACCCGGTGACATGGATTTACCCTCGCTGTGTTCATCCAACGCTTCTAAACAACTCAGAAAATCGTTGAGAAACGCATAATTTCAACCCTCTTTTCCTATGGCGTCCCATTTTATGAGTCAAGGGTCAAAAGTAGACTTGACCCCTTTACGTGTAAAGGGCAGGCCACTTTGGTTTTGCCCTTTTCGTTTTGATGATATATGTAATCAGCACAAACTGACTTAAAGTTGTGCTTTTTGTAAAGTAACAGAGGTTTTCAAAATTCCGATTTCCATTGTATAATCCCAAGGAGTGAAATATGCCGGCAGCTTTTGTCACTGGTGGAACTGGATTTTTAGGGCTTAACTTGATTGAGCAATTGCTGGCCGAAAGTTGGGAGATAGTAGCACTTCATCGTCCTACGTCCAATTTGAAGCATCTTCGTGAAAAGGACATACAACTTGTAGAAGGATCGATTACTGAGCCTGAATCTCTCATCACTATGATCCCGGAAAAAGTGGATGCCGTTTTTCATGTTGCTGGCAATACCAACATGTGGTCGCCGCTCAACCACATCCAAACTCGCGACAATGTGGAGGGCACTCAAAATATGGTCGCCGCGGCGTTGCAACGCCAGGCCAAAAGGTTTATCCACACGTCCAGCATAACGGGCTACGGACATCATCGACTCAGGATCGACGAAAAAACGCAATCAAACGCCATCCATTCACCTATAAATTATTTTCGGACCAAATATTTGGCAGAAATGGAAGTTCGCAAAGGAATTGAAAAGGGACTGGATGCCGTAATGATAAATCCTACTCATATAATAGGCCCCTACGATTACCACAACTGGTCCCAACTTTTTATTCTCATCGATCGTCAAAAACTCCCGGGAGTGCCGCAGGCTACTCAAACATTTTGTCATGTGAGGGAAGTGGCCAAAGCCCACATTGCAGCGTTCCACCGAGGTAAAAAAGGGGAAAACTACATCATTGGCGGTGTGGAGACTGATTACTTGAATTTAGTTCAAGAAATTGGCGATATTCTGGGAAAGAACACTCCAAAGCGGACCACTCCGGGATGGATATTAAAACTGCTGGGGAAAGTATCTTTATGGGGATCCTACATCACTGGGAAGGAACCGGATTTAACACCGGAAAAAGCCGTTCTGATTACCAGCCAAATTCTTTGTAATTCTCAGAAGGCTGAGAACGAACTGGATTATCATTCAGAGCCGCTGAGAATCATGCTGGAAGATTGTTACCAGTGGATGCTAAGGGAAGGATTGATCGGCAATCAAAGTTAGTGAAGACCTTTAGAAACGATTTCTAAATTTCAGATATCTCCAGCATCTATACACTTTGCCCTGGTTATAGGGTCAAGTCTGCTCTTGGCTCTTGTCAAAAGACAGTAAAGAGTCAAGAGCAGACTTGACCCCAATGATTATTTCAGATCCGATGGCAACGGACATAAGGACAACGTAAAGGCGCCATCTTCATCGGATGTAATTCGCTGCCATCCCATCGCCTGTAACTGTTCATACGCTTTTTCAGCATGCACGGACAATACAATATAGGCGACTTCATCGCCGTTTCGAAATCGGGTCGAATCCCCTACCGGAAATTGCCGTCCGTTGCGGCGCAATGTTAACGGAATCCCTGAATTATCGGCCAGAAATGGATCGCCTTGTGCATTCTCTATTCTTTTTTCTGTCTGCATGCCTGTTTCTTGGACCTGCCACCGTTCCAGGTTTACCATTCCTTTGCGAATATGAGCCGACCAGAAGTCTACGTCACATGGACGGCCAAACATGACCTGGGATCCGGCTTCATGAACCATATCCGCTGTAACCCTTTCATACTGGTCTTGCAGCGCCATAAATATATGGAGAAGTTTGGCCTCCGCTTTTACTTTTTGAATGAACAACAGATTCACCTCTTCATTGCCAGTGATGGCAAGCGCACCGGCCCGGGTATCGACTTCCGCTCTCAATAAATTATGGGTTTTAAGCCCGTTTCCAAAGATAACCCGTGTACAGTCCTGTTCGGCAGCATTGCATACATCAGGATTGGCATCGATGCAAATCACTTCCTCGTTGTTTTCCAGCAGGATCTTGGCGGTTGCCCGCGCCAGTTCGTTGGCACCCAGAATGACCCAGCCCGAGTCGCTGGGTCGCCGCAGGTCCAAGATTTGGGCGACCAGTCCACCGGTCAATCCCGCAGAAAGAACGGTCACGGTAATGACCATAAATACTAAGGCGCGAAGTTCGTTGCCGCCGGCGATCCCGTACATATTTAACTCCGCGGCGAATAGAGAAGCTACGGCTGCAGCGACAATCCCCCTGGGTCCGATCCAAGCGATAAAACATTTTTCGCGCCATTTGAGTTTGGTTCCAAAAGTACCGACGACAACATTAACGGGTCTGACCACGAACATGAGAAGAAGAACCGTTATAATCCCGGGAAACCCCAGCGCATACACCTCTTCCATCCGCACGTCTGCAGCCAGCAATATGAACAGCATGCCGATCAGCATCACGGTAAGTGCTTCCTTAAACTCGGCCAGTTCCCGCTGACTATGCGTTTGAAAATTGCCCATCAAGACCCCGGCAACGGTAACCGCCACAATGCCACTTTCCGGAAGAAAAACATTTGCTCCCTGAAACAAAGCTAAAACCATGCATAAGGTAAAGACGTTCTCGAACCCCTCGGGGACCACATTCCGGCGCTTTAAAAGTGTAAAAAATACCGCGCCGCCGAAGAGTCCAGCCAGGGTGCCGAACCCGAGACGGGAGGCGAACATGACAGCGGTGGTCATAAGGTCTGCCTTCGGACTGAGTGCCACTTCCAGTGCGACCATGGCCACCACAGCACCCACTGCGTCCAGCAGTACCCCTTCGGCCTCTAGGACGGCACTTACGTTACTTGTAACCTTAAAGCGCCTGAGGAGCGGATTTATGACCGTTGGCCCGGTAACCATGACCAACGTGCCGAATAAAATAGAGGTTCGCCAATCCCAGCCGAACAGCCAGCGCGTGGTTAGCATGCCGCCGACAACGGTCACTGCCCCGCCAACGGTAATCATCTGCCGAATTGCGCGTCTAGCGCGCTTCAGGCGCTGAATTTTCAAGTTCAGACCGCCTTCGAATAAGATAACGGCCACAGCAAACCCTGTGATGATGTTAAGGGCGGAACCCAATGTTTCGGGGTGAATAACGCCGGCGACATCCGGTCCCAGGAGGACGCCGGTGATGAGCAGAAGAACGATACCGGGAATGCGCAAATGATGGGCTATTGACTGAGCAAAGATCCCCGCCGCCAGTCCTAAAGCGATGGTCAACGCTGGATTGGAGAAAGTTAGATGTTCCACTGTATAATGATCAACGAGATGTGTCCTTTAAAGGTCGAGTGGTTCAACGTCGCGATTTGACAATGACTTGTGTGTTTATTTAAGGATTTATCGTTTATCAATATTGAATTGTAAATATAAAGTCGAGACTGTTTTTTAGATACCCGTTCTTTTCGGCAATGGCATTTGATGTGAACGATTGAGAGTAACTTACGAGCTCCGGATTTGTCAAAACCTTTGACAGCTTGCAACCATCTAATTTCTCGTCATATCAAGATAGCATATCGATGTATCACAGTAAAGATGCTCATTGAATTTTTATGACAGTTCGCCGCATTTGTTTATTCAATTTTGTCAAATAAGTTCCTAAATTTTCTCCGTTTTTATCTTTTCGCAGACTGGAAACGCATAATTTCATGGGCGTCCCCATGCCTGCAGTAATCAGTGAAAAATGAATAGTGAAAGGTGAAAGGTAAAAGGGGAGAGCGTGTGTCTCCCTGCTCTATGCTCAGAGCTCCTTGCCTGCCCAATGAAATGTTTACCCCGTTAAACGCCTGCCCAATGAAATGCGAAGCCAATTTCATCGGGGTGGAGCCATGTTTAATCAGGGCGTAGCCGATTTCATCGGGGCTCCATGCGCTCTGCGCTTTACGCTAAAGATGGGCGCCCCCCCCTAAATCCCATTCTCTCCCTCGAATTTCAAACTTGACATGCCACAATGTGGCATTATCCTTTATTAAGCATTCAGGATGCTGACCTCTAAAATTAACAGCAATCTGAACCATTTTCACTTTTAATATTGGGAGGAATATGATCATGAAACGATATTATATTGATTGTCGCGACTATCCTGGCGATGTGAAGTGTTCCGTCGCTCTTTCGGCTGACACAAAAGAGGAGCTATTAGGCGTCGTTGTTCAGCACGGAACGACAGTTCATAAATACGAAGACACCCCTGAATTTAGGGAAAAAATTGTTCGTGAATTTAAAGAAGGTACGCCCCCTGCTTAGTGCCATAGCACTTGATTTGCAGCAAACTTCAGCGTGCTCGATACAGAACCTGGAATGAGTCGCATAATCATCGCATAAACTCGAAAAAATTAAGGCCAACCAGCATAGCTTGTGGTTGGCCTTTTTAATCGAAGGGCACTCAGGAACGTCCTATCGTATATTTAAGTTGCTTTAATCACTGATCAAGCTTTGACCCCACTCCCAGTCAATCAGTCCCAATAGTCATCAACGTCCCTAAAGTTCGAGAGTGTTGTGCTCAGAACTCCTTGCCCATGCGCTCTGCGCTAAGAATGGACGCCCCCAAGTCCCCTCTATCATTCACTTTGTGTTGTTATAGCTTATCCGATAGATAGCGCCGGCCCGATCATCGGAAACCAGCAGGGCGCCATCAGGCATCACCAAGATATCCACAGGACGACCCCAAGCACGGCCATTTTTAAGCCATCCTTCGGCAAAAACCCCGTAACTTATCGCTTGGCTTCCACGGAGGCGCACCAGGCTGATGCGATAACCTATCGGAGACGTCCGGTTCCAGGAGCCGTGCTCAGCGATGAAAATCTGGTTTCGGTAAAGGTCCGGAAACATTGTTCCTGTATAGAATCGCATACCCAGGGCAGCAACATGCGGTCCCAATGCTATGGACGGAGGCACGAACTCTTCACACTTTCGTTTGCTGCCGAACTCCGGGTCCGCAATGGTCCCCCCGTGGCAGTAAGGAAAGCCGAAGTGCATACCTTTTTGGGGTGCGCGATTCAGCTCGTCCGGAGGCAGGTCGTCACCCAGCCAATCACGTCCGTTGTCCGTGAACCATAGCACTCCGGTTTTCGGGTGCCAGTCAAACCCCACTGTATTGCGAACGCCGTGAGCGAAGATCTCCAGGTTGCTGCCATCAGGATTCAACCGCGTAATCGAGGAATATATCTCCTTGCTCCCTTCGCAGACGTTACACGGTGCCCCCACCGGTACGTAGAGCTTGTCATCCGGACCGAAACGTATGAATTTCCAACCATGGCTGGGATCCTCTGGAAAACTGTTGTTGACAATCACTGGTTTGGGGGGATTTTTCAACCGCGACTCAATACGATCGTATCGCAGCACGCGGTTTACCTCGGCAACATAGAGGGAACCATTTCTGAAAGCCACACCGTTGGGCATGTTCAACCCTTCAGCGATGGTGATGACTTCATCCGCCCTGGCGTCGTGGTTTTGGTCTACAACTGCGTAGACTTTACCTGTCGAGCGGGTGCCGACAAACAGCGTGCCGCTGTCACCGAGAACAAGTGAACGAGCATTCTCAACATCAGTGGCATAGATCTTTATGGCGAAGCCGGGCGGCAGGGTGATATCGCCGAGATGCACGCCCTTCATGTTCTTCGCCGGAGCACATGAAATTCCCCATATGATCGGCAGCAGAAGGATAAGGGCAATGAAAACTCTGACCTTGTTTTTTCCGGCCATCCTTGCGTGCTCCTTCATGGTTTTATGGGAAGGCGACAGTACATCATATGAGCCAACCCGTATTATGAATGGTTTGAGTTGTGGATAACGCCGCTTAAAACCCGAAACTCAGCCGGCCCAGAACATCGTAGGCAGCGCCTTCTTTGAGCTTTAGAACAACCCCTTCACCGGATGAGACGCCCTCTCCGGCAATTTCCAAGATGGTTACAAAATGCGTGACCCATATGATCAACTCGCCGTCTGCGGCAAGTCTGGCGATAAAAGACCGCAACGCCGTGATGTTGGGTTCTCGATCCTGCGGGAGTTCATAGAAAGAGTTCAGGGCCGGCAGCTCCGCGACGGTTCCAAGATCCAGCAACCGTGCCGTTTCCAAGCAGCGGCACCACTGGCTGGAATAGACGTTGGCGACCTTGATTCCTTTTGAGCGAAGCCAGTCTCCGATGGCGCGCGCCTGGGTGCGGCCGTGATCGTCCAGATTGCGCTGGGTGGCACAATCTCCAATTTTAAAATGGGCCGGGTCGCCGGTGCCGGGAGCATAGGCATGGCGGATCATCAGAATGTGTCCGCCGGACTTCATTTGTTCGATCAAATCGCCCGGGTCCGCCTGGGTGTTCGTTACGGCAAGCGCCATCAACCCTAAAAAGCCGATTATGTAAACTTTGAGCAAACGCATCATTTCCTATCATCAATAAGGGTCAACGGCAGACCTGACCCCATTTCTTTTACGCAAATCTTTATTCAAGCTTGTCAACTACGTCCCCTAAATTCCCATTTGTCTTGCTCAATCTGTCAAGAATGTAGACCTGACCCCGTTGTTTTGACCCCGTTGTTTTTCTATATCGTAAAATCCAAGAAAAATCAAAAGGGCAAACCCGGTGACATGGATTTACCCTCGCTGTGTTCATCCAACGCTTCTAAACAACTCAGAAAATCGTTGAGAAACGCATAATTTCAACCCTCTTTTCCTTTATCGTTGCTACTTCCCCACAAGATGCGAAATGGTTGCAAATTGGAAGTTGCGGTTCCAATTTGCAATATAAAAATCTTGACTTTTCGCAAATTGGAAGTTATGGTTCCAATATGCAAAGCTATGTTCCCCGTGCAATCACCGAAAAAATACAATTCAAACTCCGGACCCTGCCGGCTGTGGCTATCCTCGGCCCGCGGCAGTGCGGCAAAACCACATTAGCCCAGGAGATGATTGCCGGTTCAGATCGTGCGGTCTACCTGGATTTAGAGCGCCGTGCCGATCTAAACAAACTGCGGGACCCGGAGGCCTTTTTTAATCTCAATGCCGACAAGCTCATTTGCCTGGACGAAATCCAACGCTTGCCGGAGGTGTTTGCGGAGATGCGGTCAAAAATTGACCGCCATGGCGGCAACGGGCAGTTTTTGATCCTGGGGTCGGCATCTCCCGATCTCATCAAACAAACCTCCGAAACGCTTGCGGGTCGAATAGCGTTTATCGAATTGACGCCGTTTTTACTGAAAGAAGTCAATGTGGCGGAGCCCTTGCAAATTCAGCGAACCCTGTGGTTGCGGGGAGGATTTCCGCGCAGTTTTCTGGCGGATAATGAAATCGACAGTTACGAGTGGCGTCTGGATTTTATCCGTACCTTTCTCGAACGAGATATCCCTCAGTTGGGAATTAATATACCGGCTCGCAGAATCGAGCGTTTCTGGCAGATGTGCGCTCATACTCACGGACAGCTTTTAAACCGCTCCAGCCTCGGCGAGTCGCTGGGCGTCAGCCACCATACCGTCAACTCGTATGTCGCGTTGCTGGAGCAGACATATCTATTGCGCGTGCTTGAACCCTATTATGCCAACTTAAAAAAGCGCTTGGTTAAATCTCCCAAAATCTATCTGAGAGATACCGGGCTGCTGCATGCGCTGCTGGATATAAAAACCCATAACGATCTTTTGGGGCATCCGGTTTACGGCGCGTCCTGGGAGGGGTTTGTTATTGAGAATATTGCGGCCGCACATCCGGATTGGAAGCAGTATTTTTATCGCAGCGCGTCCGGGGCGGAGATCGATCTCGTACTTGAAAAAGGACGGCAACGCCTTGCGATTGAAATCAAGGCCTCGACTTCTCCCGAAGTCAAACGCAGTTTCTGGAATGCATTAAACGACCTAAAAATTGACAAAGCGTGGATTGTTGCACCGGTAGAAGCGGCATATCCTTATAAACACGGGGTTCAGGTGGTTCCGCCGCATATGTTGGACCTGAGTTGAACGATTGTCATCTGGGACGTCCATAATCTCATGGACAGCCCCATGCCTTTCCCCTTAAAAGGTTAGATTGTATGACCGTCCCACCGAGTCTGCACTTTGAATTTCCTGCTTGCTAAATATTATACAAAGATTCTTTGTTTAATCCTAAGGCTGTTTAGCTGTTATCTAACTCCTTTGTCTTGCTCAATCTGTCAAGAATGAAGATTTATCCCGCCTGCCCAGTTAAATTTCTTTTTCATTTATTTAACCGGGGTTAAATGCGGAGCATATTTAACCGGGACCTGACCCCGTTGTTTTCACGCTCGCTAACCCCGCAGTAAGCTACGGGGAATGCGCTCGCTGTACAGTTCAGAAAGAAGTTAAGAAACGCACAATTTCATGGGCGTCCCCATGATTCACTTGCTCAATCTGTCAAGAATGTAGACCTGACCCCGTTGTTTTCATGTCAAGAATGTAGACCTGACCCCGTTGTTTTCACTACCGCCCGTGAAAATGGAATTACCTTCGGAAAAAATCAACAACTGGCCCGGCTGAATCCTTTTCCAGTCCTCATCGCTCAAAGGCTTGCTGGCCACGATGTATCCTCGTTCATCTGGATTTATGACCTCTGCCAAATTGATCGTCAGGTATTGGCCGCGAAGTTTGACAACTTTGTATGGAGCCTGACGCAGCAAGTAATGCAGTCCACGGTACCCTGACCGGTCGTGGTATACGAACAGGTTTTTGCCATCACTAAATATCAGATTCAGCGTTCCTAATCGGTTTATTTCCCGCAACTTCTCGTGCAAAAGAGTGAAACCGTTGTTATCGGTCAAGTGAATATCACCATGGCTGAGCCATGATAACAAGCTACAAAAGACAAGCTCGGAATCGGTTTCGCCAATCGGGGCGAATTTACTGGAGGGAAAACTCAATTGATCGGTGTCTATCGTGCCATTGTGGGCAAACACCCAGGTTTTCTGATCGAATCTCCGATAAAAAGGGTGTGTGTTGATGTAGCCCACCTTACCTCTTGTCGCGCGGCGGATGTGCGATACAAAAATCCGCGAGCGGACACCCAGGTGTTCCTGGAACTCATCGGCAAGACGGCTCCGCAAAGCAGGTCTTGATTCTTTTATAATTTGGGAACCATATTCATCGTACCAGGCCGTTCCCCAACCATCAGGATTCTCACTTGCCCCGGCCTTTAAACCGGCAAATGCCAAACGAGCGGGGACTTCTTTGTTGAAACAAAGACCAAGTAATTCGCACATGAAGATTGCCTCCCAGATTAGGGGTCAAGTCTGCTCTTGACTCTTTATTGTGCCGCAAAGTTCGTTGATACGCTTTTTGATCTGCCTGTCGGCATCTATCCTTGTTTTCATCCTCTCGATAATGCTGCTTACTGAACTATATTTATTCATCTGAAACTGATTGCCTATTTCTTGAAGACTATCATGCCTAAGCCTGCGCGTCAGATAGATAGCGACATTTCTTGGTTCATTGAACTGTCCCCGTTTCGATTTCACAAGATCAGCTTCAGCCACATTCCAATAATCGCAAACAGCCCTTATTATTGAATCCTTTCCCGGTGCAAGCTCTTTTGACTGGGGAATATCATCGTCTGCTTTTAAAGCATAGTATCTGCCTTTGACCCAATCGATAAAATCAGACGGCCCCATGGTTGAAGGCCATCTTTTGCTTTCAATAATATCTGTGAGTTCTTGGTCGGTGTCCACTGACATAAACTGTTTGTATTGTTTCAACCATTGTCGGGTATCGTTTGTTAGAATCGAGAAAATGAACCGTTTGTGCAGCCATTCCCATTTTCGAGCAACCGACAGGTAACCCTTATGACTGCTCCATACGTATTGATCTGGTTTATCTGTAAGCCCGGCTTTCAAGGGATTGCGGTGGATGTATCTGACCAGCTGCAAAAGATAAGCGTCGCCGCCAACCAAAATTGACTTGTATCTGCCGCGGAACAATGAGCCATCACAAAAATGGCGCCTGTTAAATCTCTGAGTATAGACACCGTTAAGGTGCCGCATACCTCTGGATATGTTCGCATCAGGGGTCTGTACAAGAATATGATAATGGTTTGGCATCAGACAATAAGCTGATATACGAAAATTCCATATTTCCGTAGTCTCAACGAGAAGATCAACAAACATCTGGTAATCATGATTGTCGGCAAATATCTCCTCGCCTCTCCTGCCACGGTTCATTACATGATACCAGGCATCTGGATATTCTATTCTCAACGGCCTGCTCATAATAAAACCACTATATTATTAAACCAAATGAGTCAAGAGCAGACTTGACCCCTTTTCACACTATCTTTAGAGGATTTTGAAAGCTTCCTTATGTCTTCAAATAGGTCGCTTCTTTGGCGCGCTTCCCAACTATAAGCTCGTTGATAATCAGGAATTTTAAATAGACGTCTCTCTAAAAGTTCACTAAGAACGTAATATTTGGGTTCTAACATTTTATCCTCCTCAAATTATCAGAACATTATAGAACTGTTTTTGGGGTCAAAGCTTGATTAGCTTACTAAAACGGCAAATCTAATCGACAAACAAATAAGTGCACTAATCAAGCTTTGACCCCATTCTCTGTCCTAAATAATTAATAATTAAGATGCGGCCCTATTGTTCTTTTATACAAATTCCCTCTATCTTCACACAGCTCAATACAGCGATCAATCCAATTTTGATACCAGTACCAGACTCCCTGAACCTCTACCCCATAACCTTTCCCAGGATTCTTTGCATCTTCTGACTTCCACATATTCACATGTTCAGGGTTCACACGAAACTTATCAAATCCCGATTTTTGGACCGCTTCTGCTACATCGGTAGGCCTAAACTTCGGACGCTCAACCTCTTTTTTAACCCAATACTCCTTATCAATTTGTTTTGCACCATCGGATTTAGGATCTATAAACTCAATAACCCTATCAGCTTGTCCAGGTCGGTTAACCAGCTTCCTTTTGAATAACATTCGATAAGAAAATCTTGGGCTGTTGTACTCATCATGATTCAAAGCACCATCAAAATCCGCAATATATGACAGAAGGCGCTTAGGCATATGTGTTTCGCTGACCTTATATCTTATTTGTTCTTCAGATAGTTCAAGGAATTGAATACTATAAGTTAGTTGAGAATCTATGCCTTGTTTCTTACCGAAAAGCTTCTTCAAGTAATCATTATAATTGATTGCGCAGGCTTGATACCTTCCACTTAGGAAACCATCCAAAGAACGAGTCATCTGATGTTCGATTTCGTGACGTAAACCGATTAAGAATTTTAAGTTATTCGCAGTGTTCCGATCAATGGGGCAATTTTTATCATTAAGGCACCTCTCAAGCTCCCAATATTTGTAAGATCCGCGCTTAGTTTTATCAAAAATGCGGCGCTTTGGGCCTTGCCTGTAATAACGATACTCAATCCTTTTTGATCTGTAATATGCGTGAAGAAGATAGGTCCACGCTATTATCATCAAAACAATGAATGTTTCGCTTTTAAAAGTGATTAATGGATCATTGAATACCTTAATTGCACTCAGCGCTGCTTCTTTCGATTTCGTAATAAGCTCTTTTTTAACAGAACTAACAGATCTCTTTTTCGGAGGCATTTGAACCCTTTATTATCAACTTTATTCTTAGGTAATTTTATCTTAACCCGTATTTTTCTTCGAGATCGTAGTAGCGTTTTTTGGAGTCATGTAAATCCTGAATTTGGGCTGTGTGGAGAACTTTTAGGTTCGAGGAAAATTCGTGATAAAGTCCAGAAACCAATTTATCTACTTCAGCGACTCTATCTTCTGATGTTACTAAAAACGGACGGCTGTTCCATAAATCAAAGGCATGTTTCAGCGGTTTAATGGATTTATCGAGATCATTTTCTAAATTGACTGAAAAGGCGAAAGTGGGGACGCTTCGGATAGTGCGTTTCCATATAACGTCCAAAATGTCTTGGTCTACAGGAAAATCGGGTTCGACGATCATGCGTTGAATCTTTCCGATTTCTAGTATTTTGGCTGCGACTTCTCTATGTGGTTGGATCGGCTCTAATTGAGTGAATTGTAACCTTTCTAACACTTGCAGGGCTCTATCGATTCGCCTAACCGGGTTAATTCCGGCAAGAATGGGAAGGTTATATTCGTGATTGGAGATGGAATGGGTTCGCCAGCTTCCAAGGGGTATTAAGTGGGTAATGTCAAATTCAAATCTAAAGGGCCAAATTACTTGATTCTCTTGAAGCTCTTCTTTCCAATATGGCTCTGTTTGCTTAAACTTTGACCGTAGGATTCCGGCTCCGACAAATCCCTTAACAGGAAGTTTGCAATAGAACAGAACTAAATCACCAGCCCTGATTCTGTTCCAATGATTTTCAAGTTGAGGCCTTAGACCCCAAATGCCGTTTTCAAAACCACGCTCCCAGTTGGCAGCATCACCTACTGCAACCCAAGTGTTTTCGGCCATTTGTTTACCCCTTTCGTTTTTGAAATTAAGGGCAAATTATTCGATCCGAACCTTTTCTGATAATCCTAAGTCTTCCAGTATAAGTCTTAAATCTGAGCTTAGAGATTCTGCGACATTTGATTCTACAGTAACTGAAAAGTCTATTCCGACTTGAAGGTCTTTTCCAGATCGCAGTTTTGGAAGAATTTTAGTTCCAAGTCTATTCCAAACTTCTGGCGGCACCTGGCCGGTCAAACGTATTGTTTTTGTTTCGGGTTCAAGACCGGGCTCTGGCTCAGGTGCTGCACCGGGTTCAGGGGTCAACCCCGGTTCTGGGCCAGGTTCATCAATGGGCTCAGGTTGGGGTTTAGGTTCGATACCTGATACTAAATTCTTTGCTCGTGCCTTTGTCACCAAAAACACACCCGGTTCAAATGCGACTTCATCCGGGGCAATATGTTCCTGGAACCATATTCGTTCAAAGGTGCCACCGGCTTTTGGCCCCGAGGCCAGACCAAAATCGCCATTTAAAACCCACTCTAAAATCTTTTCTCGTAAGACTTTATCAGGATCTAAAAGGCGCGTTAACGATCCGTTCAAAAAGCTTTGACGTAAACTGGCAAGAGGCCAAGCTGCACTTTCCTTTAGCGCAGGTGGCCAATTGCGTTCGATGTAGCCTGCACCAACTGATTCATTGAGCAATGCTTGAGACTTGAGTGCTGTTATCACTCTCCCGCAAAGGGATTCGCCGGAGCTGGAATGTCCGGCACCAAGGTCAATCGTTTTGAGCCCATCAGGTTCCTTGCCGTCTGCAATAACTATAAAACGATACCCGCCCCATACTTCGTCTTGGGCTTGGGTTTCGGAACCCGACAATTTCGCGCGTACTTCAGATCGGTCTGTTCGGTCAAAGTCACCGGCCAGGGTGCCTTCGTTTATTTCTTTATTAACCCGTTTCCAGGCCAAGTACAGTTCAACCTTATCCCGTAGATCCTTCCCGGCCTTTTTAAAACACCAAACCAGGGACCCCGGATAGAGTCTTGGGGATTTTCCACGCTGTTTCGTCCAATCGGAGATTCTTTCTCGAAGCGCTTGTTCACCATTCCATTCCTCGTCCGGATCAACCACCACTAGAGTAAGCTTCGGTGTATCTTGGACTGAAGCACCATCTTCTGGAAAAAATACCAAGGGAATATTTGCGCTGACCTCAAACTCCTTCCGAACGGTTTCGCGCATCGTTGGCTTGATCTCTGAATCTGGGTCAAGGGAAGCTCGGCGGTCATTCACTACCTTTTTTAGCGTTGGTTGGTGACTGATCTGAAAACCATCCGATCCTCTGCGGCGAATAAAAAAAGATTTGTCTTCCAGTGCAAATGCGGCATTGTCCACGGTGGTTGTATCTACTTCCGGCTCTCCTAAAGCAAATCGAATTTCAGGCAAATGGGCAACTTTATCAACTTGTCCGCCAGAAGATTCAAACAAAATTGTGGTTCCCACTCTCCTGTGAATATTTCTCAGCGGCCCCTTAGTGTCTGCGTCCAGCGCTCTGGCATGGGAATGGGCGCCGGAAATATCGGAATCCATTGACCCTAAAAGTTTGGATTCACCAAGCTGGCCAAGAACAACGCTTCTGAATCCGGGCACTTGTAAGGGTGCGGAACCCAGAGTTATCAGTGGTTCTGTTCTTGATGCGGTAAAACCGTCCTGGTAGGCCCAGGAAATCCATTGGGCCAGCATGGCCAAGGTGCCACGCGTCTGCTGGTATTGCTGTAAAGCACTCCATTTGCGATGAAACACCGAAAGCGTGGCCGGATGAAACGGATAACAGGCTTCGAAGCGGCTGCGAAGAAATTCTCTGGCTTTGGCTTCAGTCGAAGATGTGTCGACCGCCGTCCACTCAGGAGGAAGTTGTGCGCGACGCTCAAAGCACCAGTCGGCATAGGTCTTGGCAACATTTTTTCGAATTCGTTCGCTGCCCAAATCTTTGAACAAACGCAGCCGAACCACTTCGCCGATTTCAGCTTCGTCATTTGCAATCAGGTCTTTCGCAACCCGCCGAACGACCTTGGTGATTTTGTTTTGCCATTTAATGTCCCCGTCGGTCATTTCCACCTGACTGCGAGGCAAGCTGATGACGGCCGCTCCGTGTGTGGTCCCCGTAGTGGCCACTGTCAGGTTCTGGAGAAACGCATGGAAAGGCTCTGCCAGTTTCCGATGGCGGTTCATAAAGTTCAAGACTTCGTCAAAAAGCAGGATAAACGGCGTTTTAGCTTCCTGAAAAATCTTTCCAAGGGCTTCGGTTCCGGGTGGTGTTGTCTCGGCTGCTTTACCCAGGATTTTCACACCGCCATCTCCTGCCAATTGACGGGCGATATCGATCCAGGGAGTTTCGCGGCCTTCTTGCGGGTCCCAGGCATTGCCTACAAATATGCCCACCTTGGCCTTTGGCACACTACTTAATCCCGCTTCTTTCAACAAATTGGACACTCCTTGAAATTCGTCGGCGTGCGGCCCGTTTTGCGCCAAATGATATAAGGCCGTCAAGGTGTGGGTCTTACCTCCGCCGAATTGAGTGATGAGCGTCATGACCGGAGCTGTGTTTGCGGTCTGACCATCCAAGCGCCTCAGTACCATACCGGCATGTTCTCGCAACGCTCTTGTAAAACATGTGCGGGCAAAGAACTTTTCAGGTTCCCGATAATCCTCAGGAGCTGTTTTGGCGACAACCTGCTCCAAATGAATCGCAAATTCATCAGGATTAAATGAGCGCCCGCGCCTTACTTCCTCCCGAGGTTCAACTACTCTATACCAGGGTTTCATTTAAGTTTTCTCCTTTACGGCCTTTTCATCTTAGAAAAAAGCTTTGTAGCAGAAGCTTTAAGGCGAGTTAGGTTAGCATAAGCAATCGGGGCAAAACCACTTTCACTGGAGTACATCCGATATCTGATACCGTCAGTAACGACGATGTCTGTCAGTTTCTCCATAGAAGCAATGTATCCTTTAGCTTGTTTTAAAGCACCTTCAAATCCAAACCCAAAACGTTTGGCTTCTATAATAAATTGGCAATTTTCTGGTATGCGAGGCAATTTGTTGAATACGACTACATCCATATGCCTCCATTTAATGGCAATCCATTCTGGCGGCCAACCAAGCGCCCTTAGGAAAGGAACTACAAAATGAGCAACCAATTCATCTTCCGTTGGTTGATCACCAAAATCATCTTTATTCAAGTACAGTGGAGTTAAATCATGGGCTTGCGAAATTATCGGTTGTAACGTTGCGGGGATGTCCTCCAGTTCCGGTTCCTCAGATGGAAGTTTGGGTAAAGGCGCAGACTGCCATTGTAGTGGAGGTGAGTTTAAAAATCTCTCTGCGTAATCTAAAACTGCTTCATGCCAAGTTCGAGAAAACCGTGGTGGATTTGCTCCAAATATGGAGCCTTCAAAAGTATATTCTTGAGGAAATCTGCACCAACGAACTCGACGCGCGTGCTGTAAGTCCCAACCATTTACATCATCAAACTGATTTAAATACATGTATTCATTAGCGACAATGCCAACCGCACAGATGGTCGATGATCCAGTCCTCAATAAAACCACGTCATCAATGTCCAATTCCTTGGCAAAGCGCCTAACAAAGCTACCATCGAACTCATTATCACTACGAGACGAATGCCAAGGGCCTGCATCACCTGGTCCAATTAGACCCACACCATGCTTTAGAAATAGCTCAGCATAGGACCGATTTACCGGTCCTCCAGCCAATTGCCAGACTTTTCGCTTTGATTTATTCAATTCCATACGCAATTATCGCGGTACTGCCAAAAGCATGGCGCGCACAAGCCGTTTTTCTTCGCTGCCTTTAGGATAAAGGGCTGAAAGCGCGTTGGCCAGGCGCAGAAATTCCGACCCGCGCTCCTGCTCGGATTTTATCATCGCCCTTAGCGCGTTGGCCTGCCCGCCCGATTGCAGCAGCATGGCCGCATGAACGCGATCCAGTGTTGTAGCTTCCGGGCTTTCTTCAAACGATGCATCCGATATTATACCCTTTTTTGATCGCCGCCGACCCCGGCCACGAACTTTAGGGATACGTTCCGCCTCAAGCTCCGGGAAAAGTAAAATCTGCGGGTCGGTCTTGGGTTCGCGCTCAAGAGCATATGCAACTGAACGTGCATCTTCTTGCCCAAAGAGTTGTTTTGAGCGCTCGGAAACCGGCAGCAAACGAACCACGCCTTTTTTGGTTTCGATAATACGGCCTTCCCATTTGGGCAAATTGATCCCTAAAGGCTGGGCAAATCGTCTTACAACATCAAATATCAAGTTGTAGCCTTTTGGTCTATCTTCTAGGGCTGCTCTTTTCTTTTCTTTTCCGGCTTCTTGATTTCCGTTGGTGCTTTGACGCGTCCATAAAAAAAGAGCTGTAAGCCTGGCATCCTCTTCCAGCGCTCCGGCTGCACTGTTTCTTGCTTTGGCCTCTTCTGTGCCAAGTACTTGTTCAAGTGCAATCCGGCCTACTGTTTCCCATACATAAGCAAGGTAACCCCGCCGATGAGGTTCTTTTGCCTCTGGATCACCTCCAAGAGGTATCTCGTTTCCCTCGGGGTCTTCTACTTTCAAATACTGACTGTAGATCTCCAGTGCCGGACCGATACAGGCAAAGACCAGATCCGCACCTCTTATACCTTCTGTCTGAAGACGTTCCATCCAGTCGCCTACAACTTTAGGCAGTTCGTTCAGAATTTTAGCCCAGTCACCCACGGGCGCGTCTTCGGCTCTGGGGCGGCAGATAAGGTGGACACTTGCTGCAAGTGAAGCGTTGTCTCGTGCATTGAGCCTTGCTCTTCTTTCAGTCATGATCGGCCATGAAGCAGTAATAACCCAACCTGCCTTTAACATTCCGGTTATTATAGCCTCCCAACCTTCCGTTGTATTATGGGCGAATACGACAGATGCGATGCCATCCTCATTTAAAAAACGACGCCCCTCTGTCATTGCATCACCTACTTTTTTTTCGAACCAGTCGGCTCCTTTATGTGATGGACTTTGACTGTGAGGCCGATCTACAACACATTCCTGTGCTTTCTCAATGAGAGGCGTTCGAAAAAGGGGATCATCAGGCAACAAGCGACGAATCCAGACGTAGAAAAAATCTGCCAAATGCGCGTATGCCACGGCGTCATAATAGGGTGGGTCTGTAAACCACACATTCACACTATCCGAAGGAAGGGGCACGTTACATGCATCTGCATGAAATGATTGCCCCAAATTACCAAGACCAACTATTGTTTGCATTGAAGCGGCAACAGATTTTACTGCGTTGAGCCATGATCCTGCGCCATCTGAGAGGAGAGGTGATTGTTCTGGGAAAAAGTAGGTCATGGGTATGGCTTGCCGCCCGAAGGCCCCAGCTACATTTTCACTTTTGGTGTGCCATTTCGCATTACTATTCCAATGTCGCAAGACCTTCCCAAATGCAAGGGCGAGTAAAGGCAATAAATTGTTTTTCCCTGTTTCGGCAACATACTTCTTAATCTCATTGATAAGCATATACAACGACAATCGCTGTCGAGGAATAAATAGATCTTGCCAACTATTACACCCATAAAGGGGGGCAGAGACACGACGCAATTCTGTATTGGGAATGGATTCATCTGGAATTGGTGAAAGCGTATCACCAATATTTTTCTCCATGATTTTCCTTAAATCTAAGATAGCTTTCTCGGCTGCTTTGATATCCTCGCTATTGGCGTTTCGATAAAGTTTTTGGCCTGTTGCGGAGTTTAGCGTAACGGCTGCTATAAGACGAGCTCGTTCGATGCCTCCATTATATTGGCCTAATTGAGACCTTAGACGATCGTTCGTGAGGGCAGCGTCGCATTTCGGACAACGCCCACGACCATTTAGGATTGTACCTAATGGAACCTCGGAATCTTTGCGTGGATTAAAAATCTCCCACACCAAATTTTGTTCATCAGACGAAATAGACATCCTTAGAGCTGCTTCTCGCCCCTTCTTCTTGCACAGCCAGAATGAACTGGCTAAAGGGAATTTTACGCCACAATTGGGTGACTCACAGGTTGCCTGCCTTGCCCAAAAATAGGCTATTGGAATCGCGCTGCTGCCCTCTTCCACGAAATAGTCCTTCATGCATGCCCGATAACGCTCTTCAATGACCTTTCCCGCTTCTATCAACTTATCAGACAGTTCATAGCCATATCGAGGAATTAGCTCCAATTCTGATTTAAGAATTAGGCAGGCAATAGGGTTCAGATCCGAGCCTACGGCTTCACATCCTAAACGCAAAGCTTCCAACGGTATCGAACCCCCTCCTGCGAATGAATCGTAAACAAGAGGAGCTTCTCCAGAATTTAACTTATTTACAAGGTTACGAACACAACGAATATAACCCGAATTGTACGCATTATCCGGATGGGAAAACTCGGCAATAAATTCGAGAGCAATCTTTCGTAGACCTTCAGGTGTTTTTGAAGAAGCTTCCCAGCGCAAGGGACGACCAGGTGCATCCATCAGCACTTCCCTCATTATCTTTAGAAGGTGCTTTGGACAATTTGGATCAGCAGGATCAGGCAACAAAAGGGCAAGAAGGACTGAACGACAGGCTGCCAAAGGACGGCGTGCCCACCATAAATGAAGTCCCTTAGGATGACTTGCGCGCCGAGCGGTTTCCAGCAAAGAAGAACTTGACACTTTGGCGATTGGAAAGTCTACTTCAGCTAGCCGCTTGCACTCTTTTGGTATCAAAGAACCTTTGCTTTCGTCCTCTTGATTGGTATCAGTGTTTGAAGGTTTTGAGTCAAAAAGATGCTGATCTTCAGTCACTCGGTTAGTAATAGCAGCATCTTGCTGTATTAACTCCTCTACTTTAGGTCGTCTTTCAATGTCTTTTATAATTATATCCTCGTATATTGGGCCTTCAATTACACCTATGGGTTTGCCATAGAGTAAAAAGTCAGGGATTTCTAAAGGAATGATTTTTGTTAAAAGTTCAGCATTTGGGCTTAGAAGTTGTTCACGCAACTCCATAAGCAAACGACCAAGTACATTTTTTCCTACTAATATATCTTCTCCCTTAGGCTTTGCTCCCCAAAAGTCGTCTTTTTTAGATTCCTCAACAATTGGACGATCTCCCGTTGAAATTAATAAAGAGCCAAATTTTTTCCAATTCTGGACTAATTTAATCCTTAAGCACCAGCGCATAATATTAACACGAACGTTAAACCAGTCCGGTCGTGTTTTCTTACGGTGGGGCTTACTTTTCATTTTAGCCGTCATTGGGCTACGTTGTTGAATAATTATGTATTGGACATCTTGCAGGTGTGGAAATCGGCATGCTTGGTAAAGAGCCTCAGATGTTCGGATTTTGATATCATTTATGGAAAGCGGGAAACCGCCTGCCATGTTTGATAGGCCGCCATACTTTTCTTTTGTTTTTCTGAAGACAGCAGAGGTTATTCGCTGATATGTCCTATGATTTTGATTTTTATTCATAACTATCCGGTCAAATATCCCAATTGAATTCGAAGTCACCGATTTCATATGACTTATTAACTTTTCGAGGAACAAGCGGATACCATTTGCTGAAGGGATGAGACGGCGACGCATCAGGATCGCCCCACCAAAACGCCAACGGACAATTGTTAGGGCAATTACGATATGTAATAAAAAGAGATCCAAATCCCAGTTCGTGAATGTTCCAATAACCCAAGGGACGCATGCTTACAGCCGGTTTTTGACATTGGTCTATTATGTATGCTCCAGCTACAAGAAAAGCTTCTTCAAGGATTTGGCGACGCCTCTCAGAGGAAAACGGAGCAACTGTAGCCTTCATAGGTTTTCTAAGCAGGGGCTTACGTCCAAGCTCCTCAAGTTTCTTCACATATTCAATTACATGGGGTTCATTAGGGATAGTTGTCGGCCGCAGAACTTGTGACTGGTTAATATTAAATTTACGGTTTTCAATTGTTTCAGTACGCCATAATTTGACATTAACTTTTTTCTTTTTTGCCACCGGTATTAAGTCTTTCTCGGCAAAGTACTCCCCAAGCTGGTGGCAACCAATAACGATTATATGAAGTTCTGCATCATTAACACCATTATCTTCTATCCAGCTTTTTATATCGCCGATAATATGCCCTCCAGTAAATAGGCAGTCGTCTATATAAATGTACGGCCCGTCAGGTGAACCACATTCATTAATATTAAAACCGTAGATTTTTTTTAGGATATCATTGAGAAGATTCAAAAAGTCTTCCTGACTACTTCCAAGTTGTTGAATATTGAGAAAGTTTGCACTTTTCCAAAAAGAAGCAGGATTTTTTCCAGCGAGCTTCTTGGTTTCTAACGTATCAGTTAAATCTTCTATTACTCTATCTTTAGACCAGTACGTTTGTTTGAGTATGTGATCCACCTCGGATAGAATATCTATTTGAACCGGCGTCTCAAACTGCTTTACCCACTTGTTGACATGTTCTGGAGTTGGGGCTGGAATTTCTCCATCTCGATAATCAGCAATGGTTTCTGTAATAGATTCGAT
Organism: Thermodesulfobacteriota bacterium; assembly: GCA_042573625.1. Classification (GTDB taxonomy): domain Bacteria; phylum Desulfobacterota; class Desulfobacteria; order Desulfobacterales; family UBA11574; genus JBHPCZ01. Next base: position 37,514 of record JBHPCZ010000018.1, read on the forward strand.
CAGATGGCTGCGTTTGCTCATGTTAATCTCCTACGTCATATCACTATATAGGCTTTGGGTAAAATGTATTAAATTGTCAGCGTAAAACTCATTCCTTTTTTCCATATGGAGCCACTTCTTCCTTTATCTGTATTGGCTGAGTCATTGCATTAACTGATAGATAATAATGTGCCACCTTGCTGACTTCATTCCAATCAAACTGAACAGGGTCTTTAATGGGTTCTTGAAGTTTAGGCTGATCGGCACAATTAGTTACGATGTAAAGCCAATAACAATCGCGGCGGTCTTCAGCCACACGCTTTTCATTGGGCGTCAGCAAAATGGTGCCGGTTTGAGCGGCCAACCCTTTGACTTCAATTAAGCGCAGCTCTCCTGAATTGATATCCAGACTTGTGATATCGTAGCCTAAATTCTTTTCATGAACGTCATATACCTGCCGTCCCTGCGCTTTTTCATATTCCATTACGGCGTGCATGGCAGTGGCTTCTGTTTCCAGATTCGGTTTAAGCTTTTGGATTTCCGGTGCCTCTCTTTCCGGATGGGGAAGGACGAGAATACTGGTTATGCGTTCCACCGCCTGGAGAGATAGGGAGCTCTGGCGTTCAAGCTCTTGTCTGCGGCGGTCACGACGGGCCATCAACTCCGCATGTCGATTTTCTGAACGTGCCAGACGCCCTTCTGCACCGGGTATCTTTTGTTCCACATCGGCAGCGGCTCTTCCGATCTCTTCATCCGCGCGCTGGAGCAACTCAGTCAATGAAAGTTCAACATGCTCGGCGATACGCTCGACTTCGTTCATTCGTTCCGTGCGTGTTTCTTCAATAAATGGCTTTAAAACGTTATCGTTTAACCATGATGTCGCTTCGGGGGCAGTAGCTATTGCCGGTAACGTTTCCGGAGGCTCTGCCGGCGTGAAATTTCCTACGATACTCGGTTCCCGGAGATTGACCGCACCGCCTTCTTTGATTTCAAGGGCCACAAGGCGCTCATGCACAGTGTGGCTAAGGCCGTCTACAACCCGAGCACGATAAAAATCGATCCTGACGGGGTTTTCATGCTGGAGCGAATAAAAACAGGCCCCTTGGCTGAAAGCTTTTACCGCCTTTGCGGAAGTATGCCTTCTCAAAGCTTCAAAAAATGGATGCCCTGGAGTGATCCATTCAAGATTTCTTTTTTCGGCGGTTTCTCTATTGGTCGAGCATCTGGGGTATTTGACAGCCAATGGGGGATATTTCCAGTCCGGCTCGTGCTCATATAATTTAAGTGCTGAAGGTGTCCTGGCCGGTTCAAATGTATGGGGCATATTGGGGATAGTTTTTAGTTTGATCGGTACGAATTTGGATGCTTCCCGAATAAACCGGGAAATTGTTTCCGGCACTACCCGGTGCTCTTGTGCTTTGGCTTTGCGTTCAACAAGCATCTCCAAGTTGAGCTTTTTTGAAGCCAGACCCTCTAATGCGTTCTGGCAAATGGCTCGGAATTGGCTTTCATCGACATTTCTCAGTAGCCGTTCTTCCAGGTCGGCATCTCCTAATCTTCCGGCGTAATAGTCACGCAGCACGCGCTCGACATGGGCTGCAGGTAAAAGTTCGCCCAAGACATTGAACACCGCATCGTCATCCAACGCATCACGAATTTCCTGGAGTTTATCCAAAAGTCGTTGCAGGACACGACCTTCGATGGTGTTGGTAGCGACAAAATTGAAAATAAGGCAGTCTTTACGCTGGCCGTAGCGATGGATGCGTCCCATGCGCTGTTCGAGGCGATTGGGGTTCCAAGGAATGTCGTAGTTGAAAAGAATATTACAGACCTGAAGGTTTATACCTTCACCGGCGGCCTCGGTAGCCACCAGAATTTGAATTTCGCCCTCGCGAAACTGCTGCTCTGAAAAAAGCCTGGTCCCAGGTTCATTCCTTGAGCCCGGCTTCATGCTGCCATGGATAACACCGACTTTGAACCCCCAGGACTCAAGCCTTTCCACCAGATAATACAGTGTATCTTTGAATTCTGTGAAAATCAGAAGCCTTTTATCAGGATGGTCGAAAAAGCCTTCTTCGTGCAATAGATCTTTAAGCTTAGTAAGTTTGGCTTCAGTATGTGATTTTTCAACGTTCTCGGCCTGCTTGGCTAACGCTTTAAGCTCGTTAATTTCCTCATGAACCTGCTCGGCATTGCCAGCTAGAGTAATGGCTTCGAGCATCTTTTCGAGTCGATCACGATCTGCCTCTTCCATTTCTTCAAGTTCCTCGAGGTCTGGAAGATCAGGTGGGGCAGACCGGACAAGTTCTTGAGCACGCCTCAGTGCCTCCTCCAACCGCCGAACTCGATTTTCCAGGCTGCACTTCATGGCGTGGGTGCTGGAAGTGAGCCGACGCTGATAAAGTGCCATTAAAAAGCCGACCGCTCGCGCCCGTGGATCGTCCCCTTGGGCGGCTGCTTTGGCACTCTGTTGCTTGACAAAACGGGTAACATCCCGATAAAGCTCAAATTCAAGCCCATCAATTTGGAAATCAACCGTATGAGGTATACGTTTGGTAAAGATTTTTTGGGCTACCCATGTTCCGTCCGGCTGGCGCTCTGGAAAGTAGACCATCGCCTCTTTGGTTCTCCGGAGGTAAAACGGTGCCTTACGTCGATCCATGGCTTGCCGAATGGACTTAACATCTGCGTAAGCATCTGCATCAAGCAGTTGCAGAAACAAGCTGAAATTTTTTGGATCACCTTTATGAGGTGTTGCTGTTAACAAAAGATAATGATCTGAGCTGTCCCGAAGGAGTTCGCCGAGAGCGTATCGTGCTGTTTTGCGGGCTGGGGGCGACCAAGACATACGATGGGCTTCGTCTACGATAATCAAGTCCCATCGAACCTGTTTGAGACCCGGCAGGATTTCATCCCTCTTTGCAAGATCAAGCGATGTAATAGTCCGCTTTTGTTCCAGCCACTGGTTGACACCGAATTGGTCGCGAATATCGCTGCCTTTCATAACAAGGAATTTTTCATCGAACTTTTCTTTAAGTTCACGCTGCCATTGGAATGCAAGATTGGCAGGACAGACTATCAGGATGCGTTCTGCAAGTCCTCTAAGTTTAAGCTCCTTTATCAGCAGCCCTGCCATAATCGTTTTCCCGGCTCCAGCGTCATCAGCAAGCAAGAAACGAACTCGTGCCAGCTTCAGCAGATACTCATAGATCGCTTCCAATTGATGTGGCAGAGGATCTATTCGGGATATTGACAGCCCAAAATATGGGTCAAATTCATAGGCAATACCGAGCGCATAAGCTTGAAGTCCCAAACGCAAAAGGTGGCCATCGGCATCGTAGGTATAAAGAGAATCTAGAATAGTAAGCGACTTTAGATCGCTTAGCGCTAGATTTACCCGTCGAAAGCGCTCAGTTTGGGTACCCACAAGACCCACTACCCAAGCCCCGCCTCCGCTTTCTCGAACTGTTTCCACTTGCATGGGTTCGTTGAAAAGTGGGCCGACAATGATTTGGCCTTCTTTAAGGAAATGTTCTTTCATAATTATAATAAAGTAAATGGGGTCAAAGCTTGATTAGCGCACTATAGATAAGAGAAACTCCCATGAAATTATGCGTTTCTCTGGAGGTCACAACTTGCGGCCTCCAAGTTTACCCCCGGGTTCTCAAAACAATTCTCGTAACCGTTTAAGGCAAATCGTATCTTGGAAAAAGCACAAAGCCCCTCATCTCGTGTAAACGAAGAGAGGGGCTTTCGTGATCTTAACACCCATGTGGGACCTCCCGGGGTTTGTTGTTATCGGAAACCTGGGAATCTGTGTCCGCTGTAAATGAGAACCGGTACTAATTAGAAGTGTTTGGTTTTACAAAAGAAATTAAATACAGGAATAATGAATTATAGTCAAGGCTGAATATTGGTTGGTCTCACCACGAAGACACGAAGAACGCGAAGAGCCGGGAGCCCCGGTGGAATCCCCTGTTGGGGTCTGCGAAGCAGAATTCCACGGGGTAAACAGAGGGCGCTAGGGGCAAGGCGCATAGAGCAAGGAGCGGGGAGTGGGGAGCGGAGGGATAGAGGACAGAAGGCCCCGGTTAAACAAAAGAAAATACGGGTTTAACTGGGCAAGCAGACGGCAGGGAACGGAGCGCAGGGCGCTGAAAGCATGGAGCAAAGAGCAAGGAGCGGGGAGCAGAGCGGAAAGAGCACAGAGCATAGCGCCCCGGTGGAATGGTAAATATATTTCACTTTGTGAAAATTCCACGGGGTAAACAGAGGGAGGTAAGCGCAAGGAGCAGAGCGGAAAGAGCACAGAGCATAGCGCCCCGAAGGTCTTTCGCCCAAATGCACCTTGTCAAACAACCCCTTTCTTGCTATCTTGAAAGCGTGCAATTCCGGGTTCGGTGCACGGTGTATTTTCACATACTGAGTCTCGAGTTGGATTGACCTCAAACAGGAAAGGTTCCATTTTCATGGCATCACTCCCGAATGAAAGCACTCCCGAAACCACCACCCAGGGCCTCGGCCGGCCGCTCTACCCCATGCGCTTGCTCGGCACGGCGTCGTGTATCATCATTGCCTGGATCTATGTGTCGAATTTCGGACAGATGAGAGCCTGGTATCTGTTTCTCCTGGTTCTGACACTTTCTTATCCCCACATTTTCCGAAAAATGACCGTAAGGAGCGAATCTCGCCGGAAGTTCGAACTCGGCGCTTCTTTGATGGACGCATTCGTGCTCGGCTCCACCGTATATATCGTGGGATTCTCGCCGATCCCGGCCCTGTCCCTTCTCACGGTGGCGCTTTCAAACGGCATGGCTCTGGGCAGCCTTCCTTTCATGGGTCTGACGGCCGCGTCCGTCATGGTCGGCATGTTTACCCCCATGGCCTTCTACGGAGTCAACTACAACCCGCGCGGCCATCTGTTGATGGACATGTTTTCCGCAATTTTCCTTCTTCTTTACTTCATACTGTTTGCGTGGGTCGCTTACAAGCGGGCCATCTTGCTCAAGGAATCGAGACAAGAACTGGTGCAGCAAAAGCTTGCCCTGGAGATCGAAAAAAAGAAAGCGGACAGCCTGCTGTGGGCGCTGCTGCCGGCATCCGTTGCCAAGGTGTTCGAAACCAGCGGCGTTGTCGAAAAACCAGACGCTTACGACGAGGTAACGCTGTTGGTGGCCGACGTGTACGAATTCCGTGACATGGTCGAACGATTCGGTCCGGCTGTGGCTTTGACTGAACTCAACCACTGCTTCAAGGCATTTGACAAGATCGTTCTGCGCCATCGACTGGAGCCGCTCAGAACCATCGGCGACGCCTATTTCGCCGTGGGCGGCGGCCCGACCCCCAATACCGCCCATGCTACGGACGCCGTGCGCGCGGCGTCGGAGATTCAGCGGTTTGCCCGCGAACGCAAGGCCACCCGCAATGCCTCGGATCTTCCGGGGTTCGACTTTCGCGTGGCGGTTCACACCGGGCCGGCGATGTGCGGGGTGATGGAGGCACACAAGTTTTGCTTCGATGTCTGGGGCGATACGGTGGGTGAAACCTTGGAAATAGAACAGCAGGGCAGGCCGGGCGATGTGCTCCTTTCAGCGACCACCCTCTCCAGACTGAATGAATCATTGCCGGTTCTTTCCGCCGGCAAAGTGACCACGCGGGCCGGGTCCGAGGTGGGCGTCTACACCCTGGACATTGATAAAGAGACCTGATGCGGATCGTTTTATGGATGTGATACTCAATCGTGTTTTCACCCGCCTGTTCGGCCGGGAAGCACCCGAGCTTGTCGACACGCTCGGACAACGGATCAAGCCCGTGCACCTGAAAAAGGGAGACGTGCTCTATCGCCAGGGAGAGCCGGGAACGGGAATGCACATCCTCGTGACGGGCCGGCTGCAGGTCCGCATTGCAACCGACATCGGAGGCCCCGAGCGCGTGGTGGCCCAGCTTGGCCCCGGCGAGGTCGCCGGCGAGATCGCCCTTTTTACCGGCAGCGGCCGCACAGCGACGCTGGTGGCCATGCGCGACACCGCACTGGGTTTTCTCTCCCGCGAAGATGTTGAATCCGCGATGCTCAGCCATCCGGCTGCACAACTGCACCTGTCGAACTACATCATCGGACGCCTGTTGGACGCGCAGCGCAACCCCGATACCGAACGGAATCCGGCCCGCACCCTGGCCGTGGTGCCGCTGGACGGCGGATTCGACCCCGGCGCGTTTTGCAGCAGGCTTCAGGTGGCCCTGTTGAGATTCAACTCGGTTGCGCTGCTCGAC
>JBHPCZ010000190.1:0-3623 GCA_042573625.1 Thermodesulfobacteriota bacterium
TTTTTATACAGAANGCAACGGATGCTCGCGCGGCTCTGGCCATAGTGCGCGATGCCTCTGATGTGCTTACATTGCTCCTTGAAGGTGGGCGCACCACGGTTGCCGGCCGCCTTTCAGGTGCATTCCGAAATATCGGACGTAACCGTATTGCCGACGATATTGTTAAAACAATGCAAACCGCTGGTTACGACATTCGTGAAAAAGATCCATTTGAGGATACAATAAATCTGATCCTGCCGGCGCGCGAACAGTCGCCGTACGTAAACCGTATTCGCCTAATGTGGCAACAGATGCGAGAACCCATCCTCAAACAATTTCCGGCCGCCCCTGGCCGGCCTTCCGACATTGCTGCTTATCTCAAGGCCGCTGATGACATTTACGTTACGGACGCTTATCACTCGTTGTCCATAGAGGGATACAGGGTCAGCCCTGAGCTGATCGAACGGGTCTGCAGTGGCGAGTGGAATCCGGATGAAAATGGGGATGACCGTGAACAACATCGTAATGCCTTAGCTGCACGCGGGTACTGGCAGGCCTATCAGGCGGTTCGGGAAAGCGTATGCAAGGTATTAGAGGGCGAAAATCCCGGAGCAGTCAGCGATGATGATCACGGTGCCTGGTACCGTGAAATGTTTGGACCGAGCGTAACAGCCGGCCTCTTGCGGACAGCCGACCTCGCTGGTTACCGCAACGATCAAGTATATATCCGCCGCTCAATGCATGTGCCGCCACATCATGAAGCGGTGCGAGACTGCATGCCGGCATTCTTTGATTTGTTGAGGGAAGATCCGGAACCATCGGTGCGTGTCGTTCTGGGCCACTTCATGTTCGTATATATCCATCCGTACATGGATGGCAATGGCCGTATCGGAAGGTTTCTTATGAACGTGATGCTCGCTGCGGGCGGGTACCCCTGGACCGTTATTACACATGAAAAACGAGACGACTATATGGATGCGTTGGAAAGCGGGAGTGTGGAACAGGATATTGAACCGTTTGCAATTTTTCTTGGGCACCTCGTTTCGAATTGTTTGTAATGTAACAAGTATTACAGGCGCCGGCTATTTTAATAATTTGCGGACATTTCTTTTGGCCACCTATGTCAGACTTATCAAAGGTTTGGTCGTCGGGTGATAGCCTGCTGTTGTTCAAAGCTTTCTCAAGGCGATCCGATGATCAATCTATATCAAAATGTCTTTTCCTTTTCGCGGAATTCACTTATTCAACCTTGTCAACTACGCAGCCTGCCACTTTTCTGTTAACTCTTTATATATTTTTTCCTTTATACGTAGCCGTTTTGACAGCTCTTTTGCAACCCCCTTAAGAATTTTATAGGAGAGCAAGGGATGTTCCTGAGCGAGTTGCTCTATCTCTTTTGTTGTTATGTAGAAACAAACCAATTCTTCTACTACGATAACATCGGCTGATCGTGGGCGCTGATCTATAATAGCCATTTCCCCGATGGTTGTTCCAGGGCACAATGTTCCTATATATTGACGGTTGCCATTCCATTTTGTTTGAAATGTTTGTGCCCGGCCTTTCACAATAAAGTAAATACTGTTTCCAGTTTCTCCCTGCCAAATAATTTGCTCTTGTTCACGATAAATCTTTTTCGTTAAATATTTCTGGATCACCTTGATTTCCTTGTCATTAAAAAGTTCAAATGCATCAAGTTTTTCAATGGGGATTTCTAATTTGTAGTGGTCGTTCTCTATAAGAGAATTCAGAAGATCATCTTCAGCTTTGGACAAAGCCGTTTCCAAATCAGGGAAACAGTATTCTTCCATTTCCTCAGGAGTAAAGAAGTGCCCCAACTCATTGTAGATTCCAGGTTTAGTTGGAACAACAGAGCTTAAATAAAGCACTACTCCTTTCGTGTCGCACTTTTTTTTCAGTTGTTTAATTATTTTTGCACCCGTACTGTCAGCGGCATATTTCCACTATTAGTCCTTTAAAAGCTACGGAGTTTTTAAGATAATTTTCCACATGGACGGCAATTTTATCAGATGTGCCAAAAAAAAGCGCACCTTCCAATTCCAGAATACGTATGAGGTGTCCTTCTTTTTCCAAGAGCTCGAATTCTTCCTTCCTACGCTGTGTATTGGAATGAAAAGTATCTGCTTTGAATTCCTGACGTATCACTGACTTGCTCATGCGAACAACAAACCAGCCGATAGAAATCGCCAACCCAAAACCGAGGGCTTCCAAGATTCCAAATATAATTACAATCGCGGTCACTGTAAGAACTATAATCAAGTTAACCAGCGAGCTTTTATCACCGGCGGTCCAAGCAGGTTTTACTTGTGAGAACAAATTGAGGCTCCAGGCATCGATCGATTCTAAGGCAATCATGATGAGCAAACCTGCCAGGACAGCATGGGGAATTTTAGCAACCAATGGATATAAGAATAAAAGGACTAATAGTGGAAATATGCCGCTGACAGCCCGAGAGAATGATGTGCGTCCGCCGTATTGGTAGTTGGCAAGAGTGCTTGGCATACTACTGGCAGTGGAAATGCCGCCAAAAATGCCGTTCATCATATTGCCACATCCTTGTCCAAAGAGCTCCTTATTGGCATTGCTGCGTTTCTCGATCAAATTGTCTGCTGTTGTGCAAACCACTAGAGAGCGGAGAGAATTTATTGCGGCAACTCCAAGTGCCAAGGGGATGAGTTCTACAATCAGGGGCCAATAATTTTTTGCGATAATTAATTGGAAAAATTCCATGCCATATCGTGGTGTAGGAATGATAGAGGGAATGGCCCCGATAACAGAACCTAAACTGTTTTCAAGCCCGATGAAAACAAACAAATAATAAACCATGCTTCCCGCAATAAGGCCATAAAAGGGGGAGGGGATTTTTTTAATGATTCTTGGGCCACCCCAGATAGCAAGACAAGCTGTCAGTCCTACGACCAGTGTGAAAAATTGTATTTCCGAAAAATGAGAAACGATTTCCTTCAATGCCACTGTTTTGGGTAATCCCAAGATAACCTTAATTTGAAAAAAAATAATCATAAGAGCGCTGCCGTTCACGAGACCAGCTAATACGGGGTAAGGGATGTATTTTGCTAAATCGCCAATCCGGCAGAGTCCAAAAAGGCATTGAAATCCACCACTCAAAAAGATGGTTAGGAAGAGAAAAGCTACTGATACAGAAGCCATGGCGGTGTTGGAGATATTACCACCTAATTTTCCAATGATAATATTGAGTGCAGCCAACAACATAAAAGAAGAAAGGGAATAAGGTGCACTAATCATGATGGGCATAGCACCCAAAAACGCTACTGTTACATTCGAAATAATCAATGCAATTAATCCAGCAATAATCCCGAAAGATATGAAATCTGGTCCCAAAGGGGCAAATACTAAAACTCCTAATGCCATCGCTTTGGGAAAAGGAATCAGTGCCGATATTACTCCGCCGGACAAATCACCCTTAAGTTGCATTGCCGACCCATCCTTTGTTTCGGTCTCAAGTGTAATAGTTTCACCTCCTTATAATTAATACTTAAATATGGTTCTTCTCCAATTTAGTTGGAGAAGAGGGTCCAAGGATTCAAGGGGTCAAGGATTCAAGGGTTTGTTTTCTAAAGACTTTACCAGCGCCTTTAACATTCTTT
>JBHPCZ010000191.1:0-3621 GCA_042573625.1 Thermodesulfobacteriota bacterium
ATACCCGAGTCCGCCTCCTTGAGCATGGTGATGTCGTTATAAGAGTCGCCCACAGCGATAATCGTGTAGTTCAAGCTTTTCAATGCCAATACAGTTTCTCGCTTTCCATCAACCTGGCGCAAATTATACCCCGTGATGGTGCCATCGGGATTTATGGACAAGGTATTGCAAAACAGCGTCGGCCAACCCAGTTTTTCGATTAAAGGACCTGAAAATTGGGTAAATGTATCTGAAACGATAATCGGCCGGGTTCGGGATCTGAGCCAATCCAGAAACGCCACTGCCCCGTCGAGGGGATTCATCTTGGCAATCACCGCTTGAATATCTCCTATTTTCAGCCCTTTTTCTTCAAGGATACCGAGGCGCTTTTTCATCAAAACATCATAGTCGGATATGTCGCGTGTTGTCAGTCTCAGTTCCTTGATGCCGGTTTTTTCAGCAACATTGATCCATATCTCCGGAACAAAAACACCTTCCAGGTCTAAACAAACAATTTCCATTTGTCCTCTTCTTTAAGTCCTTAATTTCGTGCCTTTTGTGGTTAAAAAAGATGATCACACCACGAAGTGCGCGAAGGGCACAAAGATTAGCAGTTTTATTCTTCTTTCCCTTCGTGTTCTTCGTGGTAAAAATAAATACAGCGTCAGAAATGCGGACTAACCCGCATTTCTCACGAGTCTGAGCGGCTCAGGAACAAGGCATTTCAACCCGAAGACGTAGTATTTTACTTCGAGGGTTGAATAACGCAGTTCCTGTGTCGCTCAGACTCGCCTTTGGTGAAGAATTTTAGCTCGTATTACGATAGTTATTAAATGACAAAATGTTAGTACAAATTGAATACAATAGACAATTTAACTTATTGCAATTCGTCTTTTTTAGAAAACTGTTAAAATTCTTCATGAGAAATGCGGGCTAATCACTGCCGTCCTCATCCTCGATACGAATAAGGATCGGTCTGGCATCCACAACATCAAGGGCGGTTATTTGCGTCAAGGCTTTTTGTATATCCGCTTCTCTGGCGAGATGCGTGAGCATAACAATAGGAACAGAGCCTTTGGTTTTTCTGCCTTTCTGATGTACGGATTTGAGGCTGATTTCAAAATCACCCAAAATGCCGGATATTTTCGAAAGCACTCCGGGCCGATCCATCGCAGAAAACCGGATATAGTAATGGGTAAGGATTTCATCCACCGGCATTATCGGAATCTCCCGGATATTTCTCATCTGGTATGAGAGTGGCGGAATTCTTCCGATGGTACCGGACAAGATGTTGCGGGAAAGATCAACCGTATCGCTGATCACAGCGCTGGCGGTCGGCATCATTCCCGCACCAAAGCCATTGAGCAAAATGTCACCGGACGCGTCGCCGGAAATCGTGATCGCGTTCAACGGCCCGCTGACACTGGAAAGTAGATTTTCATGGGGGATCATGGTGGGATGAACCCGTGCTTCAACGGTATCTCCCATATCCTTGCTGATAGCAAGCAACTTGATTCTGTACCCAAACTGGTCCGCAAATTCGATATCCATGGGGGTAATGTTCGAAATTCCCTCGATATAGATATCGTCAAAATTAATCGTTGTGCCGTAGGCCAGTGACGTCAGAATGGCCAGCTTGTGTGCGGTGTCAAAACCTTCCACATCCAGGGTCGGGTCAGCCTCGGCAAATCCTTTGGCTTTCGCTTCGGCAAGGGCTTCTTCAAAGGTACTTCCATCCTCGGTACTTTTAGACAGAATGTAGTTGCAGGTGCCGTTCAAAATACCGATCATCGATTTGATATGATTCCCGACCAAAGATTCTCTGAGCGATTTGATAATCGGCATACAGCCGCCGACGCTGGCCTCAAAGGCAAGATCAACACCCTTTTCCGATGCTGCCTTGAATATCTCATTGCCCTGCATGGCCAGAAGCGCCTTATTCGCGGTAACGACCTGCTTGCCGTTATCAATGGCCTTTAAAATGAGGTCTTTCGCTATTCCCTCTCCCCCGATCATCTCGATGATGATGTCAATGTCAGGGTCATCAACCACCTTAACCGCATCATCGATAAATACACCGGGATCAAACTGTACTCCCCTGTCCGTTTCCAGATCGATGTCGGCAACATATTTCAGGGTCAGGGCGGTACCGACACGGGAACGAATAAGATCCCTGTTCTCAAGGAGAATTTTTGCAACGCCGGTGCCGACCGTCCCACAACCGAGTATGCCGATAAAGATCTCTCTCATTTAGATAGCTCCTCAAACACACGAAATGAAGCTCCCTACAGCAAGCTGCGGGGAATTAGCAAGTTAAAATTCATAGTAAATAAAAAAACATAACCCACAAATAGCGTATTTTTCAACAGCGTCACATGACCTTCCGGATGCCCCTGATCGCCTGGTTAATGCGCATCTGGTTTTCAATGAGGGCAAACCGGACGAATTCATCTCCGTACTCGCCGAATCCAAGGCCGGGGGAAACCGCCACCTGGGCCTCGTTAATCAGTAGCTTGGAGAATTCAACCGATCCCATTTTTACATATTGATCCGGGATTTTAGCCCACACGAACATGGTTCCCTTTGGGCTCTCCACTTCCCACCCCACACGATCAAGGCCGGATATCAGCGCATCCCTTCGTTCTCGATAGGTGTCGCATATCTCTGTCACGCAATCCTGGGGGCCGTTTAAGGCAATGATGGAGGCAATCTGAATCGGCTGGAAGATGCCGTAATCGAGGTAACTTTTTATACGGGCCAAAGCACCCACGATCTCAGGATTTCCCACACAAAAACCGACCCGCCAGCCTGGCATGCTGTAACTCTTGGAAAGTGAAAAAAATTCGACCCCTACATCCTTTGCGCCTTTGACTTGTAAAAAACTCGGCGGTTTATAGCCGTCAAATGTCAGGTCCGCATAAGCAAAATCGTGGACAATCATGATATTGTGCTCTGTTGCGTAATCCACGATCCGTTCAAAAAATTCCAGTTCCACCACCTCCGTCGTCGGATTATGGGGATAGCTGATAATTAAAATCCGTGGTCTCGGCCAGGTCTGCTTCGTGGCGTCTATCAGATTTTCGAAAAAATCACGGCCCGGACCCACCGGTATGCCCCTGACATCACCGCCGGAAATAATGGCCGAGTATGGATGGATGGGATAGGTCGGATTCGGCGTAAAGACCACGTCTCCCGGCCTTATGGTTACAAGGACCAGATGAGATATCCCTTCCTTGGCGCCGATGGTAACAATTGCCTCGGTAGCGGGATCGATATCGACGTCATACCGGCGTTTATACCAGTCTGCAATGGCCATCCGCAGTTTGGTAATACCCATGGATGCCGAGTACCGGTGATTTTGTGGTTTCTGAGACGCTTCAACCAGCTTGTCGACGATATGCCGGGGCGTGCCGAGGTCGGGATTCCCCATCCCCAGGTCAACAATATCCTTCCCCGCGCGTCTGGCATCCATTTTAATCTTGTTAACGGTTGCAAATACATACGGTGGTAGACGCTCAAGTCTGGCAAAACTTTTCATAAGAATATCCTCGCAAAATTAAGGGTGGAAAAACCGAAACCTCTTTTATTTACAATACAAACCACTTTATGTCAAAAAAATTGTTTTGACTTTATGATTGAATC
>JBHPCZ010000192.1:0-3567 GCA_042573625.1 Thermodesulfobacteriota bacterium
ATTTGTGCAATGTGTCTGTTCTTTCTAACGATCCTTAAACCACTCAAACAGCACATGCTTTAAAATCTGATCACCCATTTCGCTTTACATTTTAGAGAAATATGGCCTTTTTGGTGAAGATGTTATGTTTTTCAATTTGGGAATAATAAAAGAGACCTTTTAAAAATGTTCAATTTTGTTCAAGCTCAAGGAAGACGAAGATTTTAACCACAGGAATACACGGAGTATTTCGAGGATTAAAATCTGAGTCTGACACGGAGGTTGGGCAAAAGGGGATGTTTTTCAAAGGTCTCATAAAAAAGGCCGGGTTAATCCCGGCCTTTTAATTTATAAATTTTGCGTCGGTCTAAAACATAAAACTCAGGTTAACCGAAAAAATGTGGGCGTCTACATTATCGAACTCTCCGGTCATTGCAGCTGGAAATCCGAGAGCGGTGTAATCCCCAACAGCATTGTTGAATGTACGGCCCTCGTCCTGAAGATAGTTATAGGCAAAATCAAACGCGAATTTTCCGCTGTGATAGCCGAACCCCAGGCAGTAGAGCCAGCGGTCGCCGGAGGGAAGTGCCGGGTCAACGGTATAATCGGGTACGGGAGACTCGTCCCAGATAATGCCGGCTCGGAGGTCCCATTCCGGGGTCACGTTGTAGTTGACACCGAAACGCAGCGCCCAGACGTCGTCCCAGTCTTTTGCTTTGGTAACTGAAGACACTCCTGGAGGTACACCTCCTGAGAGTGCGAGAAGTCCCATACCGAAGGTGGCGGACAGTCGATCATAAGAAGACCACCCGGTCCACTGGCCGTCAAATTCCAGGGTCATAGGGCCCGTGGTCCAGGCCAGGGCGAGATAAACGATTTGCGGTGTGGTGATATCCGCTTCGGTGCTGTTTGAGGTTTGGTTCAATGCCGCTACCGGCAGTCCGCTGGCTGCCGCCTCAGCGCCGGAGAAGCTGTGCTTCACCTCGCTGCGGTAGGACGCGCCGAACTTCCACTCGTCGGAAAGCCAGACCAGGAGGCCGACGTTCCAGCCCCAGTCCCAGTCATCGCCCGTTAATTTGAAGTCGCCATCTGGAGCAGGAGGCGCTGGCAGTTTGCTTTCCAGCGTTACGTCCGCGTATTGCAGGACCGGGCCGGCCGCGATGCTCACCCTCTGATGGGGCCGGTACGCCACCACCGGGTTGAGGGAGATCGTGACAATCTCGGACAGAACACCGCCCATGATGTAGCGGCCTTCCCAGGTGCCCTCCCATTCCGTGGCCAGGCCGAAGTTGCTGAAGGTGCCGAAACCGAAGCTCCACATGTCATTGAATTTGTGGGTGATGTAGGCATTGGGGATCAGAAAGGTCTTGTCATCGGCATCGTATGTAGTCCCGGGAGCAACAAGAAGTGAATTTCCGGTTGAAGTGTATTCAGCGCCCGGCATAATAGGCGCGACCCCGACGGAGATCTGCGTTCCTTCCAGCTGCACGATGCCGGCCGGGTTGAAGTAGACCGCCGTGGGATCATCCGCCTGGGCGGCAAACGCGCCTCCCATGCCAACGGCCTTTGATCCGTTTTCGTTGATGGCAAAGCCGCTGCCAAATGCCATGGCAGGCACAATAAACAGGCTAAAGATTCCGATCAAGCATAAAAGCCGGCGTTTCTTCATCGCGATTCTCCTTTCTCAAAAGAGTTAAAAGCCTTTAAAGTTTCTCCCCTATTTTTTTTGCAGTGCGGGTTACCATACTATAAATATTAGAAAAAATCAACAACCCAATCGTTTGTCACCTGTTTTTATTGCTTGCTCACCTTCATTGAAACAATATAGCTCTTTTGCTTTGTGGATAACAGGTCGGTTTTGGCTACCGCGGAGAATACCAGCTCTTTTTCCCCGTCGTTGTCCAGATCGGCGATGACACAGTCGCTGATGTGCCCGGATATCTCCCGGCTCTTCCATTTCAAGGCAAATCCCAACTGGTCCATATCGATAGATTCGATGTGGCCGCTGCTGAAAATTTTGACCCGAGGTAAAAGCTTGCCGGTTAAATCCACATTTTTAGCGACAATGACCTCTTTCTTCCCGTCATTGTCCAGGTCGGCGATATGGATGCGCTGCGGTATAAAATAACGGTCCATACGGTCTGGGACTACGCCGCGATTTACATCTATATCGTCAGAAGGGGATTCGATATAGGTGCTGCTGCCGCCGTAAGATTCGGGGCTTTCCCATTCTTTATTTCCGTTTTGGTCAAAAATGCGAAGATGTGAGCTGGGTGAAAAAGCAACGATCATCTCTTTACCGTTATTCAAAACATCTCCATATGTAAAGTCGAAAATATTAACATGTTTCGGCAGAATCTGTCGCTGTACAGGTTCGTACTGTCCATCGCTCCATATCAGTTCATATACGCCGTTCCTTTTAAAGGCATCATCTCCCTGTCGCTGCTGCCCCAGGAGGATATTGCCGTCCCGCCCGGATGAATACAAAACTCTGTAGTACCAGTCTGATTTTTTAAGAATTTTTTTGAAATTCTTTCCGTCCCATTCCAGCACGAAAGATGTGAGCCTGGCCCGTTTCCGGATAAGAGTGGTGACAAAAATTTCCGATTTCCCGTTATTATTTATGTCTGCGGTGTCAACACGAATAAATGTGTCAACATTGTTTCCTGAAATTTCTCCAACTTTTTCAAACTTTTCATTATTATATCGGTAGATAAGCAGGATGTTTTTGCTGATAAACACCGTTTCGTTCCGGCCGTCTCCATCCACGTCACCGACAGCTATCCCGATGATATTTTTCTTGAAATTTCTGCTTTTCCAGAAGGAGAAGGGCCTGGTTTTATTGGTTGCCGGTTCGCCGGAGAGGTCGGCGCCAGATCTCTGATCCCCGGTCCAGAGTGAATCCGGGTGGCTCCGGACGTCGCGTGCGGGTTGCGGTTGTTCAGGCGAAGGACCTGCCTCGGTTTTTCGGCCGAAAACCTTTTCATTGATCTGCCTGGCAAAAAGATTGACATGAGAGATCACATCGCCCTGATTTTCTCCAAATTGACTAAATGTAACAACCGGCTTTTTTTGATGAACGTCTGCAAACCGGGCATCCGTGCTGATGCTGCTGCCAAAAACAGTCAGGCTGCCATACAGGACATAGTCCGCCCCAAGGCCTTCTCCCAGTGAAACGGCTGTTTGTTCGTTTATCGGCCCGGGGATGTCTTTTACCGCGTTTCGCGCTTTCTCCTTGCTCAACGGAACAATCTTCCCTTCCTGGGCGAGTCGGGTTGACAGCATATCCTGAATCCCGTTTTGCAGGAAGGAGAGGTCTTTTTCTGAATGGATATACAAAGGAAGGATAAGCACCCGGTAGGGCTCGGCGGCCGGCGCCGGATTACAGAAAATTGAAAAAATGAAAATGAAAAGATTGGTTACAAAAAAAAGAGTCTTTTTACTTAACATTAGATGCATTTTGGTCCTGTTTAACCGAAGTTGATTTTATTATGATTTTTAATATCCCGTCCGCTTGCGGCGGGGTAAAAGAAGGTCCGATTCGATCTGTCGGCAGTATCGATTCCAACATCCCGCGTTCGCTGGTTT
>JBHPCZ010000193.1:0-3506 GCA_042573625.1 Thermodesulfobacteriota bacterium
TCATCCATTTCGCTAATTTATAAAGCTTTATGATAAAAACTCCCCGACCCCTCAAATAGCTTTGTTTAAAATCTTAATAGTTTGGATAAAATAAAAGATGGACTATTAGGCATTTCGATTTGGTCTGTCAATAAATTTTTTAATCCACCAAGCATCCCATTCTGTTTCCATAATACTGTCGGCAAGTAGTTTGCCCGTTTTTGTTTCCAGACGTTTTAATACTGGAGGCAGCCATTTCTTGGGAGGGTCGAATCCGATATCTGAAAGAGCTTTTAAATCAAGGATAAGTGCCAGGTGGTCTGCATCACGGGCCAGTTTTGCCTCCGGTGATTCGCCCGCGTTGAATTCGTCAATAAGACCGGCGATCGACGATCCGAAGGGGAGATTCATAGTGGTCTCTTTTACGGCTTTACTTTCATCCGCGGTCACATAGTTTTTCTGCAGATAATTGAGATCCCCGGTTTTCGCCTCAGGAAGGTCATGCACCAGGCACATGGAGATCAATTTGAGTGGGTCCACATCCGGTTCCATCTGGGACATGACATATGCAATGAAAGTAGCGCTAAATGAGTGTTCAGCCACTGATTCCTTTCCCGCGCCCAGGAAATGAAAACCCGACCTGGGGATTTCCTTTAAGATTTTTGCTTCAAACAGAAGATTTGCGATCTTTTTCATAAGGACTCCTTGGAATTTAAGATGTCGTTCAGCACAACCGGCATTTCGACTTTTTTCTTGAGAGATCAGAGCCAGTCTATTTTTAGAATATCCCAAAAGCAATACAAAAATAAATGTCAATTTGGCGCACGACCAAATTTCTTGACAGCATTGGCCAGCTCGTATAAGTTAGTAATTTTGAAAACAATTGTAACCAAATGAACGACCTGGTGACGGCGTATAATCTCATAAAAGTTTATCGTTAAGCGGCGACAACCCGAAAATCGAATTTTTAAATAACCACGTTCAAAAACAAGATTTTAATAAAAACCTAATATCAAAAAAATCAAAAGAAGGAGAGCTTTTTAAAATGTCCAATTTTGCCTGCCCAGTTAAATCCGCATTTAACATTTAACCGGGGTTCAAGCCCAAGGACGGCGATAATTTTAACCACCCCAGAGAAATGGGCTTCGCATTTCACAGGGCAAGCAGGAATACATTGAGTATTTCGAGGATTAACCCGCCAAAGTTCGGTGGCGGGTTGAAATTAAAGCCTGACCCCAGTGAAATAAGCTTCGCATTGCACGGGGCAGGCACCGGGATCGGGCAAAAGGGGGCGTTTTTTTAAAGGTCTCTGAAATGATGTTGAAACTGGAGTGTTTACATGCAACTTGGTGATATGGATTTGATTTATATGGTAATGAATGCCGGCCTTATGGTTCAGTTTGTGCTGTTTCTGCTGCTCTTTTTTTCCATATCTTCATGGGCAATTATTGCCATTAAATATCGATATATCAAAAAAGCGGTTGCAGAATCGGAAGCATTTACAGAATTTTTCTGGAAAAGCCGGAACCTTTCCGAAGCATTTTCCAAATCGAAACAGCTTCAGGGCAGTCCGATTGCCAGGATTTTTCGCATCGGATACCTTGAACTGAAAAAGGTGAGCCAGTCCGGTGTTCCAATGCCATCACATCCTTCCCAATCAGCCGGATCGGCAACAGTGACCACAAGCTTGGAATTTGTCGGCATTGATAATATCAAGAGGGCGTTGCGCCGGGCCATCAATACGGAAATAACCCGGATGATGCAGATGGTGCCGTTCCTTGCAACCACCGGAAACACAACCCCGTTTATCGGTTTGTTCGGGACCGTCTGGGGAATTATGAATTCATTTCACAGTATCGGACAAAGGGGTTCGGCCAGCCTCGCTGTCGTGGCTCCTGGGATATCCGAGGCACTTGTTGCGACCGCAGCCGGCCTGGCTGCCGCCATCCCGGCAGTGATTGCTTTTAATTTTTTTATGTCTAAGATAAGAACCATTGAAACCGAACTGCACAGTTTTTCCGCAGACCTTTTAAATATCATCGAACGGGATATTGTACGTACAGGTGGGGGCAGCACATGACCGTCGAGAGTAACAGTGATCGATTGATGTCTGATATCAATGTAACACCGTTTGTGGATGTTATGCTCGTGCTGCTGGTCATCTTTATGGTGACGGCACCGATGATGATCCAGGGTGTTGATGTTTCGCTACCGGAAGCCAGCTCAGGGCCCCTTTCTTCTGAACGGGACCATCTTATTGTCACCATCGACAAAAACAACCGTATATATATTAACGACTTTCAGGTGTCGCTCAACTTCCTTCAGGAAAAATTGACAAAAATCCTCGAAGGCCGTGAAAATAGTGAAGTCTATCTTCGGGCTGACAAAGATATTTCTTACGGAATGGTCGTCCGTGTCATGGCTGCGATAAAAGGTGCCGGGGTTGAGCGGCTTGGCATGGTGACGGAGCCGGTTCATAACGAAAAGGAAAAAGCGAGAAGCTAAGTGTTTCGATTCGCAATTACGGTAACGTATTTTGCACGATCAATTCAATGTATTTGCTCACTCAGCACTTAGTCCTGAGTGAGTTAATTCGTAATCGAATTTACGAATCGATGGGCTAAGGAAGAGGATATGGTTCGCGCTTATTTGCCTCAAGGAATGGATACCGATTTACGCACGTTCTGGTTTGGTTTTAGTATCTCTACCGCCTGCCACTTAATTCTGTTTGCGGCGTTCATTTTTTCCCCGAAATTAAGGCCTGAAAGAACATTTTCACCCGCGGTAATAAATGTCAGCATGGTGTCGCTGGCCGACCTGGGGATTGCGCCCAGTTCTACAGGACCGGCGCTCTCACAGCCCTCAAAAGCGGTTTCAGGGGCGTCTAAAAAGTGGAAAACCAAAAAATCACTAAAAAAAGAGTCGTATAAGCGTTCCAAGATTGTTAAAAAAGCTGTATCTCGGATAGAAAAAAAAGTTGAAGAAAAGCCGCCGGAGCGACTGATTGAGGCGATCGATCGGGTAGGGGAAGAGGTAGAAAGGACCCGACCGGTTGATCGACCGGTGGATACGGTGGTTAAGGAGGCGCCCCGGCAGGGCGGTGGCGTGCCGGGGATACCGTCCAGACCCGGAACCGGCGGGAATAAAGCTTTAGAGCTGATTGATATATACAGAAATCTGGTTGCCATTGATATTCAAAAAAACTGGGCATTTCCTATGCATTTGGCTGGTGGAAGAACGGATCTCAGGGCTTGTCTATCGTTTAAAATCATGCGCAATGGAGAAATAAGAGATATCCGGATGGACAAAAGGTCAGGGAACCGCTATCTGGACGAGGCGGGGAGAAAAGCGATTATCAAGTCGAGTCCGGTTAGCCCGCTTCCACCGGGGATTAACAAGCCGTATGATGAGTGGGGAGTCTGTTTCAAACCTGAAGGGCTCAAGTAGGAGCGGGTTGTAAATTCCAGTTATATGAGGGGTCGGGGAGTTTTTATCATTAAGCTTTATAAATTAGCGAAATGGGTGAT
>JBHPCZ010000194.1:0-3486 GCA_042573625.1 Thermodesulfobacteriota bacterium
AATTTTGGACGCCGATTTCGGCTAAAGGTGGGTCATTATTGCACGCCGATTCACAACTCCTGTTTTCAATTTGATCGGTATCCCAAATATTTTCAACAGTTTATATAAGGCAAGTTCTTCCCAAGTGGCCGGTCAATAATGAGTAAAGGTTCATTGTGGCTTTGCGAAAATATCCCAAATAATTTAAATAAGACATAGCCGACGGTTTAGGTAAGTGCAATTTTTACCCTCAAAAAACCAAAAATGATTGTTCCGAGGTTTTATTATGAAATGTATTTGATTTTCTGGCAATAAAATCTTATCATAATGTGCCTGAGCTTTTGATGAAAAGATATCCAAAACATATCATCAAAACATGTAACAATTGAGATAGTTGTTAATTTGACAAGATATCCTCAAAATCTGTTATCAATATTTTTTGAAAAAGATTTCGGTTATGATGTTGATTCTAAATCTTTACCTTTAAGCGATTTAAGATAAAATCAATCTAACCTTTTGTCAGTCCCGAAAAGTTTATGATAATGCATGAATTGTTGATTTTAACTATTTTTCAGTATAGAATCTGCAATTATTATTTATCATTGAAAGTCATATAACTCTGAATAAACCCATTTCTCCAAATTTTAAGCCTTACCATAATATTTAGGCTGCCATAGTCACGCACTTTTCAGACAGGTTCAGTTGAAGAGCCTTTGTAAGACGATTGGATGCCGACAAAATTCCGACCTGTAGAGGAGTATAGAATGTTGAAGAAAAACTACACTAAGACTGGAAAGTTCTGCCGTGTTACATTCAAACTGTCGGCTGAAGTCAATGCCGAGACAGCTGCTCTCTGTGGTGATTTCAATAATTGGGATCCCGATATTCATCCAATGAAACGCCTGAAAGACGGCAGCTTCAGTACCACTGTTTCCATGCCGTCAGGCCAGTTATATCGATTCCGTTACCTGTTGGATGGAGAGCGCTGGGAGAACGATTGGGAGGCGGACGCCTACATTTCCAATGAATACGGCAACGATGATTCTGTGGTTGAAGTATAATGTTGAACCCGCTTAACCGAATGAACAAGCTGGAATGAACAATGACCGTTCTGCAGCAAGCTGAAGGGAATGAGCGCGTTCAAGAAGGATAATTTTGCATTTAACAATACCCGATAATCGTTCAGCCATTTGACCAAAAAAAAGGAGTGTATATGACAGATTCCTCCAACCAACTTCATGAAAGGCTTCGCGCACTGGCACAGAACCTCTGGTGGACGTGGCATCCAGATGTTATTCGCCTCTTCGCCGACCTAGATCCTCACCTTTGGCGACAGGTGAGTCACAACCCCATTGCCTTGCTAAATCAGATCACACCGGAGCAGGTCGAGGAACGGGCGGCCGAACTGGTGCTCCACAGTCGAATTAATTACGCTTTCCGACGGCTGAATGAATATAATGAGAAGCGTAAAACATGGGGAGATGTTCACTGCGGTAATCTGCACAAGCAACAGATCGTCTATTTCTCCGCCGAGTTTGGTTTGCATGAATCGATACCGGTTTACTCCGGCGGCCTGGGTATTTTGGCGGGAGATCATCTGAAAAGCGCTTCTGATTTGGGGATTCCCTTAATCGGAATCGGACTTCTCTATCACCAGGGTTATTTCAGCCAGCGTTTAAACAAAGACGGCTGGCAACAAGAAGATTACGTTGATCTCGATATCAACCAATTGCCCTTACAAAGCGTTGAAGAGCCCAAAGGGCAGCCTTTGGTTGTAAGAGTTGATACACGGAGCGGTTTCCTCCAAGCTCGGGTTTGGCAACTTCAGGTGGGACGGGTTCGTCTGTTGCTTCTTGATTCCAACGTAGAGGGCAATTCAGCCGAAGATCGCGAATTGACTTCTCGACTTTACGGCGGTGACAATAAATTTCGTATTCGACAGGAACTGCTTCTGGGGATCGGTGGCGCTCGTATTCTGCAGGCGCTGAATACTTTCCCCGGGGTGCTGCATTTAAACGAGGGACACAGTGCTTTTGCCATCCTCGAAGAGATCCGTCGGGTTATGCAATACGACCAGATACCATTTCACCGTGCTCGCCGGCGTGTGTCGCTGTATACCGTGTTTACAACGCATACACCGGTTTCCGCCGGTCATGATCGATTCTCGCCGGATCTGGTAGAGGAGCATCTCGGCATATTTCGTGAAAAATTGGGGCTCTCTCACGATGAATTTATGGCCCTGGGGCGTATCAACCCGGGAGATTCATCAGAGCCTTTTTGTATGACCGTTTTGGTTTTGAAGAACTCGTGCCGGGCAAACGGCGTTTCGGCGATACACGCGGATGTGAGTCGCCGGATGTGGCATCCGCTTTGGCCTGAACGATCCGAGATAGAAGTCCCCATCGGCCATATTACCAACGGCGTTCACGTATTGTCATGGCTGGCGCCCCAAATGCACAAGCTTTTAGAAACACGTCTATCGCAGGATTGGCCAACTCGGATGGTGCACCCCGATGTCTGGGAACAAGTGGCCGAGATCGATGATGGAGAGTTGTGGGAGACACACCAGAATCTGAAGATGCGTCTTATCCGATTTGTCCGCCGACGGTTACTTATTCAAGCGGAGCGATTGGGCCATGGGAAGATTATCAAACAGATCGATCAAATCCTCGATCCGGATATTCTCACCATCGGTTGCGCACGCAGGTTTGCAACCTATAAAAGAACAGATCTTATTTTATCCCAGTCCGAGCGGTTTGAAAAACTGATTGGAGACGCTCGGCGACCGATACAGATCATTTTTGCCGGCAAGGCGCATCCAAGGGACGACGATGGCAAACGTATTTTACAGCGGATTGCACAATTCAGTTTTAACTCCAAGTACATGAGGCGAATTGTTTTCATTGAAGACTACGATTACAATGTGGCCCGTCACTTGGTGCAGGGCGTGGACGTGTGGCTGAACAATCCCAGACGACCGCTCGAAGCTTGCGGCACAAGCGGTCAGAAAGCAATTCTCAACGGGTGCCTGAATCTTTCGATTCTGGACGGCTGGTGGAATGAAGCCTACGACGGTAAAAACGGCTTTGCCATTGGCGACGGCGGTATGCACAACGATGAGAACATTCAATATCAGCGGGACGCCGAAGACCTCTATAAAACTCTCGAAAAAGAAGTGATCCCGTGCTATTATGATCGGAACACAAGCGGGCTCCCACACCGATGGGCTCAGAGGATGAAAAGGGCGATGCAAACTCTTGGCTGGCGCTTCAACGCAGATCGTATGGTCAAGGATTATGCCGAGCGTTTTTATCTGCCGGCGGCAAGCGCCAATTCAGCTGAAATAAGGTAGCATCCTTTTTTAAGAAGTATTTATATCTGGCGGTTTTTACAGAATTAGCCAAATTAGAGCCTCCTGCTATTGAACAAATACTTTTACAATTAGTTGAGCAGTCGGGGAGTTTTAATTATAAAGCTTTATAACTTAGCGAAATGGATGATCAGGTT
>JBHPCZ010000195.1:0-3313 GCA_042573625.1 Thermodesulfobacteriota bacterium
CTTTAGTAGTGCCTGGGTTGCCTTGCCATCCACCGCAAGGCCTTTTTTCATTTGAAAGGCTTTGATCGCCGTCTCTGTTTTTTTGCCGAAAATCCCGTCCACAGATCCTATTTGATAGCCCAACCGCGCTAAACTGGCCTGGATCCGCCGGACCAATTCTCTGCCCGCCGACATACCAGAGCGCTTGGAGGTCTGACTTCCAACCCATTTATTTTTACCCAGTTCCGCTACACCTGCCGGGGTCAGAAGATCATCGGGCACGGGAAAACCGTTTGACTTGGCCAGGCGGAACCACCGCAATGCCTCCCATTGGTCCTTCACCTTTCCGTGGCCGATAGCGGATAGAACGGCCAGGAAATATTGCGCATCCGCATCCTCCGACTGGGCGGCTTTCTGAAAGAGCGCATAGGCCTGTCCCGGGTCTTCTGAAACACCCGCACCCCTCAGATAATTGAGCCCCATGCTAAATTGCGCGGGCGCATAGCCGCTGTCAGCGGCCTTTTGCATCCACATCACTGCCGTGTAAGGGCCGTAGATGGTTTACATGACGTTCTTATAACATCATTTTTTGTCAAAATAAAACGCTATGCAAGATACTTCTGTTTTGGGCAGCGGCATATTGGCATTTCGATAAAATCATTTTGGGCTGGCAATCCGGCCGGTTTTTTGTATATCTATAAGAAACCATAATCGGATATTGAAAACAATTCCGGATGAACTTTTATTCTAACTAGTGTTTGTCCGAATGGAGGAGGGATAGAATGACAATAAAAATTTATACGGTGGATGCTTTTACGGACAAGCCGTTTGCGGGCAACCCGGCGGCGGTTTGCATTCTGCCTGAACCGCGCGATGAAGTATGGATGCAGAACGTGGCGCGGGAGATGAACCTGTCTGAAACCGCTTATCTGTGCCCGCAGGAGGATGGATACAGCCTGCGCTGGTTCACACCCGCAGTGGAGGTTGAATTGTGCGGTCACGCGACGCTGGCAAGCGCCCACACCTTATGGGAAACCGGCGTATTGGGCCGGCAGGAGCAAGCAAGATTTCACACGCTCAGCGGGCTGCTGACAGCCAAAATAAATGAAGGATGGATCGAAATGGACTTTCCGGCAACACCGGATGAACCGGTCAGCCCCCCACCCGGACTTGGCGAGGCGCTGGGAGTAAATCCGGAATATGTCGGCAAAACCCGGTTCGATTACCTTGTGAAGGTGGCGTCCGAGGAAGCGGTTCGAGACTTAAAACCCGACTTCGCTGTGTTGAAGACGTTGCCGATCCGTGGTGTCACGGTCACGAGTATCGCCACCGGTTCAGAATATGATTTTGTTTCCCGGTTCTTTGCCCCCGGTGCAGGGATTGATGAAGATCCGGTGACGGGTTCCGCACACTGCTGTCTGGGCCCTTACTGGAGCAGACAGCTGGGCAAGAATGAATTTGTTGCCTACCAGGCGTCAGATCGGGGCGGCATCGTCCGTGTGCGTGTGAGCGGAGACCGGGTATTTCTGGGTGGGCAGGCGATTACTGTTTTGAGCGGAGAACTGGTGGATTGCTGAATTAAGGATTCAAAATCGATCAATGAAAATCATCCTTGCCACATCCGGGTCGCGTGGTGATGTACAGCCCATGCTGGCGCTGGCGCTGGCGCTTCAGACCGCCGGCCACGAGGTCCTCCTGTTGGCCCCCCCTGAGAATGCTGACTGGGTCGAAAGCTATTCCTGTCCGTTCCAGCCCTTTGGAAGCAATTTCGAAGATTTTCTTGGTGAAATGAAAGATGCGCATACGTTCAAGGCGGCGACAACCTTTTTACGCTTCGTACGTCGTGAGCTTGATATTCAGTTTTCCCAGCTTCCCGTGATCATCCAGAAAGCGGATCTTGTTCTTGCTGCTTCATTATGTGCCGCTGCACCTACTTTTGCCGAACTGCTCGGTATTCCATACTGTTTTATCGCTTTCTGTCCCCAACTTCTGCCGTCTCGCCACCACCCCATTCCGGCGATTCGAAACCACCGCCTGCCCCTGTGGCTGAACCGGCATACCTGGTGGCTTGATCGGAAAGCCGACGGATTTCTTATTAAACCCATAATCAATATAAAACGGAATCGTATGGGTTTGAAACCGATTCATTCCACCATCGGTCACTTGCTGGGCAACCCTGTGATGGTGGCCTCGGATCAAGTTCTTGCGCCCGTTCCAATGGACGTGGAGCAGGACACCATGCAAACAGGATATTTCCACTTACATCAGACCGACAAGCTGAATCCGGACCTTGAAACTTTTCTCGCTTCCGGTTCATCGCCTGTTTATGTTGGTTTTGGAAGTATGCCGAAGCAAGATTTGCGGGGGATCGTCCAGTTGGTGATGGAAGCCGGTCGATCCGCCGGGCAGCGCTTGATAATTTCTATCGGAAAAGACGCGAATCGTTTGCCCATATCAGAGGACTGTTTTTTTGCAGATAAAACGCCGCATAAACGACTGTTCCCCCGTGTTTCAGCTGTTGTTCATCATGGCGGTTCGGGAACAACAGCCACGACAGCCCGGGCTGGTGTGCCGCAAATCATCATACCGCATATACTTGACCAGTACTACTGGGGAGACCGTATTCACCGGGCAGGTCTCGGTCCCAGGCCTATACGGCGTTCGCATTTGACTGCAAAACGCCTTGCTGAAGCGATCAGCGAGTCTCTGTCCAATGATGCCTTTCGCCGGCGAGCGAAACAGGTTGCCGGCATAATTCAAGGGCAAGACAGCACCGGCCATGCTGTACGTCTCATTGAATCGGAATTCGGTTGACATAGAGTGTGAAAATATCAGACGAATCGTATCTATGTATGTCAACGATCCGGAAGGGAATATCATCGAGCTGCAGAAAAGGGAGAACAGCAAAAAATAGGATGTACTCCAAGGGGTGATAAATTCATGTTCCGGATGCGTCTACTTTCTTCTTGACATCCGAATAGAGTCGATCCAGTCGAAGAATGTTCATGAAGAGGGAGAAGCAGATAAATCCCATGAATCGGAAGGCGGATTCAGATCCGGAGGCGATGAATTCATTGAATGTTTTTTTGCTGATAAAGGCGGCCCTACACGGGGTGAGCGTTACGACACTGGCGGACCGCGGTTTATCATCGATCAAAGACATTTCACCAAAGGTGTTGCCTTCGCCCACTTCTCCCAGAAGAATCTCTTTGAAATGTTCGGAGATGCCAACCACTTTAACTTTTCCTTCAAGGATAAAATAGGCGCCGTCGCCCAGATCTCCTTGATTGAAAATGGGCTGCCCTAGATCAAAATTCCTTATCTCCTCAAAGAT
>JBHPCZ010000196.1:0-3235 GCA_042573625.1 Thermodesulfobacteriota bacterium
GGACGTCCGCCTATCTTGACTGGCTTCAGATGCTGACGGGTGCCGGGCTAATTCTATTTATGTGGAGTCACATGATTTTGGTATCCAGTGTTATCCTGGGACCCGGCGTGATGAATGCCCTTGCCCATTTCCTTGAAAAGACCTACATGGCCCAGGTGGGCGGTCCTTTCATTGCATTTAGTTTTCTTCTCCACTTTGTCCTGGCGGCCCGAAAGGTTCCTTTTCGCGTCGAACAGCAATCGACCATCTGGAAGCTCGGCCGGCAGCTTCGACACGTCGACACCTGGCTCTGGATGGTGCAGGCATCTACCGCCATGATCATTCTCATCATGGGCTCCATCCATATGTGGACGGTGCTTTCGGATTTTCCGATTACGGCTCAAAAAAGTGCCGCCCGTATCCAGGGCGGGTTCTGGCTCGTTTTTTACCTGATCCTCCTGCCCATGGTGGAGCTTCACGTCGGCATCGGATTTTATCGGATCGGGGTAAAATGGGGGTTTATCCGACGGAAGGAGCGGAAAGGCTTTAAGAAGTTTGAAAACGGGCTCACTGCATTTTTTATCATAATCGGTCTTATTACGCTTTCCCGGTTCTGGTTCTTAACCTTGCCTTAAGTAGTAGAGACCTTTGAAAAATGTTCACGTTTCACAAAGGCCTCAAGGAGGAATATCATTGGAAACAATAATTACGGATCTGTTATGCATCGGGGCCGGCCTGGCAGGGGAGCGCGTTGCCGTTGAAGCGGCTTCCGCGGGCTTTGAGACCATCTGTCTGAGTATCGTCCCGCCCAGACGCTCCCATTCATCAGCGGCCCAGGGCGGCATGCAGGCCTCTTTGGGGCACTGCATTATGGGTGAAGGCGATTCTCCGGATGTTCATTTTCAAGATACGGTCAAAGGCTCCGACTGGGGATGTGACCAGGAGGTGGCCCGTCTTTTCGCGGAAACCGCCCCTGTGGCAGTCCGGGAAATGGCCTTCTGGGGAATTCCGTGGAACAGGGTTGTTCCCGGGAAAGATATCTATTTTAAAGGCGGGAAGCAGTACGAGAAGGAGGAACTCAAAGAGAAGGAAGGTCTCATTACCGCAAGATCCTTCGGGGGGACCGCCAAGTGGAGAACCTGCTACACTTCCGACGGCACCGGCCACACGCTGCTCTACACAATGGACAACAAGGTGGTGGAACTGGGCGTCACCGTCCATGACCGCATAGAAGCCATTTCTCTCATCCATGACGGAGAAACCTGCATGGGTGCGGTGGCCCGGTGTTTGAAGACCGGAGAACTGAGGGCCTATCTGGCCAAGGCCACCCTGATCGCCACCGGCGGCTACGGCCGGATCTACCGGGAGACCACCAACGCGGTGATCAACGACGGCGGCGGCGCCATTATCGCCCTCGACACCGGCGTCGTTCCTTTGGGAAACCCCGAGGCGGTTCAGTTTCACCCCACGGGCATTGTCCCCACCAACATCCTGGTGACGGAAGGCTGCCGCGGCGACGGCGGCACCCTGCTGGATGTGAACGAAGAGCGGTTTATGCCCGAGTATGAACCGGAGAAGGAAGAGCTGGCGTCCCGGGACGTGGTTTCCCGCTGGATGACCCATCATATTCAAAAGGGGCTCGGAGTCAAAAGCCCTTATGGAGACCACCTCTGGCTGGACATCCGCCACCTGGGTGAAAAACATATCAAAACCAAACTGAGAGAGGTGGAAGAGATCTGCAACCATTTCCTGGGCGTCGATCCCATTACCCAGTTGATCCCGGTCCGGCCGGCCCACCATTACAGCATGGCAGGGGTTCGGACCAATAAAGACGGTGCGGCATACGGTCTCAAAGGGCTCTTTTCCGCCGGAGAGGCCGCGTGCTGGGATATGCACGGATTCAACCGCCTGGGGGGAAATTCCCTGGCCGAAACCATCGTTGCCGGAAAGATCGTTGGGGAAAAGATTGCCGAATTTCTCCAGGGCTACGAAGTTCAATTGAATACCGCTGTTGTCAAAGATGCGGTGGCAAAAGACCGGGAACGGATCGACCGCCTGATCTCCGGCAAAAATGGCAGTGAGAATGTCTACGACGTCCGCAGTGCCATGCAGGATGAACTTATGGATCGGGTCGGCATTTTCAGAAACGGAGATGATCTTCAAACGGCGGTCGACAATCTGCAAGAGGTTTACGCACGATCTAAAAAAGTAGGCCTGCGATCCAATGGTATCGGCGTCAACCCCGAACTCGCGCTGGCCCTGAAAATCCAGGGCATGGTGAGACTGGCTCTCTGTACAGCCTACGGCGCGCTCCAGCGCACCGAGAGCCGGGGATGTCATTCCCGGAAAGACTTTGAGGCCAGAAATGACCGGGACTGGCTGAATCGAACGCTGGCCACCTGGAAAGAAGGTGATGATCTGCCGACCCTGAACTATGAACCCGCCTCCCAGGTCATGGAGATCCCGCCTGGAGATCGGGGATATGGAACGTGTCAAATCATCACCTGCGATGGAGAAATCATAGGAGCATAAAATGGGAAGAAAACTGAAATTCAATATTTTCCGATACAATCCGCAGGACCCCGATTCCGTGCCCCATACAGATACATTTTATCTTGAAGAGACGGAGAGTATGACCCTGTTCATCGCCATTACCCGGATTCGGGAGGAGCAGGACCCGGCACTCCAATTTGATTTCTGCTGCCGTGCCGGGATCTGCGGGGCGTGCGCCATGATGATCA
Organism: Thermodesulfobacteriota bacterium; assembly: GCA_042573625.1. Classification (GTDB taxonomy): domain Bacteria; phylum Desulfobacterota; class Desulfobacteria; order Desulfobacterales; family UBA11574; genus JBHPCZ01. The sequence goes on from JBHPCZ010000196.1 coordinate 2,721, forward strand.
ATGGCCGGCCGGATCTGGCGTGTAAAACCCTGACCAAAGAACTGCCGACGGAAATCACCCTGATGCCCCTGCCTGTTTTCAAGTTGATCGGAGACCTTTCCGTGGATACCGGAACCTGGTTTAGGGCAATGAACGAAAAGGTAGAATCCTGGGTTCACACCCAAAAATCCCTCGACCCGGAAGCAGAAGAAGAAAGAATGGACAATGCGCTGGCCGAAGAGATTTATGAACTGGAGCGTTGTGTCGAGTGCGGCTGCTGCGTGGCCGCCTGCGGAACCGCCAATATGCGACCGGATTTCGTAGGGGCGGTGGCCCTCAACCGGATTGCCCGCTTTACACTGGACCCGCGGGACGAACGCACGGACAAGGAATACTTTGAGGTTGTCGGCACGGACGAAGGCATCTTCGGCTGCATGGGTCTTCTCGGCTGCGAAGACGTCTGCCCGAAACAGCTCCCCCTTCAGGATCAGCTCGGCATTCTCCGCAGGAAGATGGGTTGGAGTGCCGTCAAGCAT
>JBHPCZ010000197.1:0-3185 GCA_042573625.1 Thermodesulfobacteriota bacterium
TAAAAAATGATTATCCATGGAGCGGTTTAGTAGCGAAAACCCCCCGACTGCTCAACTAATTAAACCCCCAATAATAGCTCCTAAAAGTAAAGGACCAACATGTGCAATTGATAAAACAAGACCGCCAGAGCCAGCAATCGCACCTATGATTGGCATTCCAGTCAAAGTTGTAGCCAGTAAGAACAAGGCTATGCCAAATATAATGCCCGGCAAGAAAACCGCAGCTAATGCATTAACAACGCCACCTGATTTATTTCCTCCGACAACTCCAGCAAGTAATGGGCCGACAACCGGCAACCAAAATAATAAAAGTGAAATTAAAAACATCCAAAATATCCCAGATCCAATGCCGCCCTTTTTTTTATCTTCAGTCATTCTACATTTCCTTTGTCAACGGATAACATTATTATAAGGCTATATATATCTTACAATAAACACAGCTGGTAGTCGATTCGTTTTGATTACATATATCATAAAAATCAAAAGGGCAAACCCAGTAAAATGGATTTGCCCATATCGAAAAACGATATCACAACATTTTCAAGCTCTCAAAAATTTGTCATATATTGCAGATAGCACAAGTTACAGGTTGATGATCTCAAACCAAAATTATCACATTAAGGCATACTGAATTGTGGGATGTAAAGCGAAAGCCGCATTTTGACAGGATTTTATATTTCCACCTTACCAACCACTCATCAGTTTTTCACCCAAGTCCTTTACAACCATTTCTTGTAGCTGTTGAAACCGTTCACCTGCAATAGTGACGATGTGCGACATGATTAAATACCCTGCCCTGGGGTCTTTCTTAAAAAAGGTAATGAGGTCATTCTTGTCTATCTTTATCAATTTGCAATGCCTAGAGAAGCAGTAAGCCGACAGTCTCATTTTATACGGTTCCACAAAACAAGACCACCCCAATACAATGGGTTCTGCAGGTTTAGCCGAAATAGAAGAAACGGTGTGATCTCTGGAAGTGGGTTTCGCTCCCGGGAGTTCAAGACGCAGATCAACTTGCCCTTCAAGCACAACCCACAAATGGGTGGCAAGATCTCCTGCAGAAAAGAATTTATCACCCCGATTAAATTCAGCTTCACTGCAACTGTTTTGGATGGCGGTCAACTGGTCGTCATCGAGACCTTGAAACATTTCGATTTTATCCATTAATTCGAGCCTGACCATAATACCTCCTTTCTTCTCTTCATTAAAGAAACGAATCGAGAATGAGGCCGGCAGAACAAGAAATATTTCACAACGGGAATCGAATAGAGAGAGAGGTAAGTTTTCAAAAGAGAATATATGTAAGATATTATGTTAAAACCGCAATTGCGTCAAGATAATTATAATTATTTTAAACAGTTATACTACTTTGTGGTATTGATTAGTGGAATGTGTTTGTGGAAAGGAGGGATGTGCCTGATTGCAGATAACTTACAATAAACACAACGTTAAGTCAGTTCGTGCTTATTACATATATCGTAAAAATCAAAAAGGCAAACCCGGTAAAACGGATTTGCCCTAATCGAAAAACAATATCAAATGTTTTGGATAGATGAGAGAAGATAAATTTCAAACCAATTCGTATTCCATAATTTTCCATCTTTCAATTTTTTTAAAGGCCTCCTGAACTGCTTCCAAAAGCATTTCGATTGAAATCGGCTTGGCAAAAAAATCGTCAAAACCCGCTCCCCGCCACTCTAAAAGGCCAAAAAGGTCGGCATGACCCGTCATTGCGTAGATGATGCCAACTTGATTTTCCTTTCGGATTTGTTTGCACAAGTCCACGCCACTCATTCCTGGAAGCTTAAGGTCCAGAAACATTACCATTATGCTTTCCTTCCTCAAAACGTTCATTGCTTCTTCTGCATTTTCTGCTGTTCTAACCTCATAACCAAATTGACTAAAAGCATGTTCAAACATATCACGAATTATCTCTTCGTCATCTACAACCAAAATCTTTTTCTCGCTCATAAAATTATTTCCCCCATTTTTAACTATTCCCGTTTCGTCCCAAGAAAACGTATTCTCTTCATTGCTAACGGTGTTTCTTTCATAAATAGAGCTTCAACGAGATGCAGGAAATATAAATCAATTGTATTTTTTCATTTCACCTTTCAATGCTTGCTGCTCGAATGGGTGTATTCTTGAATATTATGGTAAATTCTGAGCAACACTCCGGACAGAAAAAATTCATCGATTTTGGTATTAAACGCATCCACCATCTTCGTGGAACCCTTTGCCCTGCTACCTTACCGCATTTAGGGCATTTCTTTAGCCTGATCTTCTTCTGTTTCATCGCTGCCTAAATTAAACAGATCCGTTACAGTCTCCAATTGATATTCTATCATAATCTTCAGGCGTAAGTGTGGTTCTGAATAAAATAATCCAACAGTGTTGATTGAATAGGTGTCATTTCCCCGAATTGTATTTTCAACTGTTTTATTGGCACTGAACTGAAAGGAATATTGCTATCTACTTCAATGTCTACAACAGATTTAACCGGCACTTTATTTAAATAGAAATCATAAACAGTAGAAAATATTTCCATCTCAGTCGAACCGCTTGACGGCTCACCATGCCCAATATACTGAAAGGTAAGTCCACTCTTGCTGATGTCTTGAATCTGGCCCAACTTATTATCAGAAGTCAGGACAGCAAATGCACCTTCCTTGGCCTTGAATCGCTTATGTTCCCTTCGTTCAACGAGATCCTTCTTGGTGGTCATTGCAGTAAGCTCCAGTCCAAAGAAAATATCACGTTCTAAGTAAGGGGTGACTGAAGAGCCACCCCTTGCGAAGAAGATGCAGGAAATAGGAGGTGCCAATTGGAAAGACTGACTTTCCTGCAACAGTTACATTAGCTGATTTTCAACAATTGTCAAGGCTGGTTTTTATAGCGCTTAATACGGATATAAAATGCCCGTTATTGAGATGAGGGATGGTAGGTTATTGGATTTGTAAAGGAAAATAACTCCAAACAATGTTACAAAAATATAGTAGTGGGATTGAATATGAAAAAAGTTGTGTTTACTTAAAAATATCACAGCTTAGAGCAAATTGCATATATCGTCATATGTTGGATCGCTCCAGTCCTCCAATTTTTCCGAATCTGTCAAGAATGAAGATTTATCCTGCCTGCCCTGCTTGCCCAATGGAATGTTTTTGTTAACTCTATTCCATCGGGGT
>JBHPCZ010000198.1:0-3166 GCA_042573625.1 Thermodesulfobacteriota bacterium
CCTATCCAGTCAAAGGAAAACAAAACGTAACACTGCAAAACCGTTTATTACTTAGTCCGGATATTTCACGAGTTTGATTCGACCTCCGGGTGAAAAAAATGCACACCAAAACCGACAGTGAAAGTATGTAACGGAGCAAATTTACGTAAATCAGATACGAAGCCTCTGTTATAAATGTATTTTGAAAATCCTTTTCGATTTTTTCATGAAATATTTGGGTTAGGGAAATAGTCATGACAATTATGAAACAAATCTTATTTTATCCCGTCATGTCTTATAGATGTTTCAGTCGGTTTTATTTTATAATCTTACAGGGAGTCTGTAATATATAATAAATTCATAATATTAAGTTGAACAATAAATGTTTTTCCTAATGCAAACATTGTACGCTGACCTTTTTTAGAGCTGAATAATTTTCATGAAATATTCGGTTTAAAGATCGAAATGCAATATGGAAAAAAGAAATTATATCAAAAAGTTTCGATTGCCGGGAAAAGTTGATAGATTAGAAATAGTTGAGAGCAGGGTTTCTTTAGACGGCAAATGCATAGAGCTGTTTGGAGATTTCGGGTTGAAAACCTTTAACATTGAAACCAAGAGGTGGAGATCTGACAGTACGGTGGGATCGCAATGCGCCGGATTCATAAAGCGTGAGTGTGGTATTTTGCCTCCTTATGTTGTTATAACCGATGAGTTTCTCTGCGCTTTGTCCAATGGTTTCAATAAGGAAAGCATGCTTTATATCATTCGAAAAAATAGTCATAAATTTAATGAAAAGAATTACAAAATAATCCGGAAAGGCAAGTTTGCCCTTATAGACCATCTAAAGAAAACAGATAATTGTAAAGAATTAACTGCCATTGCCGGATCAAATGACCGTATATTCTTATCCTTTTCAAACGTTATTGCGGAGTTTAGAGATATAAAGGGTCTTTTTTCAACACTATCTGAAGATCTGGATTCTTCCAAAGTGTTCGAGGTTTATTTTCCTGCAACTCTTGATTATAAATCACCCAAAGTTTTACCGCATGCTTTCCATAAACCCCCTGCTTCTTTTGAATATTGTGAAGACTTCCCAGGAACCTGGATTCTTATGAAGAATAATTCTCATATATATGCCCTTGAGGATGTATTTACCAAATACTTAATTGATTTAACCTGTTCTAAGGTTATTAGCAAAGGGATTAAACAAAACATGTATTACCCATTTATTGTCAGAACAGTACTAGACCCTGACAATCTCCAGAGTCTTTGCAACCTGATCGATATTGCCAGGTTCTGCAAATATATAGAAGAATTACCGGTTTTTATTCATGAAAATTTCAAAGGAGATTTATGGATGGTTTCATATGATGGCGTTTATTTATTTTCAAATGAATATAGAACAAAGGATGATGACTGGGCGCGTCTATGGCACAAAATGGAAAAATTGATTTCACATCTCGACAGTTCATTTTCACCGATCATTTATAGATTGAATGGAAAGCGCGCAAAAAGATTTTTTATTCAAAAAAACCTCGAAGATCCGTTTTATGATTCGGAAGCAACGCTGATGAACCTTGCTAAAAAAAATCCGGATGAGTTTCTGGATCAACTCAGGCAATATTTTACAAGTGGAAAGTTAGACGATCTTCCGTACTTTAGACATAGAATATTCGTTGATTCGATAAATTCCTTGGGCAGAAAAGGCGCGGAGTTTGTTCTTGAGGCCCTGGCCAGCGATGTTCCGTATTTCTCCCTCTTTGGTGCCGGATCACTTGAACACCTGGTTTTTTTCACAAATTATATAGTAAAATCAGATGACGACGAACCCTTAATCGTTGCTTCGCGAAATTATGACGCGTTTTTGGAGAATGCAATCGATATTATCCGAGAAAAACTGGTTTGCGGCACAGCGCCTGTAAAATGCAGCCTTCTTTCGATGATTTGTTCATGCGAATTATCAAATTTTGACCAGGAGATTATCAAACTGGCCGGCGATCCTAATGCTGAGGTAAGGACTTCGGTAGCACGAGCTTTGACCAAACTTCAAATCGATAGAGAGGTTCTCATTCGCCTTGCCAATGATGATAGTGAGCAAGTAAAGCGTGATGCTCTTCAAGGGGTTGTCGGATCCTGTGACCGCAGGGTTGTGGAAGCGGCTCGAATTGCTTTGAAATCAGAGGATATCTTTCTTGTGAACAACGCCGTCGCTGTAATCTGTTCCAGCAGGAGTGACGGCTACTTTGAAGATATATTATTAGCTTATTTGATCTTTTATATTTCACAAAATAGAAACGATACCCAGACAATCGCCTGGGAAAAAATATTATATTATATTTGGGGAAATCTGATTCCGGAAGTGGAATCTAAGGACTCAATCAATTTGACTTTTTTTAAATTGGGAAGTTACGAGATAGTGGATCTGATTTCTGAGATAGATTCCATTGATGTTGAGAGCATAGCTTATTCTGTAAAAGCCGGAAACGGGTTTTTAAAACATCTTGCTGAAGCTTTTGTCCTTGTTTTTTATGTGGGTGCCCTTTTTCAAACTCCTCAAGATTTAGATGAAAAAGGCATTGCAGCACTTTCAATCCTTGAGAAATTGAGTAGAAAGCTAAGCACCTTCAGCGCGTTTAAATTTGTGTCTTCCAATCTCTTTGAGCATTTGTATCAAAAAGCGAAATACAGTTTTAGAGTGGAACAAAGAATTGCATTTTTGCTTTCAGGGCTTACAAAGGATAACTACCCGTATTTGGAGCATCTTTCAGCCGGGCTTGTTTTTTCTCCGTGCTGGGAGCGCCATTCGCCCCAATTGTATAAACTTGCAGAAAAGATTCTAAGAAAATCTTCGGACAATGCAAATTTTGACTTGGCCTTTCTAAGCCAGACCGCCCTGGTCCATTTGGATTCAAAGAAGTACAAGGCCAGGTTTGAAAATATGTTGGAGGACAATAGGTATAGAAATTGGCAGAAACTGGTTCGTTTGGCTGAAACCGTCGCCGAAGATAGCTCACAAATCGGGTCTATTAAATAATGCAGGATTTAGGTGCCAATGCAAGTTAACCTTAGAGGTCCTCAGAGATGCAAGGGGCATATTAATTTTAACCCAACATAGAAAACCTGGCCCTTTGAGACTGTGTCGTAATTAAAGTTATTTTTTAAACAAACCTAAATAAAGATAGAG
>JBHPCZ010000199.1:0-3157 GCA_042573625.1 Thermodesulfobacteriota bacterium
TTTGGCGTGAAAACGTTCCAAGATTTCACCTGGAAGCACATACTCGATTTTTATTTATAGCCACGATGTATGGTGAACCCTTAATGCCGCCCAGGTGCTGAAATGTACCACTGATGCCCAGAGCCATGTAAACTTTTGGCTGGACAGTCTTGCCGGAGGTGCCCACCTGTCTGGATTTCTCCAGCCATTTAGCATCTACAATCGGTCTGGAACAAGACACATCTCCGCCCATGGCTTCAGCCAGATCAAAAATAATTTCCATATTATCCTCATCTTCGATCCCCCGGCCGACAGAAACAAGGATTTCAGATTTTGTAATATCGACATCCCCCACTTCAGCTTCAACAATCTCCTGAAACCGGCGGGCATTTCCCGGAAGTCCCCCCGCCATGGCCCCGGCTGTTTTGTCAACCACCTGACCGTCCACACCTTTACTTTCATCTGCTTGAAAAGAACCCGGACGGATCGTTATGACAGCGCCATCAGAAATGTTGCAAGCTACATGTGTACTGACCTGTCCGCTATATTCCTGACGGACGGCTGTTAGGGTTGTATTCTCAATGCCTTCAAAGTCAACAATATCCGGAAGATATCCGGTATCAAGCTTCACGGATAGACCCGGCGCAAGATCCATTCCAAAATGTTCATGCGGAATAAAAACGATGCTGTTCTCCGGCAGGACACGGTTCAAAAGCCCGCAAAGTACTTCCGCGTTTGGATATGCAAGGGCCTCGTTATCGATTTTCCAGACTTCCTGAAACGAAGAAGCCATCTCATTGCACACGGCGTCAAGGTCACCACCGGCTCCAGCCACAATCGCGGTGATGAATGCATCAGGATCAATTTTTCCGGCCGCTGTCACCATCTCAAGGGCTGAGTCATCGGCATTCCCTTCTCTGTGTATAATATATGCAAAAACCTGCTGGGCCATTATTTGATCCCTCCTTTGGATTTTAACAATTCAATCAGTTTGTCAATAATCTCATCGGTACTTCCTTCAAGAATCTCAGCACCTTCACCAGGATCGGGCACAAAATAATCCACCCGGTGAAGCCTTGCGCCGGAGGTGCCGACCGCTTCGGGAGAGATACCCAGGTCTTGTGCCCCGTGGATTGGTATTTCCATAGATGAGACTTTTCGGATACCGCGAATCCCCACATACCGTGGTTCATTGATACCGGTTTGAATGGAAACCACACAGGGAAGATCCATTTCATTCATCTCCTGGTCTCCGCCCGCGATTTCACGACCGACTTTAATTGTTTTTCCATCTATAACCTCCAGATGATTGACCAGGGATGCATAGGGCCATTCCAGCATTGCCGCCAGCATGCCGCCGACCTGGCCGGCGCCGTCGTCTGCCTGGGCACCGGTCAATATCAAATCGTATTTCCCCTTTTCAACCGCCGCTTTTAAAATACTTGCGATCCCTCTTCCGTCAGAACCTTCAAAGGCATCGTCCCAAAGGAGAATCCCTTTATCTGCGCCCATGGCCATCTGTCTTCGCACCACTTCCTCTGCTTCTTCATCGCCGACAGATACAACGGTGACATTACCGCCGACCTTGTCGCAAATTTGAATGGCCTCTTCCACGGCATAATTGTCCCATTCATTTACAGAGTAGACAAGGTCGTCCCGCTCAATGTCCGTACCGTCCCTGTTGACCTCAATCTCATTTTCCGAAGTGTCCGGAACCCTTTTGACACACACCAAAATCTCCATGTTCGTCCTCCAGGCAAATTATTTAATTGGCATTCTTGATAAACTCGTAAAAAGTCATTTTGCGAACGACATTGAGCAATTTTGGAGAAAGATTCGGAATGAGCCTGGCGTTAAAAATTTCAAACTGTTTGAGGGCGTTAGCCCGAGTTTTCGAAATTTAGCCAGGCGAGTTATGAATCCCAAAATTGCTCACGAAGAGAGTAAAATCAGACTTTTTACGATATCTTCAATCTTCAATTATATGCTTATCTATCAGTTCCACAAGATCAACGGCCTGCATCTTTCCTTCCAGACCGCTGGTCTTGATGGCATCCTCAATGTTGACCATGCAGAAAGGACACGCCGTAACGATGATGTTGGCGCCGGCTTCTTTCGCCATTTCGACCCTCATCTGCCCCATTCTTTTTTCCTCAATGGGCTCGTAAAAGAGCATCAATCCACCGCCGCCGCAGCAGAAGGACCGATCCCTGCACTTTAGCATCTCAACCCTTTTTATGCCGGGGATGGCATCAATAACATCTCGAGGTATATCATAAATGCCATTGTGCCGTCCCAGATAACACGGATCATGGTAGGTGTAAATCGCCTCCGTATCTTCAACACCTTTTAAGCGAATTCTCCCCGATTGTATGTTCCTTGCCATCATCTGGCTGACATGCTCAACGGGTGGAATACCGTCGTAATCATTTTTCAACGCATTGAAGGCGTGCGGATCTCCGGTGACAATCTGCTTAACGCCCGAACTCAGGATCACATCGGTATTTCTATCTTTTAAATCCAGAAAGAGCATCTCTTCTCCGAACCGTTTGACTTCATGGCCGCTGTCCCTTTCAGCCGGCCCCAAAATCCCGAAATCCATATTTGCGGCCTTGAGAACCCTAGCTGTCGCCCTCCCGATTTGCTGTATCCTGTCGTCATATGATGTGATACTGTCCACGAAATATAGAGTCTCCGCCGTCTCCTTTTTATCCAAAATCTTTATCGTGTTTTCCTCCGGCAAGTCCTTTGCCCAGTCTGCACGTTTCTTTTCCATTTTGCCGTATGGGTTTCCGCGTTTTTCCAGAGCCCCTAGCGGCTTCTGCATGGACTGAGGCACGACACCCTCTTCCACCATGCCTCTTCTCAAATCAACTATCTTGTCTATGTATTCGATCAGAAGCGGACATTCCTGCTCGCAGGCCCCGCAGGTCGTACAGGACCAGATCTCGTCTTCTTCCAGTATATTTCCGATCAAGGGCTGCCCGTTGACCGTCTCACCGCGCAACGGGTATTTTTTAAAAGAATAATCACGGCATTTTATGGTGATAAACCGTGGAGACAGAGGCCTTCCCACCGCATTGGCAGGGCAATTGTCGGAACATCTTCCGCAATCCGCGCATGAATAAAAATCGAGTATGTGCTTCCAGGTGAAATCTTGGAACGTTTTCACGCCAAA
>JBHPCZ010000019.1:0-43293 GCA_042573625.1 Thermodesulfobacteriota bacterium
GTTTTCAATGTCGAATATAGAAGGAAAACAGGGTGTTTACTTTCGGGTTGAATTTTCCGTGAAATTTGGTGCTGTCATTTTACAAAGGCTGAAAAGACTTCATCATTCGACATTCCTTGTTGGATATTGAATATTCGGCAACTTGTAAAATAGCTACTGTTTTCAAGGCTGAGGGGTGATGCCCCCATCAAGGGGGCTTCCTGATGCCTCCCACTATGCGGGAGGAGAACTCACCAACAAGGCGGTCACCCCTTGATAATCCGGGGCAGGATCATCTGGTGATGCGGGCAGATCGATTTGGGATTTTGGTAAACCGCCCCGGCAAAGGCCACAAGATATTTCCGCAACGACGCCAGCGGCACCACCTCGTCCACAAGGCCGTTTTGGGCACAGAACAGGGGACTTGCGTTTTCATGATATTCCCTGACCAGCTTATTCATGGACTCAATTACCGGTTCCAAAGGTCTGCCGGCCTCTTTTTCTTTGACCAGTCTTCGGGAGTACATGGCTACTGCCGCGGTTTCGCCGTGCATGACATATATTTCACTGGCAGCGGTGCCCAGGGTAAAGGCATTGTGTCGGTTGGCCGTGGGCCCGCCCATGAAATAATGCGCCGACCCTGTTCCTTTTCGAAGCAGCAGAAGCATCATGGGGATATCTGTCTGCTGAATCGAATAGACCAGACTCTGGGAAAGGGCCAGGAGTTCGGCTTTTTCAGCCGCGTCTCCCACATCCACGCCGGTGCTGTCCTGTATCCAGACGATGGGGATCCTGTCCCTGCCGCAGAGGGTCACAAATTCGTTCATTTTGATCAACCCCTGGCGAAAGAGTTTCCCTCCCATGCCCGGAGTGTCGGCGTATTCGGGATAGTCTTTTCCCAGATAGCCCTGTTGGTTGCCGATGCAGGCCATAAGAAATCCGTCGATTTTGCACAAGCCGGTAAAAACCTCCGGTCCATAGTCGGGGCGGAATTCCATGACCTCGCCGGCATCCGTCAGGCGCGCCAGGACCTCTTCAAAATCATATACCCTTTTGGGCTCCAGCGGAACCAGTCGATACAGGTCTTTTACGGGAAATTCGGGTTCAATGGGTTCGGCAACCCGAAAAAATTTGGGGTGATAGCCCGGCACATGCTTCATGTAGTCCTTTAGCCCGTCCAGCACGCCGGTTTCGTCTTCATAAACATATTTGAAAAATCCGGTGTCGTCGTAGTGGATATCAACAGAGCCCGGGGGTTTGCCTTTGAACTGTTTTGCCCTTTTAATGATTTCTTCCGCGGCCTCCTTGTTGAACTCTCCCTTGGGGGCCATCCCGCTGACAATACCGGCCCCGCCCACGGCAATGTTGCAGTCCTTGTGGGCAAAAAGGATGGAGGGGCTGATGCTCTGATAGCCGCCGCCGGCGGGATTGGTACCGTATATGCCGGCAAGCACCGGGATGCCGAGCTGCTCGAGTTCGGCATGCCTGAAAAACGGGGTGCCGGCTCCGCGGCGGTTGGCGTAGAACTTTTCCTGATCGGTCAGCTTGGCGCCGCTGCAGTTGACCAGCCAGACCAGGGGAATATTGAGACGCCGGGCCAGATCGGTGACGCGCAGGATATTTTCAGACTGACCCGGCAGCCACGCACCGGCCATGACCTTGTTGTCAAAGCCGATGATGACCGCCCATTTGCCTGAAATCTGACCGACACCATCAATGACGTTGGTGGTACCTTCCGAGTTGTTCATGGGATTGTAGAGGGTGTGCAGCGGGCACCATGTGCCGGGATCGACCAGATAATCGAGGCGCTGCCAGACGGTCATCTGGCCCCTGGCGTTAATTTTCTCTTCAGGCAGGCCGGCTGCTTTGACTTTATCGATTGCTTCATCTATAACTGCCTCGACGGCTTTGATATTTTGAACATTTTTTTCGGTGCTCTTTATCCGTCCTTTTTTCAGCGGTTTGCCGAGCTTTGACATCTTCTCAAAATAAGGCTTCATCTTATTACCCTCCGTCGATAACGGCAAGAACCTCTTCTTCTTCCACCTCATCTCCCTCTTGGACCCGAACTTCTTTTACGGTTCCATCGCAGGGGGCGAAAACAGGTGTTTCCATCTTCATGGCTTCTATGACCAATACTTCTTCATCCTCTTCCACCCTGTCGTTGACGTTAATGTTTAGCTGGGTGACTTTGCCCGGAAGGATAGCAACAATAGTGTGTTCCATTGGATACTCCTCATTTCTGGATGGACAATAGTTAGGTGGAACGTATCAAAAGCAAAAAAGAATTTATCACGAAAACACGAAAACAGGAAGATTATACCTTTATTTTCGTGCTTTTAACATTTCGTGCTTTCGTGATTATCTTTAACGATTGGCCTTTCGAATACCCAGCTGATCCTGGGCAATGATCCATTTGCAGATATTGGTCGATCCTTCCACAATGGCATATGTCGGTGTATCCCGATAAAACCGTGCAACCGGATACTCGGCAGAGTAGCCGTATGCGCCGAGAATCCGCATGGCAAAGCCGGCGCATTTTGTCACCACCTCGCCGGCAAAATACTTGGCCTGTGCAACATCAAGGCCATTGTTCAGGTTGCCCTGATCCTTTTGCCAGGCAGCCCTGTAAACCAGGAGGCGGGCCGCTTGAACCTCCGTGGACATCTGGGCGATCATATCCTGATTCATCTGAAACTCGCCGATGGGCTTGCCGAATTGTTTGCGGTCATTGCAGTATTTGATCGATACATCCAGGCATGCCTGTGCAACACCCACGGCGCCGGCCGCGGCCGAGAGACGGGTCTGGTTAAGGGATTCGAAGAGTATCTTTACGCCGTCTCCGGGTTTTCCGAGAATGTTGTCTTTGGGTACTCGTGTATGGGTCAAAAATATCTCACCCGTGGGAGAGGAGTGAGACCCCATTTTTTCAAGAATCGATGTCTTTATCCCATTAAAATTTTTAAGCTCCACCACAAACGCGGAAAGACCTTTAGAACCCTTGGAACGGTCCGTATAGGCATAGTAAATAACGACATCGGCAACATTGGCATTGGAAATCCAGGTCTTTGAACCGTTCAAAAGCCAGTGATCCCCCGCGTCCTCAGCGGTTGAAGACATGGCCATTACGTCCGATCCTGCGTCGGGTTCTGTAATGGCAAATCCGCCGATATCGTCGGCAATGACCAGCCCGGGGATGTACTTTTGCTTCAGGGATTCACTGCCGTATTTGTATATGGTAAATGCGCTGCCCAGGCACTGCATGTTGACCTGAACCCTGAGAGAGCTGGAAGCCTTTGCGATTTCCTCGGTCACGATCATTGCCGCCAGCCAGCCCATGTCTTCTCCGCCATATTCCTCCGGGATCACCGTTCCGAAAAAACCGAGTTCTCCCATGGGTTTGATCGCCTCCTCGTAGGGGAAATAATGCTTGGCGTCCCATTCATCGGCAAAAGGAGCGATTTTTTTGGCGGCAAATTCGCGAACCGCCTTTTTCAACATTTCCATCTCTTTAGATAAAGAAAAATCCATATTTACTCCTTTTCAAAACAGGTTGGACACGGATGCGCGCAGATTAGCACGGATTGATGTTTTGATTCAATGCTGTAAGGTTGTTAGGCGCCAAATGAGCGTATGCAAAAAAGAGATTTCGTGCCAGTGACAATAAAAAATATCGGCAAAACAATAAATATGCAATAAATTTATTTCGTTATACTTTTTCAAATTTGCATACGCTCATATAAGATAATATTATATCTAACTTTGAACCGAAACAGCGAGCGTATTCCCCTTCCCGATTAAATCGGGACTGCAGGGCACTATTCAATAAAAATCCCTAATGGTCCATAAGTTCAGGAACTTGAGCATGATGCAGGAAGACTTGATGCCGATGGTTTTGAAAGGATTCAAGGAGTTAAGGCTTTCCTGCCTCGGGCATGGGTCCAAGGCCCGCCCTGTCGCGACGCGGTGATTACTTAAAGTATAGGCTAAGCTTCATAATGATAATAGTTTATTGACAATCGAGTAAGGTTAATCGGTCTGGGCCAGGGATTCGAGTGAAATGCTTAAGAATTACAGAGAAAGGAGACTCAAAGCGCTGATAAAATCGTTGGAGAACAAACCCTTGCCCCCTTGATCTCTCGAACCCTCTTTTCCAACTAAATTGGAGAAGAACCAATTATCCAAACATTAACCTTGAAATGTAGAGCAGGTGGTTCTATACAGATACCTGAGAGAAATATTTGGCTTTCCCTCTGAATTGAGTATTATCGCTTACTTTTTGTAATCCATTCTTTTTTCGATACGGAAAAGAGAAACGATGAGGCACAACAGCATGTCAAAAGCCAAACTCGAGGATGTCACCAACGTTTCAGGACATTCATTTTTCACTATCAGCAAGCCGGTTTTCCACATCGGCCGTTCCCTGGAAAATGATATCGTGGTTTTCAAAAACACCGTTTCCAGCAGACATGCGACCATAGAGCAGAAGCCCGACGGCTACTTTATTGCCGACCAGAACAGCAGCAACAAGACACAGCTCAACGGGGTAGAACTGGACCCGAATTCACCGCAGAAGCTCAATGACGGCGATGAAATTAAAATCGATACATTCCCCTTTGTTTTCAAATTAGAGGAGATCGAACCGTCCCCGCCGCCCCCTGATGACGAAGCGAAAGAGGCTGAGCCCATGCAGACCGCCAACGATGATGACGAGACCGTCTTTTTCGACAGTGGTTCGCTGATGGAAGAGGTGAAAGACGCTGATTCTTCTCAACCCGCCCATGATGATGACGAGACCGTCTTTTTCGACAGTGGTTCGCTGATGGAAGAGGTGAAAGACGCTGAACCCTCTCCGCCCGCTCCTGATCATGACGAGACCGTTTTTCTCGACAGCAGTTTGGAGATGGAGGATGTAAAAGTGGCTGAACCCTCTCCGCCCGCCCCTGATCATGACGAGACCGTTTTTTTCGACAGCGGTTCGCTGATGGATGAGGTGAAACCGGCGGAACCCTCTCCGCCCGCTCCTGATCATGACGAGACCGTTTTTCTCGACAGCAGTTCGATGATGGATGAGGTGAAAGAAGAAGAATTTTCTCAGCCCGCACTGGGAGAAGAAACAACCATTCGGAGAAAGACACCCGAAGCCGTTACCGAATCAACGAAAATCGGCAACTATGAGATCATCAAGTTGCTGGGAAAGGGCGGATTCGGTTCGGTCTGGAAAGCCAGAGCATCGGACGGACGGCCTGTGGCCATCAAGGTGTTGAATCCGGATGTTTTGGAAGATGAAAGGGCCGTGCGGAAATTTTTTCACGAGGCCATTAACCTGTCCAAGATGGATCATCCGAATATTTGCCGGTTTTACGATTTTTTTCCCCATGAAGGGAACTACGCAATTGTTATGGATTTTGTCCAGGGGACCAATTTGCAGGATCTGCTGAAAAGCCAGGGCGGCCCCCTGCCTTTTGACACCGCACGCACGGTCGCGTCACAGTCCCTCGATGCCTTTCACTATGCACACGAAAAACAGGTCCTCCACCGGGATATCAAACCGGAAAACATCACTCTGACTTTGGATGGTGTGGCAAAAGTCATGGATTTCGGTATCGCCAAACTGTCCTCTTCCGAATCACAGCAAACCTCCTTATTTATGATATCGCCCGCGTACACGGCACCCGAACGGTTTGATGAAAAAAAAACCGAGACGGTGGACCACCGCTCGGACATTTATTCGCTGGGGCTTGCGTTCTATGAGATATTTACCGGTAAACACCCGTTTCCAGCGAACACTCCGACGGAAATGATTATCGCCCATCTCAGTAAAGTTCCCACCCCTCCGGATCAGATCGTAGACCTGCCTCAGGAAATCAGCGACGGGATTCTCAAAGCCCTTGAAAAGAACCCGGAAGACCGGTTCGAGGATTTCGCAGCGTTTAAAATGGAAATGCTGGGCGAGGCGCCGTTGAGGGTCTCCCAATCGATCGGGCCATTAGAGTTCTACGGGGAAAACTGCAAAGCCAGCGCCGAGTTGCTGAAAACGCTTTCCGGCATTGTTAAAAAGCACCAGAAGAAAGCCGAAAAGATCACTGTGGGGCAGTTGGGGACAAAGGTGGATTTGATCATCGAAACCGTTGGCGGAAATATAATACGCATCTCCCGGGATATTGAGAAAATAAGAAAATAAGAAACGCCGGGGTCCAAGGCTACACTGCGGTATTCCATTTGTGATATCGCTATGATTCTATCTCTCACAAGGAATTGAACAATGACGGAACAAAAGATATTTTTCACTAAAGCGGATGGCAAGATTAAGG
The DNA here is from genome assembly GCA_042573625.1 of Thermodesulfobacteriota bacterium. Taxonomy (GTDB): domain Bacteria; phylum Desulfobacterota; class Desulfobacteria; order Desulfobacterales; family UBA11574; genus JBHPCZ01. The sequence continues at coordinate 6,294 of JBHPCZ010000019.1, forward strand.
CGATTCTGAATTGGCGTACCAGAGAAGACGGAGACCTTCTGCTTCTTTCTGATACCTTCAACAACGAAGATATGACCTTATATCATGATCTTAAGGATTTGGGGGAAGATGATCAATTCATTTTTGACACGTTTTTTCCATCCAAGGAAACTAAAAAACTAATTACGGAATCCGAGAAGGAATCGGGCGAGAAAAAAGTCGGAACGCTTGAAGTCACCATTAATATAGAGCAATTAACCAAACCCCAGATCGCGTTTCTAATACAGCGAGAAATGAAAACCTTATTACCTTCTCTTAAAAATATGTCTAAAGAAGATTTGGTTAAGCTGTTTTTAGAGCTTGTCGAGTAAACCAGTCTTGGCACAAAAAGAAGGCATATAGCTTGAAAATACGGTTCTTCTCCAATTGAGTTAGAGAAGAGGGTTCGAGGATTTAAGGGGTCAAGGCTTGCCTGCCTCGGGCATGGGTTCAACCGTTTGTTTTCCATTGATTTAGCGCTTTGGGCATCCTTTCAAAATCATCAACTCTTTTGGAGATGATTCAAAAATACTTGCTTGTTTTTTCGTTTCTGCCCAGCATCCCCCTTACCACCAAAAGGGCCTGGTTTCGATCTTCGAGGTTCAGAACCTGTTCTAGTCCTCCTGCGTCCAGACTCATGTTGATTGCCTCTTTGGTCAGGCGCAACCCCATGGGATTTTTTTTGTTTATGGTTTGAGCAAGCTCCAGTGCTGTCTTGTCAAGGTCGGAACGCTCCACCAGTCTGCTCACCATTCCCAGGTTCATGGCCTCCCGGGCCGAAAGAAAGTCTCCCGTCAACATGATTTCATACGCCCTTCCCGCACCGATCAGCCTTGGAAGAAAGTAGCTGCACGCCATATCCGCGCCGCCCAAACCGATATTGATATAGGCGGCTGAAAATTTGGCATCTTGACTGACGACCCTGACATCCGAAGCCAGTGCAAAGCTAAATCCAAGACCCACGGCAGGGCCGTGGACGGCACAGATGATCGGTTGCGGTACACGACGCATGGCCAGATTAAGCCTGGCAAGCCGGGCTTGAAACGCATAAAAAGTATCCGGATCCATGTCCTCGAATTTTTTGACGGCTTCTTGCATATCCAGGCCCGAACAAAACCCTTTCTTTCCATTTCCCCGCAGGATCAAAACATGTGTGTCCAGATCAAGCTGTTTTTCTTTCCAGAAATGTTCCAGCTCTTCCATCATATGATAGCTGACGGCGTTATATCGCCGGGGCCGGTTGAGAGAGAGCAAACCGATGCCCTTTTCAACTTCCTCGTATTCAATTGTTTCGTAATCCATTGATCATTCTCCGATAATGTCGTCTAAAAAATCCAAAAGATTGTCTCGAACAACGACAAATGAGGGTCCGCCGCCAAATTCCACACCGATGGCTGCGGCGTCTATGACTTCTTCTTTGGTTGCGCCGTGTGAAATCGCATTGTTGGCATGATTCGCCAAACAGGGTATGCAACGGGTTGCGACTGCCGCGCCGACAGCTATGAGTTCTTTCTGTTTTCGATCTAAAGCGCTTTCCTTGTAGGTGTGCGTCATTAAATCATTGAACCCGTTAAAAAGATCGGGTGCTTCTTTTTGCAACCGGTCCCGGTTTCCTTTTCTCTTTTTTAGTATTTCTTCCAAGATGCTCATGGCATACCCCTTCTGTTATGGATTGCTCTATATGACCAGTGAAAGAATTGGCTCATTTTTATTCGTCTCGAAAAACCGGGTCCTCCGGCTCCGAATTCTTTACTGGTGACGAACTTTTCAGGCAGCCTCCTGTGATCGACTGTTTTCAGGGTGCCGCTTTCTTAGTGCATATGGCAGAATCTAGCACGGTGACGGGGAACCGTCAAGAGCAAGGCCGGCCCACCAACCGCAACAGTGAAACCACTTTTTAAGGACGTTGGGTCGCACAGGGATTGAACGATTCGCGGTTTGACAAGGTATTGATGATTAATGTATATTTGCGTTAATTTTGACGGCTTCGTAAAAAGTCCAATTTCTGCGTTGCGCTTCCTTTCGTGTTCACTTCGGCGTACATAAGTACGCCTCATTCCACGAAATTCGCGACGCCTTGAACTTGAGCTTTTTACTTTGCCGTCTCAATTTTAACCCTTTAATTGCCTGAGATCTACCATGAAACCGATTGTCGCTATCGTAGGCCGGCCCAACGTCGGCAAGTCCACCCTGTTTAACCGGATAACCCGGTCGAGGGATGCGCTGGTGGACGATCTGCCCGGCGTTACAAGGGACCGCCATTACGGCGACGCAAGTTGGGATGACGTTGAGTTTACGCTGGTCGATACCGGCGGATTTTTAGAGAAGGATGAGGATGTTTTTGCCGGTAAGATCCGTTTTCAGATACTTCAGGCCATCGAAGATGCAGATACTATTATTCTCCTGCTGGACGGCAATGAAGGGGTTTCCCCCTTTGATGAGGATATACTCAAAATTCTTCGCGAAACATCAAAGCCCACCTTCTATGCCGTGAACAAAATTGACGGGATGGAGCAGGAGATTAAATTGTACGATTTTTACAGCCTCGGCATAGAAAAGTTGTATCCTGTCTCCGCAGAACACCGCTACGGCGTATCCGACTTTCTGGATGATCTGGTTCGCAAGCTTCCAAAAGGGGTGGCGGACGACCCGCAGGACAGGATCAAACTGGCGGTTGTCGGCAGGCCAAATGTTGGAAAATCATCACTCATCAACCGGATTCTGGGCGAAAAGCGCCTGGTGGTCAGTGAAACCCCGGGTACAACACGGGATGCCATTGACTCTGTGTGTAAAATTAATGGGGAATCGTATCTTCTTATTGATACAGCAGGTATCCGGCGAAAGGGGAAGGTGTCGATAAAGCTGGAAAAATTTTCGATCATCAAAGCCTTAAGGAGTCTTGACCGGTGCGATGTGGCGCTCATTGTTATGGATGCTTACGAGGGAGTGACAGAGCAGGATATCAATATTGCGGGGTATGCGTTTGATCGGGGGTGCGGCGTAATTCTCTTGTTGAACAAGTGGGATATCGTTGAAAAAGACCATAAAACCATAGAAAAATATGTTGACCAGTTAAGAATGGAGGCTAAATATTTGGGATTTGCGCCGGCCATGACCATTTCCGCGCTCACCGGCCTCAGGGTGCCTAAAATTTTCAAGCTTACGGAAGAGGTTTACCGCCAGTACGCCGCCCGAATCGGAACAGGAGAGATAAACCGAATACTGGAACGGGCCATTGAGCGAAACGAGCCCTCTTTGTCTAGAGGAAAACGTCTTAAATTTTATTATATGACCCAGGTTTCTACAAAGCCCCCCACGTTTGTCTGTTTTGTAAGCTACCCGGATGCCGTTCATTTCTCATACAAGCGGTATCTGATCAACCAGATCCGGGAAAACAGCGGGCTTGACAAGACGCCGATCCGACTCATTTTTCGACCGAGGACAGGGCGGGAATTGAATAGACGGAAGGCAGCAGCCGGAGGACAGAAGCCAGGAGCCGGAGGACGGAAGTCAAGAGGCAGGAAGCGGTGAGAGAGCGGACGGTAAGAAGAAGTGATACCGGACCGGATGTATTTTATAAAATAGTTAACAATTTTGTAGTATATTTTTCTTCGTGTCTTAGTGCCTTGGTGGCGGCAAGAAACTGTAATCAAAAAAGGATAGCTCTTGGACCTTTTCGAACATAGCGCGAAAAAGGATGCAGAGGCATCAAGACCGCTTGCAGATAGAATGCGTCCCAGGAGCTTGAAGGAGTTCATCGGGCAGGATAAGGCTGTGGGTGAGGGCACGCTGATTCGTCACGCCATAGAACACGACCGGGGCTTCTCCATGGTTCTCTGGGGTCCTCCCGGATGCGGAAAGACAACCCTTGCCAGGATATTTGCCGAAGAAACCCGCTGTCATTTTGCGCATTTTTCAGCCGTGCTCTCCGGTGTTAAGGAGATCCGGTCCGTCATTGAGGATGCCAAAAATCAGCAAAGCCTTTTTCGGAAAAAGACGGTTCTCTTTATAGACGAGATACACCGGTTCAACAAAGCCCAGCAGGATGCCTTTCTCCATCATGTGGAAAGCGGATTAATCACTTTAATCGGTGCCACCACTGAAAATCCATCCTTTGAAGTCATCCCTGCACTCATGTCCAGATGCCGTGTGATCACCTTAAAACCCCTTACTGAAAAAGAGATTGAGAACATACTCCAAAATGCCCTGGAGGATGAGGAAAGGGGGCTGGGGCATCTGGGACTCGTTATTTCCCGGGATGCGATGGAGCATATTGTCCGAGTTGCCGAAGGGGACGCACGGGTGGCGCTCAACAGCCTGGAGATCGCCGCCTCGATGAAGATGCCGGACAAAAATACTCCGGAGCAACGAAAGACCACAGAGATAGCCTTGCATGATTTAGAGGCGGCTTTGCAGAAAAAGGCGCTTTTGTATGACAAGTCAGGGGAGGAGCACTATAACCTGATATCCGCATTTCACAAAAGCCTGAGAGGAAGTGACCCGGATGCGGCGCTTTACTGGCTCGGGCGCATGCTTTCAGCGGGTGAGCATCCGCTGTATATTTCCCGGAGGATGGTCAGATTTGCATCTGAAGATATTGGTAATGCAGATCCCCATGCACTGGGGGTGGCATTAAACGCCATGGAAGCCTTCCGTTTTTTAGGACACCCGGAAGGTGATCTTGCGCTGGCCCAGGCCGCGGTGTATCTTGCCACGGCACCAAAGAGCAACAGTGTATATAAAGCATATAATGAGGTTCAGGAAAGTGTAGAGGATTCAGGGGCACTGCCCGTTCCCCTGCACATTCGAAATGCGCCCACCGAACTGATGCAAACGCTCGGATACGGGAAAGACTATAAATATGCCCATGATTATAAGGCGGCGTATGTCCCCCAGGATTATTTGCCGGAAAAACTTCAGGGCCGGCTGTTTTATTTTCCCACGGAAAGGGGTTATGAAAAGACCATAAAGGGATGGCTTGACCGGTGGCGCGGCCTGAAAGATAAAGCGTCGAAAGAATGATGGAAGATCAGTATGGCGGAATCCCCGGTATCCTTCAATTCTTTGATTTTGGCAAATGGGGTTTCCATTTTTTACAAACTGCTATATGTGTACTTGGAACTCGCCCGAATATCTCGTGATAAACCCGGGTTAAAGGAAAATACAGTACACGACTTTTTAGCCATTGGGAGGATTCTGTGGGACTCTTCACACGGATTTTTGGCATTTGTGAAACTCGACTCCCCGGAAATGGGAGGAGCTGGGAATATTCCGGAAATACAGTTGATATCGATCTCAAGCAGGTACCGGAACTTTTAAAGCCGGGTGGTGCAATTCGCCTGGAGGGCAACGGACTCCCGGAAAGATTGTTGGTGGTTCATGGAAATGACGACCGGTTTTATGCGTTTAGAAACAGATGCACCCATAGGGGTCGGCGCGTTGATCCTATTGCCGGCACGGCACTGATCTGTTGTTGTAGTGTGTCGAGATCGGCTTTTGATTACAGCGGCAGTGTTGCCTGCGGACCGGCAGATGGCCCCTTGAAGTCTTACAAGACCGAAGCCGAGGGAGACACGCTGACGCTTTCTCTGGATTGACCTGGCGTGTACAACAGGATTGAAAACGACTTTAACGGTCAAACACTTCAGATGATTGTCGAGTAAAGAATGAAAATGAACTGATGAATGGGAGTTAAAGATATGGAAAAATGTCAGAGTGCCGGCTGCGGTGCGGCCGCCCAAAACAAAGGGAAGGCCGATCAGGATGCGGCGATAAAGGGATCTTTACAGAAGATAAAAAATAAATTCGTTGTTTTGAGCGGCAAGGGCGGTGTTGGAAAGACCAGTGTGTCGGTGAACATCGCCATGGCGCTTGCCAATAAAGGCCATAAAGTGGGAATTATGGATGTGGACCTTCATGGTCCCGACGTTCCGCGAATGCTCGGACTTGAGGGGGTGCTGGATCTGAACCAAAACCGGAAGTTAGTTCCGATGCGTTATTCGGAAAACCTGGGCGCTGTTTCCATTGAGTCCTTTACCCAGAGCAAGGACGATGCAATCATATGGCGGGGTCCGCTCAAGTATTCCGCAATCAGCCAGTTTATCGGCGAAGTGGAGTGGGGCGAACTCGATTATTTGATCATTGATTCTCCACCGGGAACCGGTGACGAACCCTTGACCATTGCCCAGATTATTTCAGATGCAAAAGCAATAATTGTTACCACTCCACAGGAGGTCTCGCTGGCAGATGTCAGAAAATCGATCAACTTCTGTAAAAAACTGGAAATGGAGATTTTCGGCTTAATCGAGAACATGAGCGGGTTTTCGTGCCCCCACTGCAATGAAATGATTGATCTTTTTGGATCCGGCGGGGGAGAGAAAACCGCACGCGCCGCGGACATACCGTATCTGGGGAAAATTCCGTTTGACCCCAACATTGTTGCGTGCGGAGATGCCGGCGTCTGTTTCCAGGAAAAGTATGAAAATTCTCCGGTAACAAACGCTTTTTCCGAAGTTGTTGAAAAAATGATAAAAATTGATTAGAAACAGTTTCAAAACCTCCCGTTCGCTGGTTTGTCCATTTTGGAAAGCTCTAAGCTTGCTCCGCTAAAATTGGAAAACTCATCCTGCTGCGCAGGACTCAAACAGTTCCAATTTTTACGCTCCACTTCGCTAAGCACTTTTGTCAAAATGGTCAAAAGGCTTCACTATGAGGTTTTGAAACCAATTCTAGTGCCTATAAAAATTGGATGCGTTTTGTGGCAAAACTTGTTTCTATTCGCCATCAAGGCGCCAAGACACGAGGAAGGACATTATAATATATTTCCTTTGTGTCTTCGTGACCTCGTGGCAGGCATTTTTGGCTATAGCTTCTCAAGGTTGGGATAGGGGTATGAAAGAAAAGCCGAATATGAGCGTAAATATCGGGGGGATCGCCCTAAAAAATCCTGTAATGACAGCATCCGGCACCTTTGGGTATGCTCAAGAGTTTGCTCGCTATATTGACCTGAACCGTCTCGGAGCCATTGTTGTAAAGGGTTTGTCACTGAATCCTTCGAAAGGGAACCTGCCGCCGAGGATTGTTGAAACGGCATGTGGAATGCTCAATGCCATTGGTCTTGAAAATGTCGGCATAGAGGTGTTTATAGAGGAAAAACTGCCATTTCTCAAAGAGATTTTAACACCGACCCTTATCAACATTTATGGAAAAGAAATAGAAGAATACGCAAAAATCGCTTCACGCATAGACGATCTTGAAGAAGTAGCGGGAATTGAGGTCAACATCTCCTGCCCCAATGTGAAGACCGGGGGATTGGCATTCGGCGTTGATCCTGTATCCGCGCACAATGTCGCCAAGGCTGTCAGAGCCAGGACATCCAAGCCGGTTATCGTAAAACTGTCTCCCAATGTGACCGATATTACAGAAATCGCCCGGAGCGTTGAGGATGCGGGGGCCGATTCGATATCGTTGATCAACACCATCACCGGCATGGCCGTTGACGTTGAAACCCGCCGTCCCAGGCTACATAACATCACGGGGGGGCTTTCAGGCCCGGCAATTAAACCCATCGCCCTGCGCATGGTCTGGCAGGTGGCACAGACGGTAAAGATTCCGGTCATCGGCATCGGCGGCATCATGAAGGCGGAAGACGCCCTGGAATTTATCATCGCCGGCGCAACGGCCGTTCAGGTCGGCACAGCCAATTTTGTTAATACGAATACCACGATAGATATCATAGACGGGATTGAAGCATTTTTGATCGAAAAGAAAATTAATAGTATAGCGGATGTCATCGGTTCTTTGGAAATTTAACATGAATCTCAAAATTGCTCACCGAGAGAGCAAAATGAGACTTTTGAGAAGGCTTTAGCTATTCGGTTATACCATTTTCTCCAAGTGGGGTGAGATACGTGAGCTGAAATCTAGGGCTGAAAATAGAGTGTTCCCAAAGGATAACAATTCTGAGAAAGGAGGATGTGATGGTGAAGAGACTATTCGTGATAGTGCTGGCCGTCTTGGTGATGGCTTCAATGGTTTCAGCCGGAGAGATCGGCGGTGTTAATTTGCCCGATTCCCTTACAGCCGGAAAGGACACATTACTTTTGAACGGGGCCGGGTTACGGAAAAAGTTTATTATAAAGGTTTACGCCGGCGGTCTTTATCTGTTTAAAAAGAATGACGACCCAAAGAAAATTATAGCGGCGTACGAACCCATGGCCGTCCGGATGCACTGGATTTACGACGGTGCTTCCAGTGAAGATATAGTCGAAACATGGAATGAAGGTTTCGAGAAAGCGACCGGCGGGAATATTTCACCGATCAAGGCTGAGATCGACACGTTCAACGCCCTGTTCACCGAAGAGGCAAAGAAGAATGATATATATGATATGATCTACATCCCGGGGCAGGGTGTCAGTGTTTATATGAAAGGCGCGTTAAAGGGGACAATAAAGGGGATTGATTTCAAAAAGGCTTTATTCTACATATGGCTCGGAGACAAACCGGCGGATAAAAAGCTAAAGAAGGGGATGCTGGGGAAATAGTCACCGCCTCCGACAAAGAACCCGGAGCGTTCCCGTCGATCCTGAGATCCTCGACAAGTAAGGCAGTGTTCAGCCGGTGTAATCAATATCGAATATCCAATATTCAATGTAGAATTTAGAAGAAAAAGCAGCCGGGTTACCTTAGATTGGATTTGCCGTGGAATTTTAATCTGCCGTATAACAAAGGCAGGGAAGAGAACACCGCATCATTCGACATTCCTTGTTCGAAATTGGATATTCGTCATCGATCAACTGCTCGCTCTGCGGGCGGTGAGAAGGCGGAAACTATAATAATTAAAGGGGCATGGCTGCCCCTTTAATTATTCAGACAAGTGATGCCTAATATTATAAGACTTCCGTGGCATCGGGCGGGTGTGTTTTCAGGTACTCCAGCCGGTTCAGTCCGTTGATGTAAGCCTTGGCGCTTGCCGTGATAATGTCGGGGTCTGCGCCGCGGCCAAGGGCGATGAGTCCGTTTTCTTTCAGACGTACCGTGACTTCACCCTGTGCATCCGTGCCGCCGGTCAGCGCGCTGACGGAGAACCTCAATAGCTCCGATTCAGTTCCCGTCAGTTTGGCGATGCTGTCAAAGGCGGCATCAATGGGGCCGTTGCCGTAACCCGCACCCTGGACCGGTCTATCCTTGATGCTGAGCTTGACGGTGGCCATGGGTATCACAGTTGTTCCGCAGGTCACATGCAGATATTCCAGGCGGAAGGTGTCGGTCGTCCGGAGAATCCCCTCTGTTACAATCACCTCCAGATCTTCATCCACAACATGTTTTTTCTTGTCCGCGAGTTCCTTGAATTTTGTAAAGACAAGCTTTAACTCTTCGTCGGAAAGATCGTATCCCAGTTCCTTTAAACGGGATCGCAGCGCGTGTCTTCCCGAATGTTTGCCCAGTACCAGCGTGCTGGCGCTGAGCCCGACGGATTCCGGTTTCATGATCTCATACGTCATGGGATTCTTGAGAACGCCGTCCTGATGAATTCCGGCTTCATGGGCAAATGCATTGGCGCCCACAATGGCCTTGTTGGGTTGTACTATAATTCCGGTGATCATGGTAACCAGGCGGCTGGTGGGGTAAATAAGTTCTGTGTTGATATCGCACGTCAACGGAAGATAATTGGGCCGTGTATGCATGGCCATTACAAATTCTTCCAGGGAGGTATTCCCGGCCCTTTCTCCGATACCGTTGATGGTCACTTCCGCCTGTCTGGCCCCGGCACAGACCGCTGCAATGGTATTTGCCGTGGCGAGGCCCAGATCGTTGTGACAGTGGACACTGACGACCGCCTTGCCGATATTGGGGGTATGGGCCATGACATATTTTACAAGAGCTGCAAATTCTTCAGGTATGGCATAGCCCACAGTATCGGGAATGTTGATGGTCGTGGCGCCGGCTTCAATGACCGCTTCAAAAACCTTGCACAGAAAATCCCGATCACTTCGGGACGCGTCCTCAGCGGAAAATTCAATATTGTCTGTGAAAGATCCGGCGTATTTAACCGCTTCCACGGCAGTTTTGAGAACCTCGTCCTTTTTCATGTTCAGCTTGTAGTGCATGTGGAGGTCGGAAGTGGCGATAAAGGTATGGATTCTCGGTTTTGCAGCGTGCTGAATCGCACCCCAGGCACGGTCGATGTCTCCTTTGGATGTCCGTGCCAGGGCGGCGACTTCGGTTCGCTTCAGTTTTCCTGCAATGCCGGATACAGCATCAAAGTCTCCCTGAGACGCTGCGGGAAAACCGGCTTCCAGGACATCGACACCCAGCTTCTCCAGCTGTGTGGCAAGCCGTAATTTTTCAGCCGAATTCATGCTGGCTCCGGGAGATTGCTCACCATCTCTTAATGTCGTATCAAATATAATTACGCGTTCTGACATAATTTTGCTCCTTATTTTATAAGCCCTTGAAAAAACCCCTTTTGCGGGAAGCATTTTTCAAAGGTTTCTCATATCTAAATTGATGGAAAATAGTGGTATCTCTGCATTGCCGCAGCAAAATGGAAATTCCTGGGCGGATGAGAGATCCGGGTTTACCTCAGAGCAAAATTGTGGAGAGCATCGGCCGCAGGACACCATCAAATAGCTGTCCTGCGGCATTTATTCCTTCTTTCCTGTTCAAAGTGTCAATCCTTTCAAGTTAGATGTTAAATATGTGAGTTTAAAATCAACAGTTCGGGATGTTCCCTCACAATAATTTCTGTTATTTTATCGGTTCTTCAGGTAAACCGAAAAAGTTACAAGTGAGCTAAATTTAAGGAGTCGCTGCGCTCCAGCTTTTATATAAATGGCCGGTATTCCTTAATTTTAGGCACTTCACACTTAATTGGTTGAACACTTGTTCCCATGAAATTCAATAATTTTCTCACTAAGAAACTGAAGCGCCCAAGACTGTAACTACGATCTTTCTTTTTTCAGTTTGTATTGAAAACTGTCCTGCAACGCATGCCAGCTGGCTTCAATGATATCATGTGATACACCGATTGTTTTCCAGACATCATCCTTGTCCCTTGACTCGATCAGAACCCGTACCCTGGCGCTTGTTCCTTCCCTTCCCTCTATTACCCGTACTTTGTAGTCCACGAGGCGCATGGTATCAAGATCCGTGAGATAAAATTTTTCCAGGGCTTTTCGAAGCGCATTATCCAGAGCACTGACCGGTCCGTCTCCCCTGGCGGCGGTGATTTCCGTCTTTTCGCCCACGGAGATTTCGATGGTGGCCTGGGAATTACAGGGCTGATCCTTATTCTTTTCGATGATGACCCTGAAGGATTCCAGATCAAACAAGGGCTGAAACTGATCGGTAAACTTTTCCATCAGGATCTTTAATGATCCGTCGGCCGCTTCAAACTGGTATCCCTGATGCTCCATTCGTTTTATTTCGGAAACGATTTTTCGACTGTCGAGTCCGTTTTCCGCAAAATCGATCCCGAGCTCTTTCATCTTGTACGTGATGTTGCTCTTGCCCGAGAGATCGGATACCAGAACACGGCGCCGGTTGCCCACCAGTTCGGCATCCATGTGTTCGTATGCCCTGGAGATTTTCATGACGGCGTCCACATGAATACCCCCCTTGTGTGCAAATGCGCTGTCTCCCACAAAGGGCCGGCTGTTTAAGGGCACCAGGTTGGCGGTCTGGCTGACAAACCGGGAAAGATTTTTCAATTTTGCGAGGTTCTCCGCGGAAACTGACGGGTTGTTCATTTTTAAACAGAGAATCGGTATGATAGAGGTAAGGTCTGCATTTCCGCACCTTTCCCCGTAGCCATTGATGGTTCCCTGGACCATCACCGCACCGAATTGAACGGCGGATATGGAATTTGCCACCGCCATTCCCGAGTCGTTGTGTGTGTGAATCCCGTACCGTATCGAAGGCGCATCAGCCTGTGAGCCGTATTTTTCAGAAAGTGTTTGGCTGACATCTTTCATGATGGATTCAATTTCATAGGGGAGGGTGCCGCCGTTGGTGTCGCAGAGAACGAGAAATTCCGCGCCCCCTTCCAGGGCGGTCATTAAGGTTTGAAGGGCATAATCTCTGTTGCCCTTGTACCCGTCAAAGAAATGCTCGGCATCGTAGATAACCTCGCGACCGTTCGCTTTCAGGTATTCAACAGAATCATAAATCATTGATAGGTTTTCTTCGAGGCTCGTTTTAATGACTTTCTCGACATGGAGATCCCAGGTTTTACCAAATATGGTGACGGTTGGGGTTTCACTTTCAAGAAGCGCCGCGATATTCTGATCTTGATCCGGCGTGATGCCTGCCTTTCGGGTCGAGCCAAATGCGGCAATACGGGCATTTTTAAATTCCGTCCTTTTGGCCAGATCGAAGAATTGCATGTCCCTGGGATTAGAACCGGGCCATCCGCCTTCAATGTAATGTATGCCGATGTCGTCCAGTCTGAGGGCAATTTCGATCTTTTCTTCAGCAGTAAAACTGACGTGTTCTCCCTGTGTTCCATCTCTTAAGGTGGTATCATAGAGTAAAATGGGATCCATAATTTTGTTCTCCCTTTCAGCAAAGCGCATAGATCAAAATAGAAAGCCAAGAAAGTGTCTGGCTTATCAAACGATACGCCCATAGCACGATACGCGTGGCGCTATGCGCCACGCGTGCTTATCTGTTTTCCGGTCTCAAAGCGCGTACGGCCGCACCGGCCCGCCACATTTCGGAATTCTTTATCACATCAAGTTCTTTTTGCAGTTTTTGCCGATAATCAGGCGCACTGTTTGCCTCGAGGACCCTTTTGGTTTCCACACCGGATTTGACCCTTTCGTACAGTTCATCAAAGACCGGGACCACCGCATCCCGAAACTTCGGCGCCCAGTCCAGCGCGCCCCGCTGGGCTGTGGTGCTGCAGTTGGAGAACATCCAGTCCATGCCGTTTTGAGCCACCAGGCGAATAAGGCTCTGGGTGAGCTCTTCCACGGTTTCATTAAAGGCTTCGCTGGGGGTGTGCCCGTGCTTTCGCAGTATGTTATACTGGGCCTCCATCACACCGGCCAGGCATCCCATGAGAACACCCCGTTCTCCGGTGAGATCACTGTAAACTTCGTTTTGAAAGGTCGTAGGGAAAAGATACCCTGATCCGATGGCGATGCCGAGGGCAAGGGCTCTTTCGCGGGCCCGACCGGTAAAGTCCTGGAGAATTGCAAAACTGGAGTTGATGCCGCTGCCGTCAAGGAAATTGGTGCGTACGGTGCGTCCCGATCCTTTGGGTGCGACCAGAATGACATCGACGTTTTCAGGGGGCACAATACCGGTCTGGTCTTTATACGTAATTGAAAAACCATGTGAAAAATAGAGCGCATCCCCCTCGTTCAGACACGCTTTTATTTGAGGCCATGTGGCAACCTGTCCTGCATCGGACAGAAGAAACTGAACAACGGTGCCTTTTTGAGCCGCTGTTTCCAGTGGGAAAAGGGTTTCACCGGGGATAAAACCGTCTCCGACAGCCTTATCCCATGATTGGGTCCCTTCACGCTGTCCCACCACGACATTGATACCATTGTCCCGCATATTTAAAGCCTGTCCCGGTCCCTGAACACCGTAACCGAGCACCGCTACAGTTTCATCGCTGAGAACGTCTTTGGCCTTTTCTAAAGGAAACTCTTCTGATGTAATCACTTCTTCAACCGTACCGCCAAAATCTATTTGTGCCATGATATGCTCCTTAGTCTGTCGTCATATTTCTTTGAATTTAGTTTATAACCTAATCTTAAAAACAATCTAAGTGCCCATGGCAGTATTGCGAAACGATTCAAAATGCTCACATACTACGTGTATGCTCCGCTTTTTCACAGTTTCGCGTCTTGCCCTGAACCCTAATCTTATTTTTGAGATAGGTTCTATTAAAAATCCTTTCTCCGATGACTTTTTATGGATTCCCGCCTTCGCGGGAATGACAAGAGGCCGTGCAGGGAGTGGTTCCCATTTTTTCATTCGGAAATTTTACTTTTGAAAAATTCGAACTATTTGGGATCTCTTAACAGCGCGATAATACCTGTTCTGGCAATCTCCTTTATACCGATGGGTTTTAGAAGGCTTAGAATGGCATTTATTTTGCCTTCATCACCCGTGACTTCCAAGGTGTAGTGCTTGAGTCCCACGTCAACAACCTTGCACCTGAAGATGTCGACAGTCCGAAGGATTTCAGCGCGGTGCTCGGGCTTGGCGGCAACCTTGATAAGTGCCATCTCCCTCTGAACGAATTTTGTACCGGTTAGATCATGAACCTTAATGATATTAATAAGCTTGTTCAGCTGTTTTTCTATTTGTTCAAAAATGGGTGCATCTCCAGTTGTGACAAGGGTGACCCTTGATACCAGCGGATCCATTGTCTCGGCAACGCAGAGGCTTTCAATATTAAACCCCCTACCACTGAACAGTCCTGAAATTCTGGAGAGCACACCGGGCTCGTTATCAACCAGAATAGAAAAGATATGTTTTTCTTCTGTCATTGGTATTATCCTTTTTTGTGCGATGAAGTTGATGAAATCGATTTTTTCCGTTTGTCGAAATTCCAATATATAGAATTGTGGAGCCCATTTAAACCAGCAGCATTTCCGTAGCAGCGGCGCCTGCCGGAATCATGGGATAAACACACTCTTCTTTTTCTACAACAAAATCCATTATTACGGGTTTCTTGGAGGAGAGACCTTTTTTAAGTACGGATTCTACCTCCTCGGGCTTTGTGGCCCTTAAACCGATGCCACCGTATGCTTCAGCCAGCTTAACGAAATCAGGTGCATGCTCCAGGGATGTGGAGGCATAGCGTTTCCCGAAAAAAAGTTGCTGCCACTGCCTGACCATGCCCAGATAGCCGTTATTGAGGATAACGACTTTTACAGGAAGGCCGCATTGCACCGCTGTCGCCATTTCCTGGATATTCATCTGAATACTTCCGTCTCCGGCAATATCAACCACAAGCTTGTCCGGGCACGCGAGCTGTGCCCCAATAGCCGCCGGAAGACCAAACCCCATGCATCCTAAACCTCCGGAAGTAATAAAATGGTTGGGTTTGTCAAAGTGATAATACTGGGCAGCCCACATCTGATTCTGTCCCACTTCCGTGGTGATAATTGCATTGCCTTTGGTCAGCTCGTAGAGTTTTTCAACTACATATTGCGGTTTGATAATATCTTTCTGGGTGTACGCCAGCGGTTTTGTGCTTTTCCAGTGATGAATCTGATCAAACCATTTTTTTCGCTTCTTCTTTAAATTCCCCAGGTCGTCTTTTTTCAGGAGTTTGTTTAACTGGCCGAGGGTAATTTTACAATCTCCCACAACAGGGACAGTGACAGGAATATTTTTGCGGATGGATGTTGGATCAATATCAACATGTACGATCTGGGCATTGGGCGCAAAGGCATCTATCCTGCCGGTAACACGGTCATCAAAACGAACACCGATACCGATCAAAAGATCGCATTCGCCGACGGACATATTGGACCGATACGTACCGTGCATGCCGATCATACCCAACCACAGGGGATCCGTTCCCGGAAACGCCCCCAGGCCCATCAGCGAAGTGGTCAAGGGGATCTGGCTTTTTCTTGCGAACGCTGTGAGTTCTTTTGCGCCCCCGGAAAGGATGACGCCGCCACCTGCAAAAATGACCGGTTTTTGGGCATCCTTGATCATCGCAACAACTTTTTTCAGCTGGTTTACGTTCGGGCTGTAGGTCGGTTTGTAAGACTTGAGCTCGACTTTTTTGGGCGCCTTGTAATCGATTACATTTATGGAGACATCCTTTGGGATATCCACCAAGACAGGTCCCGGACGGCCGGAAGTGGCGATAAAAAAGGCTTCCTTGATAACCCTGGCAAGATCTTCGGTGCGTTTAACCAGGTAGTTGTGTTTGGTGCACGGCCGGGTGATTCCGACAATATCCACTTCCTGAAAAGCGTCATTTCCGATCAATCCCGTGGGAACCTGCCCCGTAAACACAACAACGGGAATGGAATCCATATAAGCGGATGCAATCCCGGTCACCGTGTTGGTCGCTCCGGGTCCGGATGTCACCAGGCAAACTCCCACCCGGTCACCAGCCCGGGCATAACCGTCAGCAGCATGAACCGCACACTGTTCCTGTCGAACCAGGATATGCCGGATATCGCTTTTGTCAAGTTCGTCATAGATGTCGAGGACAACACCTCCCGGGTATCCGAAGATCGTGTCAACACCTTCCTCCTTTAAAATCTTCAGCATGATTTGAGCGCCTGTCAGTTTCATGTTTCTTCCTTCCTTTTTGTTATTGTGTTAGAAATTCCGCATTCCGTAGACAACGTCAGTCCCAGCTTTGTCGGGATGACTCTACGAATACTGTATGTGCTTCCGGGGCAGTATCATCGTTGCCGGCCCTGGAAGGAATTTATTTCACCACGGCACCCTGACTTGCGGAGGAGACCATCCGTGAATATCTGGCCATGTAGCCGTGAGTTATTTTAGGTTCCGGTGGAGACCATTTAGACAAGCGGTCTTTGATTTCGCTGTCGGGGACCTTAAGTGTGAGTTGTTTCCCGGGAATATCGATGGATATTATATCTCCGTCCTCTACTATCGCAATGGGCCCGCCATGCATGGCTTCCGGAGAAATGTGCCCGATGGCTGCGCCTCTTGTGCCTCCTGAAAAACGGCCGTCTGTCAGCAGCGCAACATGGGCGTCCAATCCCATTCCGGCAATGGTCGACGTCGGCGTCAGCATTTCCCGCATTCCCGGACCGCCTCTGGGCCCTTCATACCGGATGACAATGACATCCCCTGGGTTGATTTTCCCCTCCATGATGCTCTGGCTTGCATCCTCTTCTGAATCAAAGATCCTTGCAGGCCCTTCATGGCGCAACATTTCATCGCTTACCGCAGACTGCTTCACCACGCATCCTTCCGGAGCCAGGTTGCCGAAGAGTACGGCCAGTCCACCCTCATCATGATAAGAGTTGTTTGCCGTTCGGATCACATTCGCATCGAGGTTCCGGACACCCTGAATGTTTTCACCGACGGTCCTGCCGGTTACCGTCAGGCAGTCATCGTTGATGAGCCCGGATCGGGCGAGTTCGCTGATGACGGCATTTATACCGCCGGCGCGGTTCAAATCTTCCAGATGGTGAACGCCCCCCGGGCTGAGAGAGCAGAGATGGGGTGTAGCCTGGCTGATTTCGTTGATCAGGCTAAGGTCGATTTTTACTTCTGCCTCAATTGCCAGCGCCGTTAGATGGAGCACCGTGTTTGTTGAGCACCCGAGTGCCATGTCCACGGCGAGTGCATTTTTAAAGGCTTTTTCCGTCATGATCTTTCTCGGTGTGATCTGCTTTTCGAAGAGACTCATGATTTGCATTCCCGCTGTCTTGGCCAGGCGCAACCGTTCTGCCATTACGGCGGGGATCGTCCCGTTTCCGGGCAGCCCCATGCCGATGGCTTCTGTCAAGCAGTTCATGGAATTGGCGGTGAACATTCCGGCACAAGATCCGCATGTAGGGCATGCAGCATCTTCAATACGATTTAGCTGATCTTCGGTCATCTTTCCCGAAAGCACCTGACCCACAGATTCGAAGACCGTGATAAGATCTATTCTGTCCAAGCCTGAGCTGTCAGGATTTCTACCTGCCAGCATGGGACCTCCGCTGACGACGATTGCAGGGAGATCCAGGCGGGCGGCAGCCATCAGCATTCCGGGGACAATCTTGTCGCAGTTGGGTACCAGGACCAGGGCGTCAAACGCATGAGCGGTGGCCATAACCTCTATGGAGTCAGCGATCAGTTCCCGACTTGAAAGGGAGTATTTCATCCCTAAATGATTCATGGCAATACCGTCGCAGACGCCGATATTCCCGAATTCTATCGGCGTTCCGCCGCCCATGTAAACACCGGCTTTTACAGCCTCCACAATTTTGTCCAGATGAACATGCCCTGGAATAATGGCATTGGCTGAATTGGCAATTCCGATCAGCGGCCTTGCAATCTCCTCATCGGTATATCCCATTGCCTTGAACAGGCTGCGGTGAGGTGCTCGTTCAACGCCTTTTTTTACGATATCGCTTTTCATTGGTTTATCTCCCGGATAAGCTCAAAAAAAAACCGCCATCAGCTTTCGGGGCTGATAACGGATTTTTTCTTTTTTCTAAATTATGGAATTAGGCCATTATCAACCCTTCTGCCTCGCAGCAGATAATTACATCTACTACGAGGAGAATAATAAGTATAAGATTGTTAATGGCGATTCCTTTTTTCATTTTTAAGAGCCTGACTTAGAATTTGGTCGTAACTTTAACAGGTTATACAGAGGGTGTCAAGCATTTTTTAAACACCCGAATGCAAACAAAATCGGTAAAAATATTGACTCATCCAATCTCTTTAAAACCACAGTCCCGGTTCAGGCAGGAGAGAAAGGTTCCTGCTTTTTTGGTCGACTTTTCAACCACAAAATCTGCATGGCACTTGGGGCATTCTTTTGCCATGGGTTTGTCCCAGATAGCAAACGTGCAATCCGGATAGCGACTGCAACCATAGAAAATTTTACCCCGCTTGGACTTTCGTTCCACCAGGTCGCCGCCGCAGTCTTTTTCCGGGCATGACACACCGGTTGGTTTTCCGCCACCGTTTGAATTCAGCGATTGGGTGTTCTTGCAAGCAGGGTAACCGCTACAGGCAAGAAATGTTCCGTATCGTCCGTGTTTTACCAGCATCGGTTTATCACACTTGCTGCAATTTATGTCTGAAATTTCTTCGGAAGAGGGTTCTACGGGAAGGATCTTTCCTTTATCATCCCGCGTGTAGTTCCGGGTAAAGGTACATTCCGGATATCCGCTGCATGCAAGAAAAAGCCCGTTTTTACCGAACTTGATATGAAGGTGCCCATTGCAATCCGGGCAGACAAGACCCGTTGGAAAGCCGACGCCCTTCATACTGACCATGCGTTCGGATGCTGTGTCCAGTTCCTTTTTAAAAGGATCGTAAAAACCCTTCAGTATTTCCAGTGAATCAATCTCAGCGGCTTCCACACGATCCAGATCATCCTCCATTTTGGCAGTGAATTCGACATCCAGGATATCAGGAAAACTTTCCACCAGGAGGTCATTCACAATAAAACCGAGTTCGCTGGGTTTGAAATTTCTTTTGACATAATCCACGTATCCCTTTTCTCTGATCGTGGCCAGAATGGCGGCATACGTGCTGGGACGACCGATCCCATTTTCTTCGAGTTCTTTGACCAGAGACGCCTCGGAAAACCTTGGCGGCGGCATGGTGAAGTGCTGCTTGGGATCTAATTTTATCGGGTTCAACACCATACCTTCTGCAAGCTCGGGAAACTCGTCTTTCTTCTTTTCGCTTTCACTTTCGATTTCATCATCTATGGACACGTAAAGGGCCATGAATCCGGGAAATTTTATTGATGATCCACTGGCATTAAACAGATAAGCGGCGGCTTTGATCGAAACGGTCATTGTATCTATCAATGCCTGTTTCATCTGGGATGCAACAAATCGCTTCCAGATGAGGCTGTATAAAGCCAACTGGTCTTTTGAAAGGAAGGGGGCTATTTTTTCAGGAGTATTGAATACCGATGTGGGCCGGATGGCTTCATGTGCATCTTGGGCTTTTTTGCGATTCTTGAAGAACCTCGGCTTATCAAGGACATATTCTTTTCCAAAACGTTCCCGGACCAGCTTCAGGGCTTCTTCCGCTGCTTCACTGGAAATCCGGGTGGAATCGGTTCGCATGTAGGTGATCAGCCCCACAGGGTCTCCGGGCCCAAGATCGATACCTTCATACAGCTGCTGTGCCAGGAGCATCGTTTTTTTGGCTGAAAATCGATTTTTTCTGATGGCTTCCTGTTGAAGCTTACTGGTTATAAAAGGGGGCAGGGGGTTTCTTTTTTTGGTTTTCTTTAAAATATTTTCAACACTGAATGTCTGATTTTTCAGTTCGTTCAAGATGTTGGTCGATGTTTTTTCATCGGGAATTTTAATTTTTTTCCCGCTTTTCTTTACGAGTTTGGCCGTAAATGCAGGGGGTGACATGCCTTCCAGAAGCGCTGTTATGGACCAGTATTCTTCAGGTTCGAAAGCCTGTATGGCACGCTCCCTTTCGCAGATGATCCGCACTGCAACAGATTGCACCCGTCCTGCGCTGAGGCCGCTTTTGACTTTTCGCCACAACAGGGGTGATATCTGGTAACCGACAAGCCTGTCGAGTATCCTCCGGGCCTGCTGGGCTTCATATTTTTTTAGGTGGAGATCTTGCGAAGCAGAGATGGCATCATGAATGGCACTTTTTGTTAATTCGTGGAAAAGAACCCTGTGAAAACGCCTCCCTTTTTTCTTCAGAATTTCAGCGGTGTGCCATGCAATGGCTTCACCCTCCCTGTCCGGGTCGGGTGCGAGGTAGATATCTGTGGCGTTGCCGGCAGCTTTTCTTAAAGCAGTGATAACTTTCTGTTTGCCGGGAATCGTCTTGTATATGGGTTTGAAGCCTTTTTCAATGTCAATGCCGATCTCCTTTGCAGGAAGATCCTTTATATGCCCCACGGTGGCGGCGAAATTATAATCATTGCCGAGATATTTTTTTAGAGTCCTGACCTTTGTCGGCGACTCTACAACAACAAGTGGTTTGGTCACGGTATCTCCTCACTATTAATTCTGGCTTCGCAGAATGAATCTTAACGAGTTTGTCAATCGTCAATAATCACTATTGATTCTTCTCCAATTTTGTTGGAGAAGAGGGTTCGAGGATTCAAGGGTTCAAGGGCTTGTTCTCCAACAATTTTATCAGCGATTTGAGCATTCTTTCAGCTTCCGGTGTATCATCCTTGAGAGCCTTAAACATTTCACTCGAATCCCTGGCCCAGACCGATTAACCTTACTAGATTGTCAATAAGCTATCATCATTATGAAGCTTAGCCTATACTTTAAGTAATCACCGCGTCGCGACAGGGCGGGCCTTGGATCCTTTCAAAATTATCCATTCCGCTGATCAATAAGGCTTTATAATAAAAACACCCGGCCCCTTCATTTAACTACCGTTGAAAAGAGTTTCCCCGGAGATTGTTGTACAATTCCTTTGAGTTCAAGTTCCAGCAGTATGCCCGAAAGTTTCCCCGGTTCAATGGAGAGGTTCCGCACAAGATCATCAATGTGAACAGGATACGGCCCAAGCGCTTTAAAAACCGGCAGTTCTTCCCTTGAGAGCGGGGGAAGTGCTTTCAAGGGTTTATTTCGCTCTAAATTATTCGGTGTCTGGTCGCTCTGGATCATAGGTGACAGCTCATCTAAAATGTCCTGGGCATGTTCAACCAGTTTGGCTCCCTGTTTGATGAGGGTGTGGGTTCCCATGCTCTTAAATGATTGAATGCTTCCCGGAACAGCGAACACTTCCCTGTTCTGCTCTACCGCCAGTCGTGCGGTAATGAGAGAGCCGCTTTTTTTGGTCGCTTCCACGACAACGGTTCCAAGCGAAATTCCGCTGATAATCCTGTTTCTAACCGGAAAGTTGTGAGCATCAGGCTCCGTCGTCAGCGGAAATTCTGAGATAACAGCACCATTTTCTGAAATCTTGTGGAAAAGCCTCCGGTTCGCAGCGGGATACACTTTTTCAAACCCACTTCCAAGCACGGCGACGGTTTTCCCTTTTTCGGCCAATGCGCCTTCATGGGCGGCGGTATCGATGCCTAGCGCCATACCGCTGACAACGGTTATTCCAAGCCTGGCCAGATCCCCGCATAGCCGTTTTGTTGTGGATATTCCATAAGGTGTCGCATTCCTGGAGCCGACAACTGAAATGTTCACCAGATAACGATCAAGGTCTCCAAAAACATATAAGAAGGGGGGAGGGTCCGGTATCTGGAGCAAAAGCGGCGGATAGGCTTTGTCCGTCATTGTCACGATCTTGTAACCCTTGCCCAATGTGCGTTCAAGATCTTGTTTGACACCTTCAGGTGTTTTGTGCCGCTGTATTGCAGACGCCAAACGACGGGTCATCCCGTCTACCGCGACCAGATCCGCCTGGGGCGCTCGAAAGACCGAGGATGGTGAATTGAAATGATCAATAAGCCGCTTGAAAAGATGATTCCCTATTCCCGGAACACTTTTCAAGGCAAACCATGGTAGGATATTTTCCACTTCTTATTTTTTTCCACCTTCCTGCAGGACAAGGATGATGGGGCTTGCAACGTATATTGATGAGTATGTTCCGATAAGGACACCGATGATCATCGCGAAGGCAAAATCGTGTATAATCCCGCCGCCCAGTACAAACAGGGAGATAACCACAACCAGCGTCGTTAAAGAGGTCAGTATGGTCCGGCTCAGCGTTTCGTTTACGCTTCGGTTAACGATGACTTCCAGGGGATGTTTTTGATGTTTTCTCAAATTTTCCCGGATGCGGTCAAAAATAATAATGGTATCATTCAGGGAATATCCGATAATGGTCAGCAGTGCCGCAATAATCGGCAGTGTAAATTCCTTGTCAAAAATCGAAAAAATCCCTACGGTAATCGTCACATCATGGATCAGGGCGACAATGGCCCCCATGGCGTATTTCAGTTTGAGAAACCAGAAAAGGACAAGGGCAACGACGAGTGCCACAATGATTAAAAAGGGGATGCTGACATCGAAAATCGAAAGCAAAGAGACCGCGCCGATCAGTGTTCCTGCCATGATGGCGCTTAAAATCCATTTTAATTCAAAGCGACCGGAAATGTAAACGGTGATAAAAAGCAGTGCATAAAACATGGCAAACAGGGCTTTTTCCCGCAGATCTTTTCCGACCTGCGGGCCCACCATTTCTACGCGGCGAATTTCCACGGCACTTTCTGTGGCGGATTCCAGGGCCGCCTTGACCTGCGAGGAAAATCCTTTGCCGGTCATGGCGGATTTGTCTGTCCGGATAAGATATTCATTGTCTTTGGGATCACCGAACGATTGTACCGACGATTTGCCGAGGTCGACGGCGGAAAGACCTGATTTGATTTCTGCCAGGGATGAAGGGGAGAGAAACTTTACCTGTATCAATGTGCCGCCGGCGAAATCGATGCCGTACCGGGGTCCCTTGTGAATAACGAGAGACACGATACTGATCAAAATCAGTGCAACGGATATGCCGAAAGTTATTTTTCTTTTGCTGAGAAAATCTATGTTAATATCTGGTTTTATAAACTGCATGAATAAGCGCCTCGAGTGTTATATAGATTTCAGATGATGGTGTGCTCCAGTGAAATTTGATCAAGATTTTCCTATATGCTCAATGTTTTCATTTTACGGTACTTCAATAAATAATCGAATATTATTCGAGTCAGAAAAAGCGCGGTGAAGAGACTGGAAAGCACCCCCAGGCTCAGGGTCACGGCAAATCCTTTTACAGGTCCGGTGCCGAACTGGAACAGGACAAGGGCTGCAATGAGCGTTGTAATATTTGCATCAAGGATCGTAAGGGTGGCTCGGTTATACCCTGCATCGACCGCGGCATACGGCGTCTTGCCGATGCTGACCTCTTCCCGGATGCGTTCAAAAATGAGCACGTTGGCATCCACGGCCATTCCTATGGTCAGTATGATTCCGGCAATTCCAGGAAGGGTTAAGGTGGCCTGGAGGCCGGCCAACCCTCCGGCAATGAGAATAACGTTCAGCGTCAGCGCAAGATCTGCGATAATTCCTGAACCCTTGTAGTAAATAATCATAAACAGAACGACAAGGATACCGCCGATAATCATAGAGGTGAGGCCTTTGCGGATGGAATCGGTTCCAAGAGAAGGGCCGACGGTCCTTTCTTCCAGTATTTGAACAGGGGCTGGAAGTGCGCCGGCGCGGAGGACGATGGCCAGGTCCCGTGCCTCTTCCGTGGTGAAGCTTCCGGTAATTCGGGCCTCGCCCCCGGCGATTTTTTCCTGGATGACCGGTGCCGAGTAAACCCTGTTGTCAAGAACGATGGCCAGCCGTTTCTTAACGTTTTCCCCGGTGATCCTTTCAAAGATTCGTCCCCCCTTTTTGTCGAACTTGATGGAAACGTATGGTTCATTAAATTGGGAATCGATTTCAACCCTTGCTTCTGTCAGGTATGCGCCGGTTAAAAGCGTGCGGCGTTTTAACAGATAGGGTGTTTTTCTAACCCGCCGGGTTTCGGGATCTTCCACCACATGGTAGAGGACTTCACTGCCGGGGGGGGTATTCCCCTTTAGCGCATCATCGATATTATGGGTTTCATCCACCAGCTTAAATTCCAGGAGGGCGGTTTTCCCGATGAGTTCCTTGGCCCGCTGTGTGTCCTTGATCCCGGGGAGTTGTATCAGAATCCTGCGTTCACCCTGAAGGCGGATATCCGGCTCGCTGACGCCGAACTGGTCAATGCGATTTCTGATGGTTTCCAGGGCCTGCTCTGTTGCCATTTTCTGGATGAGGTCGGTCTCTTTGCCCGGAAGATCCATGAGGATGGCCTGATTCCCGTCTTCCGTCGATCTGGAGAGGATTCGCAGATCTCTGAATTCCTTGTCCAGGAGTGTGTCAAATTTTTCGATCTGATCATTGTCCGGGATGCTGAGCAATATCTTGGTGCCTTCGACTCGGTTTATGCCCGAATGGCGGATACGTTCTTTTTTGAGAAGACCTCGAAGTTCGTCGGTTATGCGTTCGATGGTACTCTCTACGGCTTTGATGGTGTCAACCTCGAGGACAAGGTGCATGCCGCCCTGAAGATCCAGTCCAAGATTGATCTTTTTGTGCGGCCACATGGAGGGTTTTATTGAAGGGAGAATATATACGAGAGCGGCTAAAATAACAACTGAAGCGACAACCAGCTTCCATGTAAGATTCTTCAATGATCTGTTCCTTTTTTTGAATACGGCGCTATTTTTTTGGTGCCGGTGCTTGTGATTGAGACTTGGCCAATCCCGCCACATTCCCTTTAACCAGCTTTACCCGAACTTTTTCTGAAATTTCCACGGTCAGCGTGGTTTCGCCCACAGATGTAACCCGCCCGTGTATGCCGCCACTTGTGATGATGCGGTCTCCTTTTTTGAGTTGGTTGATCATTTCCTGGTGTTGTTTTCTCTGTTTCTGCTGGGGCCGAATAAGCAGGAAATAAAATATAACGAACACGAGGATAATCGGAAAGAACGATGAAAATCCACCCGCTCCCTGTCCTGCTGTACCGGGCAATCCGCCCTGGCCCATTGCATACGCGATATCTATCAAAATAAAACCTCCTTTGGGTCATTTGCCTTATATATAGATTCCGGCGGCTCGCAACACCGGGTGAGCGGCCAATGACAAATTTAAGTTTATCAGGATATGATTAAAAATGGCGCTGATATACTTCAAATGACGGCATACGTCAAATAATACTTACTGCTCTGCCGGAATCCAGATGGTTTCACCGTCGAAATGGATACGATTGACATGTTCGTAATCGATCTGATCCAGAAGCGAAAAAATTTGATCCATATTGTATATAACGATTTTGGTCAATGGGAGAATCAGGTTTAGATCGGCATCAATTTTACGATCCTTCAAGTTGTAAATGTAAATCATGGTTTCTGAAAATTTTAAGAGCTTCCCCACCCCCGAGCTGTATCCGTACCTGTCCGGCTCATCCGCTGAGGGTGACAGGGTCGCGCCTTTCCGCACAAAGTAGTCTTTCAAAAACTGAAAATGTATGTTCCAGATATTATCTCCCGGTTGAACCACATATATGCCGAACACGCTGATTTGCTTGTTCGGATCCGAGTGACCTGATTCGATGTATCTTTCAACGATCTCACCACTTTTGAGGCGCATTTTATCCATGATCTCCTGCATGGGGACCGTTGTGTCACCGACCTTAAGGGATTCGTCAGATTTGACAATAATATCAATTCCTTTTTCAACTCCATATTCCGCTTTGCGTTTTTGCATCAGCGCTTTCAGGTCTTTGTCTTTTTCCAGTTTGCCATAATCGATAACCGGCTGGGGCTTAGCCTGTACACGGGTTTTTTCAGGCGTCTCGTCGGCGACGGGCTTCTTCGTCCGTTGTTGCCACAACATAAAGCCTGCCACACCCAATGCGAGAATAATTGCGAGGGTTATGATAATTCCTGAAAGTTTATATGATTTGCCGGTGTTTTCTTCAAGCATCATCCCCTCCTTCATAAGGGAATCGAAAAAACAATTTTCCAATTTAGTTGGAGAAAAGGGTTCGAGGATTCAAGGGGTCAAGGGTTCAAGCGTTTGTTCTCCAACGATTTTATCAGCGCTTTGAGCATCCTTTCAGCTTTCCCTATCTCCTCTATGAGAATTTCTAATTTATCTGTCTCTATATAATCCAGATCCCCGGATAGTAAAATATGGTTCACTAACTCACAGCTTGAACTGCAGACTATGTATAAAAACCGAATATATTCTGCGTTGTTTTTCGTCCATATCCTTCTGCAATATTGGAAGGAATCGATACGGCAGCCCTTTTGGACTGAGATGTCAGATTCTGCCTTTCTTCTTTTGGGAATTTCCTTGTTACTTTATAAATATTCAAACAGAGTTTATAAGATTTCTGCCATACTTTTAACTCTTTATAATTTTTAAGCATTTCACTCGAACCCTTGGACCCTTGACTCCTTGAATCCTTTCAAAATCATCAATTCTTTTGGTGATGATTCTTATTCATAAACAATCCTGCTTTCACCCCGGATCATCGAGTGATCCCCCTCGATCGTGATGCTAATATCACGCCTCAGTTCCAGGTCATGAATCTCCTTCCGTTTCTTATTTAAAAGGTAGTCTGCGACATCCACCGGAACAATTCCCTTCAGGCTGGACATTTCTGCTTTCACGCTTTCAAGACTCAGTTTCCTCAGAAAGCCGATGCCCAGCATCTCGGCAGATGGTGTCAGGCCTTTTCCATGACAATACTTGCAAGATTCAAAACTGCCGAATTCAATAGACGGCCGGATCCGTTGCCTTGACATTTCCATCAGCCCCAGCTTGGAGATCCTGCTGGTTTTGATTTTGGCCTTGTCTGTTTTTACATGGGCTCTCAAGGCTTTTTCGACCTTTGTTTTATGTTTTGGATCCCTCATATCGATAAAGTCCAACACGACAAGGCCGCCCAAGTCCCTCAGTCTGAGCTGGCGTGCAATCTCCTCGGCAGCTTCAATGTTGGTCTGAAACGCGGTTTCTTCGATCGATTTTTTCTGGGTCGCCTTGCCGGAATTGACATCTATGGCGACCAGCGCTTCGGTCTGTTCTATTACAATGGATCCACCCGACTTCAATCTGACCCGGCTTTCGAATATGGATGCAATCTGGTCCTCGAGCTGAAATTTTGTAAATATCGGCTTGTCCCCTTTGTGCAGTTTGACAATCTTGGCTTGCTTTGGGGATATGATTTTCATAAAGCTCTTAACTTCCTGGTATACGGCTGCATCGTCTATGAGAATTTCATCGACATCCGGGGTTAAATAGTCCCGTATGGATCTTAAGACAAGGTTCCGTTCCTTGTAGAGAAGATCGGGTGCTTTTTCCTTCATCACGTTCTTTTTGATGTTTTTCCACAACCGCATGAGGTAGCTCAGATCTTTCGATATCAGTGTTTTTGTGCAGTTGATCCCCGCAGTACGAACGATGATCCCGAATCCATCCGGGAATTTCAGATTCTTAACGATTTCTTTCAGGCGATCCCGTTCATTTTCATCTTCTATTTTGCGTGAAATACCCCGGTTCTCGCTTCCGGGCATAAGCACCACGTATCTTCCGGGCAGTGATATAAAAGTTGTGAGCATAGCGCCTTTTTTCATGATCGGATCTTTGACGACCTGTACGAGAAGTTCCTGCCCTCGCTTAACAATATTTTGAAGCGTACGATCTCCCGAAGGTAGGTCTTGAAAGTAGTCGCTGTGAATTTCGTGCTTTTGCAGAAACCCGTGACGCTCCGCGCCATAGTCGACAAAGACAGCCTGGAGGCTGGGCTCGATGTGAGCGATGATCCCTTTGTAGATGTTGCCGTGGGTAATTCCTCTTGAAGCGCTTTCAATATGGAATTCTTCCAGTTTGCTCTCTTTGACTTTTGCAATCCTGCATTCTCCAGGATCCACCGCATTGATAAGGATTTTAATACTCATTGGATAAAAAATCGCTCAGTTTAGGTTTTAGAAAAGGCGCCGAGCCCAGGGACTCCGACGCTGGTTTCGTCATCGATCTTTTTGCATCTTCGCAAGCGCTTTATTTTTTTCATGAATATGGGATTGTCAGATACAAGTCAAACGATTTCTGAACCGAAACAGCGAGCGCTATCCCGCCCTGTCAAAATCGGAACCTCGGGGATGTCCTCAATGTTGGATAGTTAATGAACCCCTTGGCGGTGTCTTAAACCCCATCATTGGAAATTCAGTGTTCGATATTGGATATTCGGTAACTGTAAAATAGCGACTGTTTTCAAGACCGAGGGCGATGCCTCCGTCGCGGGAGCTTTCTGATACCTCCCACTGTGCGGGATGAGAGCTCACTAATAAATGGCTCGCTCTTGCTATTTATGTCATATTATGGCATGAGAAGTCACGGTTTGACAAAGAATATCGGACAATAATGGACACTCCTCGCCTATCCCCGTGACTTGTGTGACTATAGTGATCCGGGGATGGGTCGACTGATCGAAGCAGAGGTGAAATAGAAACAATGGATGAAAGATACGACCCGAAGACCATAGAACCAAAGTGGCAGGCCTTTTGGGAAACGTCAAAACTTTTTGAGGTCACGGAGCAACCTGAAAAGGAAAAATATTATCTTCTTGAGATGTTTCCATATCCGTCCGGTAATATTCACATGGGGCATGTGAGGAACTATACCATCGGCGATGTGGTTGCAAGGTATAAAAGAATGCGGGGATTCAATGTCCTTCATCCTATGGGGTGGGACGCATTCGGTATGCCGGCTGAGAACGCCGCCATCGCAAACAACGTCCATCCGGCCAGATGGACCTATGGTAACATCGATACCATGCGATCTCAATTAAAGCGTCTGGGCTTTTCCTATGACTGGAAAAGGGAGCTTGCCACCTGCAGCCCCGAATATTATCGATGGGAACAATGGCTTTTTTTGAAGATGTACGAAAAGGGAATGGCCTACAGGAAAGAGTCTTTCGTGAATTGGTGTGAGCCATGCCAGACGGTTTTGGCCAACGAGCAGGTGGAAGCCGGAATGTGCTGGCGGTGTGGAAAACCGGTTCGCCAGAAAAAGCTCTGGCAGTGGTTTTTTCGAATAACCGACTATGCTGAAGATCTTCTCGTATATTGCGATAAACTCCCCGGATGGCCGGATAAAGTTATTACCATGCAGAGAAACTGGATCGGAAAGAGCATGGGTGCTGAAATTCGGTTTCCAATTGAAGACACGGATGATTATATGCCTGTATTTACAACACGGCAGGATACGGTTTTCGGGGCAACCTTCATGTGTCTTGCACCTGAGCACCCTTTGACGCTCAAACTTACTGCCGGGACACCGTATGAATCGAGTGTAATCGAGTTTGTTGAGCGTATTTCTCTTCAGGACAGATCGAGCAGGGCTGTGGAGAGCTATGACAAAGAGGGTGTATTCACCGGGATTTATTGTATCAATCCCTTAACCGGTCATCGTATGCCCATCTATGTAGCGAATTTTGCGCTCATGGAATACGGGACCGGCGCCGTTATGTCCGTGCCTGCGCACGATCAGCGCGATTTCGAGTTCGCAAAGAAATACGGGCTGGACATCATTGTCGTTGTAAAGCCGCATAATGAGGATCTTGATGCTGCGACAATGACCGAGGCCTATCACGGAGAAGGGATTATGATCAATTCCGGCCATTTTAATGGCATGGATAATACCCGGGCCATGGATGAAATCGCATCTTATCTTGAGGAAAGAGATTTGGGCAAGAAAACCGTTAGTTTCAGATTGAGAGACTGGGGCATTTCCAGGCAGCGCTACTGGGGTGCTCCCATCCCCATGGTTTATTGCCCGACATGCGGCATTGTACCTGTTCGGGAAGCGGATCTGCCCATTGTACTTCCCGAGGAAGCGGACATCCTTGAGGACGGAAGATCGCCGCTGCCCTTCCTCGATTCTTTTGTAAAGACGGAATGCCCCGGATGCGGTAGCGTTGAGGCAACAAGAGAAACCGACACAATGGATACGTTTGTGGAATCTTCCTGGTATTTTGAACGATACTGCAGCCCAAATTTCGACAAGGGTATGTTTGACAGCAAGGCGGTGGATTACTGGATGCCGGTGGATCAGTATATCGGCGGGGTTGAACATGCCATATTACATCTTCTCTATTCCAGGTATTTTACACGGGTGCTTCATGACCTTGGGCTTGTCAAATGCAAAGAACCTTTTACCCGCCTGCTGACTCAGGGCATGGTTTGTAAGGAGACCTTTTCCTGTCCGGAGCACGACTTTCTGTTTCCTGAAGAGGTGGAGAAAAATGAAGCCGGCAGGATCTGCACGAAATGCGGGCAAAAGGCTGAAGAAGGTCGTGTTGAAAAGATGTCCAAGTCGAAAAAGAATGTGATAGAACCAAAGGCTCTGCTTGAAAAATACGGTGCCGATACCACCCGTCTTTTCTGTCTTTTTGCGGCCCCTCCTGAAAGGGACCTGGAATGGAGAGAGCAGGGGGTTGAGGGGGGGTACCGTTTTCTAAATCGTGTATGGCGTTTTGCCAGGAGCACTATGGACATGGTCCGAGACATGCCGCCCTTCAACGGCAGCCCTGACGAACTTTCAGGCAAGCTCAAAGATCTATATAAGAAAGCACATCAGACCATAAAGAAGGTCACAAACGATATTGAAGACAGGTTCCACTTCAACACCGCTATCAGTGCGATAATGGAACTCGTGAATATGATGTACGGAATAGACCCGGAAGACAAAAGCATCGAAAAGGCCGGGGTCATGAAATTTTCCATGGAGTCCGTGGCACTTCTTTTATCGCCCATTGTTCCCCATTTTAGTGAAGAACTTTGGGAGGCTCTGGGACATGATACCCACATTCTTCTGGAACCATGGCCATCTTATATGGAGGAGGCGCTGTTAGAAGACGACCTCTTGATTGTGGTGCAGGTGAACGGAAAACTCAGAAGCAGATTTACCGTGAGTGCAGACGCTGATGATGATACCCTGCGAGAATTAGCGATCTCGGACGAGCGTGCAAAGAAATTCATTGAAGGCAAGACAATTAAAAAGGTTATCGTTGTCAAGGAGAAACTGGTAAATATTGTTGTTTAGCGTATTGTTTAGAGGCTGTTTCAAAACACCCTCCAACCCTCAAGACTCGCTTTGTTAAAGAATCGGGGTGCGAAAAATGAGTCAAGAGTTTATTTTGTGCCTAAACAGAAGACAGACATGGGTCATTTTTCTTTTGCTGCTGATTTCATCAGCCTGCGGATACCGGTTTTCAGGGAAAGAAAATCTGCCTTCCGGCGTAGAACGCGTTTTCGTGACGGTTTTTGAAAATCGTACCATGGAAACCGGTGTGGAAGTCCTTTTTACAGACGATGTTATTCAAGAGTTTGTCAGGAATCGCAAAGATTCTCTGGCAAACAGCAGAACCGGGGCCGACGCCATCCTTTCCGGTGCTGTTGAATCGATTCGTATTCGGACGATTTCTCGCGAGGGAACACACACACCTCTTGAAAGGCGAGTCTGGGCTACAGTCTCGTTGAAATTAACAGGCTCGGATGGAAGGATTATATGGAAAAAGAACGGCATTTCGGAGAGCGAGGCCTATGCCGTTATGCCCCTCAAGCAGGAAACTGAACGGAACCGGCTGGATGCGCTTTCAGTTCTTTCCAAGAGGATTGCGGAAAGAGTTTACTACCGATTAACAGACGATTTTTAAGCAATGACTACACGTTACTTCTATAAAACGGAAGGTTTCGAGTAGCGTACGGATTGAGGCTGTTCGCCAAGCGATTCAATATCTAAGCGTCGATGGTTTCAACAAGTCTGGAGAGTCTGGATATTTTCCGAGCGGCTGTGTTTTTATGAATCACACCCTTTCTGGCTGACTTGTCAATTACAGATTTTGCTGAATCGAGTTCGCTTCGAGCAGTTTCGATCGATTTCTCATCTACAGCCCGCCGAACACTCTTGGTGGCATTTTTTGTTCGGGTTTTCAGGGACTTGTTGCGCAACCGCCTGATCTCATTTTGGCGGGCGCGTTTTAATGCGGATTTATGATTGGCCAACTGAATAAACTCCTTTCAATAAAAAAATGTGTTTTGATTTGTTTTGTTAGTCGACAGACGTTCTTATCGATATTCTAAGAACCCAAAGCAATATAAAATCAATAAATAACTGTCAAGCATTTTATTTATCCCCGGCGCGAAAAGAGGAAAAATGAAATCCATGCATTTTCAAAGCGTTGAGTGGGTTGGACAGGCGGGTGGTACACAATAAGCCGATGACCCGATCAGCCAACCCACCGATCAAGCAATCCGCACATCAGCCCGACTCTGAAAAAACCCGTGTAACAAAGGCTGCGGGTGTTGTGGGTTCTGCGACACTTCTAAGCCGTATTTTCGGTTTCATCCGAGATGTTGTGATTGCGTGGTTTTTTGGCGCCGGACTCAGTTCAGATGCCTTCTTCGTGGCTTTCAGAATTCCCAACCTCCTGAGGAGGCTTTTTGGCGAGGGCTCATTAAGCATTTCATTTATCCCTGTCTTTACCGAATACCTGTCCAATCAAGGAAAAACGGAAGCCTTTAAACTGGCGAGGTCAGCGGTAAGGCTCTTCTCTATTCTTCTGGCAGCGACTGCAGTTGGCGGTATTCTGGTGGCGCCTTTAATCATCCGCGTCATTGCCCCCGGATTCATTGATTCGCCCGAAAAATTCCAACTTACGGTCATCCTGACACGTATCATGTTCCCCTATATCTTTTTCATTGGCCTGGTCGCTCTGTCCATGGGGATATTGAACGTTCTCGGCCATTTTGCCGCGCCGGCCCTTGCCCCTGTTTTTTTAAACATTGCAATGATCGGTTCGGTGTTTCTGATCTCACCGCATTTGGATGATCCGGTCGCAGGACTGGCTATCGGGGTAATTATCGGCGGAATTTTGCAGCTTTCACTCCAAGTGCCATTTCTGATCCAAAAAGGGTTTTATTTCTGGCAAAAAGCCAAAATTTACCATCCAGGACTCAAGAAAATCGGAAAACTGATGCTTCCGACCATATTCGGAGCAGCGGTCTATCAGATCAATATCGTGGTGGGAACGCTTCTTGCCACCCTGCTGCGTGAAGGGAGCGTTTCGTACCTGTATTATGCGGATCGTTTGGTTCAGTTTCCCCTGGGCATTTTTGCCATAGCGGCAGCTACAGCTGTTCTGCCGAGCCTTTCCAGACAGGCGGTGGCAGAGGATTTTTCCGGACTCAAAGACACATTTAACCATGCGCTGAACCTGGTTTTTTTTATCACCATCCCCGCAATGGTGGGGCTGATTGTGCTGAGAGAACCGATTGTCGCCCTGCTTTTTAAAAGGGGGGCCTTTGATGCGGAAACCACGCGATTGACCGCACACGCACTTTTGTATTATAGTGTGGGACTGTGGGCGTTTTCGGCGGTGCGGATTGTCGTCTCCACGTTTTATTCTCTTCAAGACACAACGACACCCGTATACACGGCGGTTGTCTCTGTTGCGGCCAATATTGTGCTGGGAATTGTGCTCATGAAGACCCGGCTGGAACACGGCGGCCTTGCACTGGCCACCTCACTGGCCTCGATGCTGAACCTCGGGCTTTTGGTCTGGGCGTTAAGAGGAAAGCTTGGCTCGATGGGATGGCGAAACATTACAAAATCTGCCGGTAAAACCATGATTTGCTCCGCAATAATGGGTGTTGTTGTTTGGGCGATGAAAAACCATATGATACCGCCAGTGGGCGGATCGTTCCCAGGTCTTTTATTCGGTCTCGTGGCGAGCATCGGCATTGGAATAATCCTCTATGGTTCATTTTCCTTTTTGTTGAAGAGCCCTGAGCTGGACAATATCTTGGCCGTGTTATTTCACCGTGGCGAATGAAAGGACTATTCAGGGCGCATATGATCCGGTATCTATTATGGGATATAGAGACCAGTGAGTTCAAAACAGAACATTTTTATTGCTTTCGCAATACTGGCGGTTTTTACGCTCCTCCTGTTTATTGTATTTGGTGACAACGGACTGGCTGACCTTCATTTGCTGAAGGCGGAAAGGGATACGCTGGTCGAAGAAAACAGAAGGCTGTCTCAGGAGAACCTTTCTTTGTACCGTGAAATTGACCGCTTAAAACATGACCCCAAGTTTGTTGAGAGTGTGGCGAGGCAGGAACTCGGTGTGATCGGTAAAGATGAAGTGATACTCAAGCTAAAAACGGGCGAAAAAAAGACGGCCAAGCCGGCTGATAATGACAAATAGATGACAGACAGGGAGTTTGGCTGTTAAGCCGCTCAATGGATAATCATCTTTTAAACCGTGTGAACTCGTGGCTAAAGGCTCGTAAAAAAGAAAAGAGGCTTTCATAGTAAAAACAACTGGTTTACTTAACGAATAAAGGCCTCTTACGATGTGAGATTTGTGCAATATGTCTGTTCTTTCAAACGATCCTTAAACCACTCAAACAGCACACGCTTTAAAACCTGATCACCCATTTCGCTAATTTATAAAGCTTAATGATAAAAACTCCTTCTCAAATAGATAGAGATGTGGTTTTTTCAGAGGTCTCGATGCGCGGTAAACCATAACGCGGAAGGTGCAGATGAGCGAAGATACCGATTTTTATACCTCGACCATGGCCAAGATATATGCAGACCAGGGTCACTTTGAAAAGGCAGCTGAAATATACAGGTTTCTTTTAAAACGGGAACCCGGTCGGCAGGATCTCATTGAGGCGCTTTCTGAGATCGAGCGGAAGTTTTTTTCCGGCGAAAAAAACGATCACGGGTCGCTCGTTTCATTGTTTGTCAAATGGTTCGACCTCGCACTCTGCAGCAAGCGGCTGCGAACCCTCAGGAGAATTCAAAGGCGGCTGGACGATAGATTGGTACCTTGATGATCGGAGGCTTTTAATATGACAAGTGTAACAACAGTTGAGCCGCACGGCGGGACACTCGTAGATCTTATAGTTGATGAGGAAAGAGCGGCGCTATTGAGAGATATTGCAACGAGCCTGCCGGATATTACGTTGAATGATCGGCAGCTGTGTGACCTCGAGCTGCTTGCTACGGGGGCCTTTTCTCCGTTAACGGGGTTTATGGAACGGTCGGATTATGAATCCGTGCTTGACCGCATGCGCCTGCAGAACGGCATCCTGTGGCCTATTCCGATTTGTCTCGACGTATCAGATATTCTGGCCCAAACGCTTGAAGCAGGCCAGTCCATTGCGATCCGTGACCCCGAGGGTTTTCTTCTCGCTGTTATGCACATTAAAGATATTTGGTCTGTCGATCGTGAGAAAGAAGCGCAACAGGTATACGGCACCCTTGACCAGAGCCATCCGGGTGTCCATTATCTTTTCAATACGGCCATGGATTATTACATCGGCGGCAAACTCGAAGTGCTGAGCCTGCCGCTCCATTTTGACTTCAAACAGCTTCGCATGACACCCGGAGAGATCCGGCACCTTTATAAAAAGCTGGGATGGCACAGGGTGGTGGGATTCCAGACGCGGAACCCTATCCATCGCCCTCAGTTCGAGATGACGATCAATGCCATGCGACAGGCCCAGGCAAATCTGCTTTGTCTACCCCTTGCCGGCATGGCGAGACATAAAGATTTCGATCACTATACCCGGGTCAGATGTTATCGGGAGATGACCCGTTATTACCCTCCGGATTCTTTTCTGTTGAGCATCCTGCCGCTGGCCATCCGCATGGCCGGTCCAAGGAATGCGCTTTTGCATATCATCATATCAAAAAATTATGGGTGTACCCATTTTATTGTCGGGCGAGATCATGCAAGTCCTGGTGATGACAGCCGGGGCAAACCGTTTTACGGAAGTGATGCAACCCACAAGCTGGCGATAGACTTCAGTGAAGAAATCGGCCTAACCGTTCTGGCGTTTGAGGAAATGGTTTATCTGCCGGACGAGGAAGTGTACCGTCCCGCAGATCAAATTCCCAAGGGAACACAAACAACGTCTCTTACCGGATCAGATATTCGAGATCGGATCCGCTCCGGATTACACATTCCTGAGTGGGCATCCTTTCCAGAAGTAGTGGCGGAACTTCAAAAAGCCTATCCGGCGCCTATAAAACAGGGCCTCACGGTATTTCTAACCGGTCTCTCAGGTGCCGGGAAATCGACGGTGGCCAAGATCCTTTATTCCCGTTTTCTGGAAATAGGGGGCCGTCCGGTTACCCTTCTTGATGGTGACATTGTACGGCGGAACTTATCCAGTGAGTTGAGTTTTTCAAAGGAGCACAGAGATATAAATGTCCGCCGCATCGGTTTTGTTGCCAGTGAGATTACCAAAAACCGCGGTGTGGCGATTTGCGCGCCCATCGCGCCATACGCCGGTACCCGACTGGAGATCAGAAAAGCCATTGAGGCGTATGGCGGATTTATAGAAGTTCATGTTTCGACGCCGATTGAAGAATGTGAAAAAAGAGACAGAAAAGGAATGTATGCAAAGGCTCGGGCAGGACTTATCAAGGGATTCACCGGTGTTGATGATCCTTACGAGATTCCTGAATCGCCGGAGGTGCGAATCGATACCACCGATCTTACGCCGGATGAGGCGGCTCAGGAGATTCTCCTATTCTTAGGGCAGAAGGGGTATATATAAGAATTGAAGGTTGACGATTGTTTGGATTGGATCCCTTAGTTGTGCCCTAAACCCTCTGCCTCTGGTTGAGGCCCCGGAGGGGTTCGACCGATCCGGGGTGCCCCGGTCAGAGCGGCATCATACAACCGGTGTGTTGAATATTGAATATCCAATATCCAATGTCGAATATCGAAGGAA